>CAXUOD010000090.1:3831-19940 GCA_964252585.1 uncultured Lichenihabitans sp. | reverse complement strand
TCGCCTTGCCGTTGTGGTCGGTCAGCTTGCCGTGGTCCATGACCTGCAGCAGGATGTTGTAAAGGTCGGGGTGAGCCTTCTCGATCTCGTCGAGCAGCAGCACGCAATGCGGATGCTGGTCGATGGAATCGGTCAGCAGGCCACCCTGGTCGAAGCCAACATATCCGGGAGGGGCGCCGATCAGGCGGCTGATCGTATGGCGTTCCATGTATTCCGACATGTCGAAGCGGATCAGCTCGACGCCGAGGCTGGCGGCCAGTTGCTTCGCGGCTTCCGTCTTGCCCACCCCGGTCGGACCGGAGAACAGGTAGGAGCCGATCGGCTTCTCGCCGTCGCGCAGGCCCGCCCGGGCCAGCTTGATGGCCGAGGTTAGGGCATCGATGGCCTTGTCCTGACCATAGACGACGCGCTTCAAGGTCTCGTCGAGATGGGCCAGGACCTCGGCATCGTCCTTCGACACGGTCTTGGGCGGGATCCGGGCCATCGTCGCGATGGTGGCCTCGATCTCCTTGATGCCGATCGTCTTCTTGCGGTTGCGCTCGGGCAGCAGCATCTGGCTCGCGCCGGTCTCGTCGATCACGTCGATGGCCTTGTCGGGCAGCTTGCGGTCGTTGATGTAGCGAGCCGACAGTTCCACGGCGGCCTTCACGGCTTCCGAAGTGTAGCGGACCTTGTGGAACTCTTCGAAGTAGGGCTTCAGCCCCTTCATGATCTCGACCGCATCCGGGATCGAGGGTTCGTTGACGTCGATCTTCTGGAAACGCCGGACCAGGGCCCGGTCCTTCTCGAAATACTGCCGGTATTCCTTGTAGGTGGTCGAGCCGATGCAGCGCAGCGACCCCTGGGCCAGGGCCGGCTTCAGCAGGTTCGAGGCATCCATCGCGCCGCCCGAGGTAGCGCCGGCACCGATCACCGTGTGGATCTCGTCGATGAACAGGATCGCGTTCTTGTGGTTCTCGATCTCCTTCATCACCTGCTTCAGGCGTTCTTCGAAGTCGCCACGGTAGCGCGTGCCGGCCAGCAGCGTCCCCATGTCGAGCGCGAACACGGTGGCGTCGGCCAGGACTTCGGGCACCTCGTTCTTGATGATCTTGCGGGCCAGGCCTTCGGCGATGGCGGTCTTGCCGACTCCGGGGTCACCGACCAGCAACGGGTTGTTCTTCTGACGCCGGCAGAGGACCTGAATGGTGCGTTGGACCTCGCTCTCGCGGCCGATGAGCGGGTCGATGCGCCCGTCCTTCGCCTTCTTGTTCAGGTTGACGCAATAGGCCTCCAAAGCGCCGTCCTTCTTCTTCGGGTCGCTCGAATCCTTCGGATCCTTCCCGTCCCTCGCCTCGTCGTCGTCGCCTCCGCCGCCGCGCGGCGATTTCGCGTTGTCCGAGAGGCCCGGACGCTTGGCGATGCCGTGACTGATGTAGTTCACGGCATCGTAACGGGTCATGTCCTGTTCTTGCAGGAAATATGCCGCGTGGCTCTCCCGCTCGGCGAAGATCGCCACCAGCACGTTGGCACCCGTCACTTCCTCGCGTCCGGAGGATTGGACGTGGATGTGGGCACGCTGGATGACGCGCTGGAAGCCGGCGGTCGGCTTCGCATCGTCGTGCCCGTCCGAAACGAGGTTTTCGAGCTCGTGCTCGATGTAGTCGACGACCTGCTTCTTCAGCACGTCGACGTCGACCGAGCAGGCCTTGAGGACTGCGTTCGCGTCGGTGTCGTCCGTCAGCGCCAGGAGCAGGTGCTCCAGCGTCGCGTATTCATGATGCCGGTCGTTGGCCAGGGCCAAGGCACGGTGGAGCGATTGTTCAAGTGACCGGGAGAACGCTGGCATGATGGCGACAGCCTTTCACTTCTTTTCCATGATGCATTGCAAGGGGTGCTGATGCTTCCGCGCGAAATCCATCACCTGCGTGACTTTGGTTTCGGCGACCTCGTAGGTGAAGATTCCGCATTCGCCGACACCGTGATGGTGCACGTGCAGCATGATGCGGTTCGCCTCGTCTGGCCCCTTGTTGAAGTATTTGCGCAAGACCGCCACGACGAACTCCATCGGTGTGTAGTCGTCGTTGAGCAGCAGCACGCGGTACATGCTAGGTCGTTTGGTCTGGGTCTTGGGCCGTGTGATGACGGCCGTTCCGGTTCCATCGCCACTTTTGCGCGGTTCCTTCGGGCCGGCCGGACCCGCGACCCCGGCGAGGGCTTCGGATCGGCTTGAGGCGTCGTCGGTCGAGCAAACGGTCACGATCCAGGTATCCTCATCGGCAGCGAGCGGGATGGTTCGGCGCACCCGATTGATCCCAATGTACGGCTCGGATTCCAGCTTCGCTAGGGGTACGGGGCAGAGACCCTTTGTCATGTTCGGAGGGTTGGGCCGAGCCGACGGCCTGAGCCGCGAGCAACGCGCACCCGGCATCCGGATCTTTCGAACCGATCATGGCGCAACCAAGGCGGCAGGGTCGATGCGGCGCCTCGACGGTGACGCGGGAGGCCTTGATGCTGTCGGATGTATCGCGGACGACCTCACCGGTGCCATGGAGTCGCCGCTGAGGCCGGCATCACGCCGTGCTGCTGGCGAACCACGGTCCGGTCGTGGCCGGTACGAGCCTCAGCAACGCCTTGGTCTTTGGTGAGGGGGCCGGCTGCGGGACCTCGTCGGATCCGGGATGCGAGGCCGCTACGAAACGTTGTCCGCCGCGGTTGCGAAGCTCTGCATGATCCGCCCGCGGCGGCGGATCGTGTACAGCCAAGCCAGCAGCGTCAAGCCTGCTCCGCACAGGATCGGCGCCCTCAAGCCCCAAACGTCTGCCACGCTTCCGACGACCGCGACCCCGAGCGAACTCGCGCCCTGCTGCAGGAGGAACTGCGTGCTCATCAGCCGTCCACGCAGGCTGTCCGGAACCGAGATCTGGAGCAAGGCCAAGATTCCGGTTCGGCAAATCTCAAGGCAGAACCCGCGCATGATCATCGCGAACGCCGCCACGGGAAGGCTGGGTGCCACCGTGAGCAGGATGGTCGCCAGAATGAAGGCCAGAAAGGCCCAAAGGATGACCGATGGTCGCGACCGCCGCGCACCCCCCTGCGCAAGCCACAGTGCCGAAGCCGTCGCCCCGATGCCGGCACTGGAAAGCAGGGTCGACAGTCCCGAGACACCGGCGTGCAGCGATTGGTCGGCGAAGGCCGGCATCATCTGGCGGACCGCGGCGGTCAGGGCGTTGCCGAACGCCATCAGGATCAGCAGATCCCGTATGCCGTGATGACCCGCTATGGCACGCAGTCCGTCGAGGAGGTCCGCCATGAACGTCCCGCTCCTGTCGGGCGGCGGCCGATCGTCCGACGGTGCCTGCATCATCGCGGTCGAACAGAAATAGACGCCGTAGCCGAGCACGTTGCTCGCGAAGGCGACGCTCGGCCCGAAGTGTAGGATGACCCAGCCGGCCAGGGCAGGGCCGACGAAAAAGCCGAGCGTGCCATAGGCGGACGCCACCGCAATAGCGGCCGAAAGACGGCTTCGCTCGACGAATCGCGGCAGAAGGCCGTATTGGGCCGGCACGCTGAAGGCGTGGATGAGCCCATGCAGGAACGCGAGCCCGGCGAGCCCGGCGATCGTGAGGTGGCCGGAGAAGGAGATCCCCGCGAGGATGGCCGCCTGCAGGGTCGCGAACGCGTAGGTGACCTGGAGGATGCGAAAGCGATCGTAGCGGTCCGCGATGACGCCGCCGATCGGCGCCAGGAGGCTCATCGGAACGGCGTCCAACAGGGCGATGGTGGCGAGCCAGGCCGTCGAATGCGTGAGGCTCCAGGTCACCCAAGACACCGCAACGGTCTGGACGAAGAAGCTCAGCCACGACACGATCGCGCCGACCGAGTAGCGACGGAAATTGGCGTCCCCGAACGCCTCGCCGATCCCGCCGAGCGCCACCGCCCACCTCGTTCGATCTGAAAGCAAACGGGGCGGATGAGACATGATGAGGAAGCAACCCGTTCTCTTGGCCGCGATGGAGAGTTACGCCGCCCTGAGGTAATCCTCGACGAGCTCAACCCAGAACGCGGCCCCGATCGGCAGAAGGTCGTCGTTGAAGTCGAAGCCGGGGTGGTGAAGCGGACGGTTCTTGTCCGGCGTGCCGGACCCGAGGAAGAAGTAGCTTCCCGGCCTCGCCATCAGCATATAGGCGAAGTCCTCGCTGCCCATCGTGGGCCGCTGCATCTCGACGACGTTGTCGGCTCCGGCGAAACGCGTCGCGAGCCGGCGGAGCAGGTCCGTCTCGGCTTTGTGATTGATGGTCGCGTCGTAGCTTCTCTGGTAGTCGACCTTGGCCGACATGCCGTAGCTCGCGGCCTGCCCGTGCACGATCTCGCCGATCCTCCGCTCCAGGAGGTCACGGACCGCCGGGTCGAAGGAGCGGACCCCGAGGATCAGTTCGGCGCGGTCCGGGATGACGTTGCTGGCCGAGCCCGCGTTGAAGGCGCCCACCGTGACCACGGCCTGGTCGAGGGGATGCACGTTGCGGGAGAGGAGCGTCTGCAGCGCCATGACGATGCTGGCCCCGGCCACGATCGGGTCGAGCGTCACCTCGGGGGTGGCGCCATGGCCGCCGAGACCCTGGACCGTGATCAGGGCTTCGTCGACCGCCGCCATGACGGGACCGTCGCGGAACGCGAACTCTCCGAATCGGCGCGAAGGTTCGTTGTGCAGGGCGAAAACGGCATCGCAGGGGAACCGGTCGAAGAGGCCCTCGCCGACCATGATCCTGGCGCCCCCGACATTCTCTTCCGCCGGTTGGAAGATGAGGTGCAACGTTCCGTCGAAGGCACGACGCTCGGCCAGGGTCTTGGCGGCGCCGAGCAGCATCGCGGTGTGGCCGTCATGGCCGCAGGCATGCATCAGCCCCGGCGTCCGGCTGGCATAGGGCAGGCCGGTCTCTTCGCGGATCGGCAGGGCGTCCATGTCGGCCCGGAGGCCGAGGGAGCGCCGGCCCGTTCCGTTCGACATGGTGGCCACGATGCCGGTCTTGGCGAGGCCGCGATGCACCGCATAGCCCAATGTCGACAGGCGGGATGCCACGAGATCGGACGTCCGCACCTCCTCGAGCCCGAGCTCCGGATGCATGTGGAGGTCGCGCCGGAACGCGGTCAGTTCGGGAATGTCGCGACGGAGAGTCTCGTGGATCTGCATCGTCCGCTTTCCTCGCATGCGGTTTCGAAGGCCGTTGCAGGCCACGCCACAGGCCCTCCATAGCGCTTCTGCGGCAACCCCTTCAAACCCGGTGGGTCGGCAGGCGCTTTTCGATGGTCCGGAAGGCCAGGATCAGGAGGCCGGTCAGTCCGCAGTAGATCAGCGCCAGGAGCAGCAGCGGCTCATAGGTGATATAGGTGTCCTGCCGGACGCGGTCGAAGACCGCATAGACATCCACGACCGTAATGGTGGCCACGAGCGGTGTCGACTTCAACTGCAGCACCGTCTCGCCCGCGAGCGTCGGCAGGGCGCGGTAGAAGGCCAGCGGCAGCCAGACGCGGCGCAGCAGCGTGAAGGGGCTCATCCCGAAGGCGCGTGCCGCTTCGATCTCGCCCCGCGGCGTCCCGGCGAAGGCGCCGCGCATGACTTCGCCTTCGTAGCCTGCGAACGACAGCGTGAGGGCCACGACCGCATAGGGCCAGGCCTGCCGCAGATAGGGCCAGAAGACGGTGTCGCGGATGCCCGGTACCATGGGGAAGACCGAGCCGAGGCCGTAGTAGAGCAGCCAGAGCTGCAGCAGCAGCGGCGTGCCGCGGATGATCGTGCAGAACGTCCTGGCCGCGATCGATACGGGTGCGCTGCCGATCACCTGGGCCAAGCCGATCGGGACCGCCAGCGCGAAGCCGAGCAGCGTCGTGACGATGAGCAGCATGACGGTCTCGCCCACGCCCGAAACGATCCGGCCGGCATAGAGGGGCAGCCAGTCCCACCGCAGGACCATCGCGGCGCCGAGCACCAGGGCCGCGCCGACGAGCCCGAGACCGATCCGGTGCGGAGGGATGCGGATCGCGCGGCGCCGAGGACCGGCCAGGATCTCGTCGCCGATTTCCCGCGCTACGATCTCGGGGCCGAGGTTCGTCATCGGAAGCTCGGCATCCAGCGTCGTGTCCTGCGATCGAGAAGGCGCAGCCCGATGCTCGAGAGCAGCGTCAGCCCGAGGTAGAGCACGCCCGCCACCGAGAAGAAGAAGAGATAGTCCTTGGTGGCGCCCGCGGCCTGCCGGGTCGCCAGCGTCAGTTCGGTGAAGCCGACGACCGCCAGCAGCGCCGTGTCCTTGGTGGCGATGAGCCAGAGGTTCGAAAGGCCCGGCATGGCATAGGGAACCATGCCGGGCAGGATGATGCGCCGGAACAGCGTGGCCGCCGACATGCCGGAGCACCGTCCGGCCTCGATCTGCCCCGGCGGAATCGCCAGGATCGCGCCGCGCAGGACTTCCGTCGTATAGGCGCCCTGCACGAAGCCGATCACCAGAATACCCGCTCCGAGCCCGCTGATGTCGACCGCCGAAAATCCGATGGCGGACAGCAACTGGTTGATCGCGTCGGTTCCCGCGTAATAGAGCAGGACGATCAGAACGAGCTCCGGCACCGCTCTGACGATGGTGGTGTAGACGGCGAGCAGGTCCTTCGTGACCGGGCCGCCGTAGAGCTTGCCGGACGCACCGCCGATCCCGACGGCGAGCCCCAGCCCGTAGCCGCCGACTGCGATCTCGAGCGAGGCCAGAAGGCCCCGCAACAGCGTGCCACCCCATCCGGGAGGCCAGGGCGACAACAGCGCCCAGTGCGAAAGAGGAACCGCCATGGCGGGGCGCGCCGGCTGAGGCGAAGCTCGGTTCAGCCGCCGTAGATGTCGAAGTTGAAGTATTTCTTCGAGATGGCGTCGTACTCGCCGTCCTTGCGGATTTCGGCGATGGCGGCGTTGAGCTTGTCCTTCAAGGCCGTATCGCCTTTGCGGATGCCGACGCCGGCGCCCTGGCCGAGGATGACCGGATCGTCCGCGACCACGCCGACCGAGACGCAGCAGGCCTTGCCTGTGGGGGAATCGAGGAAGTCCTGCTCGGCCACCTGATCGGCCTGCAGAGCATCGATGCGGCCGGCCGCGAGGTCCTGGTTGGCTTCGTCCTGGGTCTGATACTGTTTCAACTCGGCGACAGACTTCGCGAAGTATTTCTGCGCATAGGCCTCATGCGTGGTGGAGACCTGGACGCCGAGGATCTTGCCTTTCAGGCCCTCGGGCGTCGGCTTGATGGTCGAGCCCTTGGCCGCGATGATGACGGACGGCGTGTTGTAATATTTGTCGGAGAAGTCGATCGTCTTCAGCCGCTCGGCATTGATCGACATCGAGGCGACGATCATGTCGATCTTGTGCGACGTCAGGGCCGGGATGATGCCGTCCCAGGCCGTCGGGGTGATGACGCAATCGAGCTTCGCCTTGGCGCAGAGCGCGTTCATCACGTCGACTTCCCAGCCGACCCATTTCCCCGAAGCGTCGAGGCTCGTGAACGGCGGGTAGGGCTCGGCCGCGAACCCGACCTTGACGGTTTCAGCTTGTGCGGCGTGGGAAGCGAGTCCCATGGCGAGCCCGAAGGCCATCGCGGCAAGACGCATTCTCATCGATCATCCATCCCAGGTGGTTCCACATCCCGATGCAACGTCGGGTGCTTTTATGGCGACGTCAACCACTGCAATCGCCATGCCGATCTCCCGGGGACCCCGTCCGGCGCAGGCTTGCCGGGCCCTGCGACAGACCGCATGATCGGCCGACCTCCAACCAAGCGGACCTGCACGACGTGAGCCTGCGTGTTCCCTCGACCCAGGCCCTGCGCGCGCTCGAGGCTTTTGCCCGCACCGGCAGCGTCTGGCGGGCCGCCGAGGAGCTCCACCTGACCCGCAGCGCCGTTTCGCACCAGTTGCGCTTCCTCGAACGGGACCTCGGCTTCGACCTTCTGAAGCGGGACGGCAAAGGCGTCAGCCTGACGCCGCAGGGCAAGCGTTACGCGACCGCGGTGCGCAGGGCCCTTCTGCTGCTCGGCGATGCCGCCGTCCAATATGGCGACAAGGGCATACGCGGCGCCCTTACGGTCAGCTGCACGCCAGGCTTCGCCTCCCTCTGGCTCTGCACCCACGTGGCCGAGTTCAAGGTGCTCTACCCGGATGTGGAGTTGCGGGTCGTCACGCCCGTGAGGCTCGACGACATCAGCCATCCAGACGTCGATGTCTTCATCGCCTACGGCGACGGGCACTGGCCGCGTTGTGCGGTCGAACTGATCAGCGAAGTCGAGTTCACGCCGCTCTGCAGCCCCGTGCTCCTGAACGAGATCGGCGGTCTCGGAGAGCCGGCCGATCTCGGCCGCACCATGCTGCTGCACCTCAACGACCACGACGATTGGATCCGCTGGTTCGGGGCCGCCGGGATCGCGACGCCGTCTCTCGGCAATGGCGTCGTCTTCTCCGACATGAACCTCGTGGTGGCGGCCGCCAGTGCCGGCCAGGGTGTCGCGCTCGGCGACGAACTCACCTGCGGACAGGCCCTGAAGGCCGGCCGTCTCGTGCGGCCCTTCGATCTCCCGATCCGCTCCGGCGAGGCCTATTACCTGGTCGTGGAGCAACATCGCACCGGCAACCCAGCCATCGATGCCTTCTCGGACTGGCTGAAGTCTCGGCTGTCCCAGACCGCTCCGGTGCTCAGACCTGCTTAAACAAGCGTCCGACGCTGCATCAAACCTGAGCAGTGTCGTGAATTTTCTTGTCGGGAATAGGTCGAATTCTTCGTTTGCGGTGAGTCCGGTCGCTCTGTACGGTTTCGATCGTCGGTTTCCGGAGAAGACCAACGGTGAGCACGCGGGCGGTCGGCCTGAACGCGGTCGGGATCGGCAAGTGTTTCGGAACGTTCGCGGCCCTGCGCGACGTGTCGCTCGACGTGGCTCCTGGCGAGTTCCTGACCCTCCTCGGGCCGTCCGGCTCCGGCAAGACCACGTTTCTCATGATCATGGCCGGCTTCGAGCGCCCCACCGCGGGGCGGCTGATGAGCGAGGGCGTCGACATCACGGCGCGGCCGGCCGAAGACCGTTCCTTCGGCATGGTGTTCCAGGGTTACGCGCTGTTCCCGCACAAGAGCGTCGAGCAGAACGTCGCGTTTCCGCTCCAGGTCCGTAAGGTGCCGCGCGAGGACATCGCCCGCCGGGTCGCCGCCATGGTGGCTCGGGTCGGGCTCGCCGGGCACGAGCACAAGAAGCCGTCGCAACTGTCCGGCGGGCAGCAGCAGAGGGTCGCGCTGGCGCGGGCGCTCGTCTTCGAACCTTCGGTGCTGCTCCTCGACGAGCCCTTTTCGGCGCTCGACAAGCATCTCAGGATCCGGATGCAGGACGAGGTGAAGCGCCTGCACGAGGACTTCGGGACCACCTTCGTCTTCGTCACGCATGACCAGAGCGAGGCCTTGTCGCTGTCGACGCGCGTCGCGATCTTCGATCACGGACGCCTGTTGCAGGTGGCAACGCCGCGCGAACTCTACGAGCGGCCCGCGAGCCGCTTCGTCGCGAGTTTCCTCGGCGAGATCAACCTTCTGCCGGTCGAGGCCGTCAGCCATTGCAGCAAGGGAACGAGCGGATCCTTCGAGGGCCGTCGGTTGCAGGCGCCCGCCCAAGCCCATGCGTGGCCGACCGGTACCCTCGCGGTGCGGCCCGAACACATGACGGTCTCGGTCGACCGGGAGCCCGACCGCAACGGCGTCCCGGCTTCGGTTGTGGCGACCACATACCTCGGTCCCGCGATGCGGCTCGGCCTCGCGACCCGTTCCGGCGTGCCTCTCACCGTGACGCTGCCGGTCGAGACCGCGGCGTCGGCCTTGAGCCAGGGCCGCGACCTCTGGGTGTCGTGGCCGACCGACAAGGGCACCCTTCTTCCGGCCGAAGCCTGAACCCTCACGCAGGAGCACTCCCATGAACGACGCCTTCCGCAAAGACTGCCTCGACATCCTCGCGGCCAAGGTCGGCACCGGCGAGATCAGCCGCCGCCGCTTCTCGCAGATGGCCGCGATGCTTCTCGGCACGGCGCCGCTGGCGCTGCGCGCCTCCGGTGCGTCCGCGGCCGACGACAAGCAGCTCGTCTTCGTCAACTGGGGCGGCGACGCCATCAAGGCCTATAACGAAGCCTATGGCGCGCCCTTCGACAAAGCCTCCGGCGTCGTGGTCAAGGAAGACGGTTCCGGGCCGACCGAGGGCGCCATCACGGCTCAATTCAAGAGCGGCAAGCCGACCTGGGACATCGTCGACGCGGACCCGTTCTCGGCCATTTCGCTCGGAAAGCAGGGCATGATCGAGCCCATCGACTATAGCGTGGTCGACAAGGCCAAGATGCGGCCCGGCTTCGGCTGGGACTACGCGGCCTCGACCTACTTCTTCTCCTACGTCATCGCCTACGACGCCGCGAAGTTCGGCAGCAAGAAGCCCACCGGCATGGCGGATTTCTTCGACGTCAAGACCTTCCCGGGGAAACGCTCCATGTACAAATGGGGTGCCGGCATGTGGGAGGCCGCGTTGCTGGCCGATGGGGTCGCGCCCGACAAACTCTATCCGCTCGATCTGAAGCGCGCCAACGACAGAATCGCGGGCTTCAAGGACCATGTGGTGTCCTATTGGGGTGGCGGTGCCGATAGCCAGCAGGTGCTGCTCAGCGGCGACGCCGCCATGGCGATCATCTGGTCGACGCGCGCGTCCCTGCTCGAGAAGGACTCGAATGGCCAGATCAAGTTCATCTGGGACCAGGGGCTGATCTCGCCGGGCGCCATGGCGGTCATCAAGAACAACCCGGGCGGCAAGGCCAATGCGATGAAGTTCATCGCCAGCGCCCAGGACCCGAACAAGCAGCTCGTGATGTTCGACCTTCTCGGCCAGGGACCCGCCAACCCCGCCGCCGACGGGCTGATCCCGGCCGACCGCAAGCGCTTCAACCCCGTCGACCCCGCCAATATGACGAAGCAGGTGGCGCTCGACATGCCCTGGTATGCCGAGAACTACGGCGCGGCGCTCGACGCCTACACGAAGATCATCTCGGCGTGAGTTAAACCGATCGTGATGCCCGACCGCTGACGCCAACCCATGCTGACGATGTCTGACCTATCGAGCCTCATGCTGAGCGGGCCGCGGAACGCGGTCCTGTCGAAGCATGGGCCGAGGCTGGTGTCCGGGGCCCCGCGTCCTTCGACACGGGCCCGTCGGACCCGGCTCAAGATGCGGGAGGGTTGAGGATGGGACGCACCGTCTACGACTCCCGACCGACCGTCCCCGTCGGGGCATCCCGGCCTCTGCCCTATCCGACCCTGCAGATGCCTCGACGTGAGAACAGCTTCCGCAATCGCCGGTGGCTCTCTCATCTTGTCCTCATCGCGCCGCTGCTCGTCGGCTTGTCGCTGGTCTATATCCTGCCGTTCTTCGGCGTCGCGGCCTGGAGCGTCACGCTGCCGGCGGTGGGACTCGGCCAATACGAGAAGCTCGTCGGCGACGACCTCGTGCTCTCGGTATTCCTGCGCACGGCCCGCATCTCCTGCACCGTGACGGTGCTGGCGGTCGCCGCGGCCTATGCGATCGCCTATCTCTGGGTGCGCGGCACGCGCCTGCAGCGGCGCCTCTTCGAACTCTGCATCCTGGTGCCGTTCTGGATCTCTCTGCTGACCCGCGCCTTCGGCTGGCTCGCGCTGCTCTCGAGCCGCGGCCTCGTCAATACGTGGCTCCAGGCGCTAGGCCTCGTCGACGAACCCCTGCAGCTCGTGCGCAACGAGTTCGGCGTCGTGGTCGGGATGGTGCACGTCCTGATCCCCTTCGCGGTGTTCCCGCTGGCCTCGGCCATGCGGTCGGTCGACGAGCGCGTGCTGCTGGCCGCCCAGGGGCTCGGCGCGTCGCGGCTCCGGGTCTTCTGGAGCGTGTTCCTGCCCATGACGACCTCGGGCATTGCCGGCTCGGCCCTCATCACTTTGGTATTCACGCTCGGCTTCTTCGTGACCCCGGCGATCCTGGGCGGCGGCCGCAGCGTCATGGTGGCCGAACTCGTCTACGTCCGCATGTTCCAGAGCCCGGATTGGGGACTCGGCGCCGCGATCAGCGTGGTGCTGGTGGCGATCGTCGGCGCGGTCATGGGGCTCGGCTATCGGTTCGCCCGGCCGGCCCTCGTCGGGAGCCTGCGATGAGGGCCTCCCGCCCGGGGCCGCTGGCCCTCGTGGCCGCGAGCGCGGTCGCGATGTTTCTGCTGCTGCCGCTCGTGGCGGTCGTGCCGATCTCCTTCACGCCGGCCCGTTACCTGTCCATGCCGCACGGCACGCTGTCGCTGATCCATTACCGCGAGCTCCTCACGAACCCGGATTGGCTCGCCGCGGCGCTGCTCAGCCTCAGGATCGGAATCGTCACGAGCCTCGTGTCGACCGCGCTGGCGCTCGCATTCTCGCTCGGCCTGTGGATGCTGCAGCCGCGGTTCGCGGGCCTGATGCTCGGCCTCGTGTTGCTGCCCATGGTGGTGCCGCCGGTCGTCTCGGCCATGACGCTATATGTCCTGCTCACCTTCCTGTCGCGGTTCAGCGACCTCGTGGGCTACGACACCTGGCTCGGCGTGGCGCTGGCCCATGTCGTCATGACGGTGCCCTTCGCGGTCGTGCTGATCCTCGTGGCGCTGGCGCAGGTCGACCGGCGCGTCGACATCGCGGCGCGAGGCCTCGGCGCCTCGGTGTGGCGGCGCGCAACCGGCATTATCCTGCCCAACATCCGCTTCGGGGTGATGACGGCGGCGCTGCTCGTCTTCGTGCTCTCCTGGGAGGAGATCGGCGTCACGCTCTTCGTCACCAGCGTCAACGCCGTGACGCTGCCCCGCCTCATGTGGATGGGCGTGCACGACAACATAGATCCGGCGGTCGCGGCCCTCTCGGTCGTGCTGATCGTCGTCGTCACCCTGGCGCTCGCGGGCCGCCTCCTGTTTGCCCGCTCGGAACCAGCCTGAAGGAAGATCGTCGTCATGGAAGAAGTGTTCGGCCGCAGGGACATGATCACCCCGGCCAGGCTGAAGGCCCTCAGCATCAAATCCGATGCCGCGGGCTTCGTGCAACTCGGCAGCCACCTCGGCGCCATCGCGCTCGCGGCCACGCTGCTGGCCCTGACCTGGGGCACGTGGTGGGCCGTGCCGGCCTTCGTGGTCGACGGCATCCTCATCAACTTCCTCTATGCCGGCCAGCACGAGATGAGCCACGGGACGGTGTTCCGGACCAAGAAGCTCAACGAAGTCTTCGGCCGTGTCTTCGGCTTCGCGGTGCTCTACCCGCGCGACTTCGACCAGATCCAGCACTTCGCCCACCATCGCTATACGCAGCTCTGGGAAGGCGACGGGGAGCTCGCGCGCGACCGCTACTCGCTCGCCTCCTACCTGCTTTGGGTGATGGGGCCGACCTATTGGTACACGCGGGTTCGCCGCATCCTGCGCTTCTCGTTAGGCATCGTGACCGAGCCCTACATCACCGACAGCCTGAAGCCGCAGGTGATCCGAGAGGCGCGCTGGCTGCTCGCCGGCTACGTCCTGGTCGCGGGCCTGTCGCTAGGCTTCGGCAGCCTGCTGGCCGTGAAGCTGTGGCTCCTGCCCATGCTGGTCATGAAGCCGGTCCACCAGCTGCAGAACACGATCGAGCATCTCGGCCTGCCGCATGTCGACACGATCACCGAGAACACCCGCACCACCCGCACCAACGCCCTGATGCGCTGGATGTGCTGGAACATGCAATACCATACGGCGCACCACGCCTTCCCCGGGGTGCCCTGCTACCGCCTGCCGGAGCTGCACAAGACGATCTTCGACGAGAACGGCCGCAAGCCGCAGACGATGTCCTATCTCGGCTTCCAGTGGGCGGTCGTGAAGGCGTTCTGGAACGGCCGCACCGAGGCCGATTACCCGGACGACAGGATCTGGATCAGCGACGACACGGATCTGGAGCCGGTGGCGCCGCGGGTCCGTACTGCTCGGCGAGCGTGAGCCTGGTGGACAGGGAGCCCGGCCCATCCTTCGACACGGGCCTTGCAGGCCCGGCTCAGGATGAGGGTCGTTGTGGTCCCTTCCACCTCGTCCTGAGCCGGACGCATCGCGTCCGTGTCCAAGGATGGGAGCGTAGAGCGCACCCATGAGCCTCCTCGTCTACCAATCGCTGTGGGCCACGGAACTGCGCCGTCCCGGCGTGCCGGAACGGCCGGTCGCAGAGCGGTTCGACCGCGTGCGCGAGGCCGGCTTCGACGGCATGGCGATCGACCTCGGGGCTCTCGACGTCGCCGAGGCCCGGGCCATCGTGCCGGAATTCGACCGCACCGGCCTCAAGGGCCTTCTGACCGCCTTTCCGCGGTCGATCGAGGAACTGCGCCCCGCCCTGCATCTCGCCAAGGACATCGGCTCCCCCTTCGTGATCGTGGTCGGGCAGGTGATGCCGCTCGCGGTCACCGACATGGTGCCGGTGATCCGGGCCTGGCTCGACGTCGCCCGGCAGGAAGGCATGCCGCTGCAGTTCGAGACGCATCGCAACTGCATCACCAACGACCTCTTCTCGACGCTGCTGCTCCTCGACGCCGTGCCCGAGATGCGGCTCAGCGCCGACCTTTCGCACTACGTCGTGGACCGCGAGATGATGCAGCCGATCACGACCGCGTATCAGGAGCAGGTCTCCGCGATCCTCGCGCGGGCCGACAGTTTCCAGGGCCGCGTCGCCAACCGCTGCCAGGTGCAGCTGCCGCTGCACTTCCCGCAGCACCAGGTCTGGATCGACACGTTCCGCGATTGGTGGCGGCGCGGTTTTGCGGCCTGGCAGGCCCGCGCGAGTGCCGGGCAGGACTGCATCTTCCTCTGCGAACTCGGCCCCCGCGATTACGCCATCACGGACGTCAACGGCGAAGAACTTTCGGACCGCTGGGAGGAGGCCCTTGTGCTGAAGCGCTGGGCGCAGGACGATTGGGCTGCGGCATCGCGACCCGCAGCATGAGGAGCCCGCCATGTCGGTCTTGAGCTTGAGACCCGATCACGAAACCGCCGAGTGGGAACAGCGCGTGGAACTCGCGGCCTGCTACCGGCTGCTCGCGCATTACAGGATGACGGACCTCATCTACACCCACTCGACCGTGCGGGTGCCGGGCGAGCCGGGCCACTTCCTCATCAACCCCTACGGCCATCGCTGGGACGAGATCACGGCCTCGTCGCTGGTCAAGATCGACGTCGACGGCAACAAGGTGGGCGACGCGCCGGCGCGCGTGAACCCGGCCGGGTTCACGATCCACTCGGCCGTCCACATGGCGAGGCACGATGCGGCCTGCGTGATCCACACCCACACGCGGGCCGGCATGGCGGTCTCCGCCGTGAAGGGCGGACTCCTGCCCATCAGCCAGATCGCGCTGCAGTTCTACGGCCGGCTCGGGGTCCATGAGTACGAAGGGATCGCGCTCGATCTCGACGAGCGGCAACGCATCATCCGCGACCTCGGCTCCTTCTGCGGCGTCATCCTGCGCAACCACGGCCTGCTGACGGTGGGCCGCACGGTCGCCGAGGCCTTCAGCCTGATGTTCTACCTGAACCTCGCCTGCGAGGTTCAGGTCTCAACCTTGTCGATGGGGACGGAACTCGTGGTGCCGCCGCCCGAGGTTTGCGAACGGGTCGGCCGCCAATATGACCAGATGGCCTTCGACGACGGCGACCTCCTGCTCGAATGGGACGCGCAACTGCGCATGCTCGACCGGCTCGACCCCTCCTACCGGACCTGAACCAGAGGCCGCCATGACCGCAACCGCCGATTTCGATTGGACCCTGCCGTCGAGCGCCTATCGCGACCCGGCGCTCTACGAACGCGAGCGGCAGGAGATCTTCGCCCGCAACTGGATGCTGTTCTCCTGGTCGGAGCGGCTCGGCGAGCCCGGCGATTACGTCGCGGGCACGCTCGCGGGCTATCCGGTCTTCGTTCTGCGCGACGACACGGGCCGGGTGCGCGCCTTCCACAACGTCTGCCGCCACCGCGGCGCGCAGCTGCTCACCGAAGAGCACGGCCGCTGCGGCAAGCTCGTGGTCTGCCCCTATCACAGCTGGAGCTATACGCGGGACGG
>CAXUOD010000090.1:0-3731 GCA_964252585.1 uncultured Lichenihabitans sp. | reverse complement strand
GTTCTTCCACCTGCATGCGCCCAAGCGCGACGGCGGGCTGACGCGCGGGCTCTACTTCTACCGTTTTCCGTTCCTGATGCTGAACCTCTACGATTGGGGCAGTTCCATCGCCACGATCGAGCCTCTGGGTCCGGGCCGCATCCGCCACATCAACTGGTACTTCTTCACCGATGTCTCGCCCGAGAAGGCCGAGGAAAATCGGCGTTCCGCCGCTTGGTCGGCCGAGATCGTCTCCGAAGACCTCGACATCATCACGGGCGTGCAGCGCAACCTCAACGCCGGCGTCTACGAGCGGGGCCCGCTGTCGCCGAAATACGAAGGTGCCGTGAAAGCCTTTCAGGACATGGTGCGCGAAGAGCTTACCCCGGAGGCGCCGCGGCGCAGGATCGCGGCCGAGTAGGAGGCGAGCTGGAGCATCCTTCGACACGGCCGCTCCGCGTCCGGCTCAGGATGAGGATCGTTGGTATAACTTCCCCCCACCACCTCATCCTGAGCCGGTCCGAGAGGGCCGTGTCGAAGGATGGGCCAGAGACACGAGCTGATGGACCGCGCCTTCGTGTACATCCTGCGTTGCTCGGACGGCAGCCTTTACACCGGCATCACCCGCCGGAGCGTCGACGAGCGCGTGAGCGAGCACAATGCAGGACTCGTCGACAGCTTTACGTCGATCCGGCGGCCCGTGGCGCTGATCCACAGCGAAGCCCACCTGCGGATCGACGAGGCGATCGCCACCGAGCGCCGGATCAAGGGATGGTCGCGCGCGAAGAAACTCGCCTATGTCCGCGGAGACTTCGATACGCTTCACCGCTTGGCGGAGCGTCGCTCGAAGAACGAGCGTGTGCCAGCATCCTTCGACACGGGCCCTTCGGGCCCGGCTCAGGATGAGGATCGTTGAGAGCGTCGAGGCTCTCATCCTTCGACAACGGCCCATGAGCCGGTTCAGGATAGGGACCGTTGAAAGCGTCCCCACCCCCTCATCCTGAGCCGGCCCGGAGGGCCGTGTCGAAGGATGGGCCAAGACCTCACTCAACCCAGGACGACCCCCCATGAACGCCGTCTCCACCTCCGACCTCACGATCGGCAAGACCTATGATGCGATCATCATCGGGGCCGGTCACAACGGGCTCGTCTGCGGCAACTACCTGGCCCGGGCCGGGCTCAAGGTGTTGATCCTCGAGCGGCGCGACGTCGTGGGCGGGGCGGCCGTCACGGAGGAGATCGCGCCGGGGTTCCGGGCCTCGATCTTCTCCTACCTGATGAGCCTCCTGCATCCGCGCATCATCAAGGAGTTCGAACTC
Source organism: uncultured Lichenihabitans sp. (assembly GCA_964252585.1). Classification (GTDB taxonomy): domain Bacteria; phylum Pseudomonadota; class Alphaproteobacteria; order Rhizobiales; family Beijerinckiaceae; genus Lichenihabitans. The sequence continues at coordinate 2,433 of CAXUOD010000090.1, read as the reverse complement.
AAGCGGCACGGCCTCGAGGTCCTGCCCTGTTCCGACATGGTGTCGCCGCTCGATGGCGACGACTACATTCTGTTCTCCGACGACATCAAGAAGACGCAAGCGAGCTTCGGCAAGTTCTCGAAGGCCGATGCCGCCATCTATCCCGAATTCGATCGCTACCTCAACGAAGCCGCCGATATCGTCCGCAAGCTCCTCTGGGAGACGCCGGTCGACCCGACCAAGGGCGACTGGCGCAGCTTCAAGGACTCGGCCTCCTTCCTGTGGCGCTACCGCAGGATCGGCCGCAAGATGTACCGCGTCGCCGATATGCTGACGATGAGCGCCTACGATTTCCTGCGGGAATGGTTCGAGGACGATCGCGTCATGGCGGTGCTCGCCTACTACGCCTCGATCGGCACCTTCGCGGGACCCAAGACCCCGGGCTCCGCCTATGTGATCATGCATCACATCATGGGCGAGCATACGGGCGCCGGCGGCTGGGGCTTCATCAAGGGCGGCATGGGCGCCATCACACAGGCGCTCGCGGCCTCGGCCCGCGAGAAAGGCGTCGATATCGTCACGGGGGCCGACATCCGGGAGGTCCGGGTGCAGAACGGCCGCGCCACCGCAGTCGTGACCGCCAAAGGCGAGAGCTTCGCCGCCAAGGCCATCATCTCGAACGCCAGCGCCAAGACTCTCTACCTCGACATGGTGGGGATCGAGCACCTGCCCGGCGAGGTGGTGCGCGAGATCAGGGGTTACCGCACCTTCTCGACCGCTTTCAAGATGAACATCGCCTGCGAACGACCGCCCCAATACCGCATCCTGGACCGGGTGCGCCGCGAGGGTGCGCTCGGCAATTTCGCCTATCCGACCTATATGCATATCGCGCCCGACATCGACTACCTCGAGCGCGCCTACGACGACGCCAAGCACGGCTGGTACTCGTCGCGTCCCTTCCTCACGCCGGTGGTGCCCACCCTGGTGGACGATACACTGGCGCCCCCGGGCAAACATGTGGTCAACCTCTTCGGCGGCCACGCGCCCTATACGCTGAAGGGCGGTGACTGGGGGACCGAGAAGGACAAGTTCAAGAAGATCGTCTTCGATACGATCGAGGATTATGCGCCGGGCTTCTCGAACGACGTCATCGACGCGCAGTTCCTGGTGGCGCCGGACATCGAGAAGATCGTCAACCTGCCCCAGGGCCACATCTTTCAAGGCGAGCTGTCGCCCGACCAGCTCTTCTTCCAGCGGCCGGTGTCTGGTTACGCGGACTATCGCACGCCGCTGAAAGGCCTCTACATCTGCGGCTCCTCCATGCATCCGGGCGGCGGGGTGTCGGGCATTCCCGGTTACAATGCGGGCCGCGAGATCATGAAGGACATGAAGAAACGGCGGGCTTGAGAGTGGCGGCGGTCGAAGGCTACCGTTCATTCTCAAGCTGTTATTTGTCACGAGACGCGATGCAGCCCGATGTCATATATGCGACGTTGGGGGGCAGAGGCTGTCTGGGGGGACAGAACGATGTTGCTTAAACGAATCGTCTTATCGGGTGCCGTTCTCTTGCTGACGGCAAGTCCGCTGCTGGCCAAGATACGGAGCGAAAGGGACAGGCTGCGGGCGGAGGCCGAGCACGCTTGCTACACCGACGCGACGACGCTCTGCCCCGATGCCATCCCGGACGAGGCGAAGGTGACGGCCTGCATGACGATGAAACGCGCGCAACTGAGCCCTGCGTGCGGAAAGGTATTCGATCGCGGCATCAAGAGCTGACGTTACGAAGCCAGGCTTCGGGATCCCGTTCCGGCCGTGACATCGACGCCGTACTCCTCGGCCGCAGCGATCAGCCAGGCTGTGAGGCTTCCGGCGTAACTCCGCGCGACCGACAGATCGTAGCTCGGTACGTCGTCGACCTGCCAGACCTGGACCGCGATATGGAACGCGGGGGTGAGCGCCACGTCGCCGGGCCTGAAGGCGCGGGGATGGAGGTCGATCGCCACGGCTTTGCCGAGGACGTCGCGCGCCGACGGCCCGGAAAGGCGCAGCACCACGCGGCCGTCGCTCTGAGCCGTGATGGCGGCGAGCCCGCCCAGACGCTCTCGTACCATCGTTTCCAGATGATCGTCGCCCGCTTCGGACACGGCGGTCCAGCGTGCATCGCCGGCCCAGAGGAACGCCAGCCGCCCGTCGCCGACCCGCCGCGGCGTGACCGGGAGGTCAAGGCCGAAGGCCTCGCGGACCGCCGCCGCGACCGCCATGCCCTGTCCGCGGTGGGCCGCGACCGTGACGATGTCGAGCCCGCTTCGTTCTGTCATCGAGACGCCGACTGTCGCCGGCCGGCCCTGATGGCCGATGTGGAGAAGTCCGGCGAGGGCGGACCGTGGCTTCAGGCCCGGATCAACCATGGAGCCGCGCTCCTTCAGGGTCGACGAAGCCGGGCGACACGACGTC
>CAXUOD010000089.1:0-20085 GCA_964252585.1 uncultured Lichenihabitans sp. | reverse complement strand
GTGTCGGGCATGACGAGCGGGAACTTGCCGGCCTTTACCTTATCCATGTTGGCGTCGACGTAGCCCTTGTAGGCCTTGGGGGCGAAGAGCGCCCAGCCGCCGACCGGGATGATGGCGCCGATGTCGGGGTTGGCGGTGGCGAAATCGCTGAGCTGCTGTGCCGCCAAGGCCGCATCGTCGTTGCAGAAGGCGGGCGAGCCCTTCACTTCCGTCCAGCCTGCGCCCTTCAGCACCTCGTAGAGGCCGGCCAAGCGCTCGTTGAGGTTCTGGGCCGCGGGGCCGCCCGATTGGGTCGCGAAGGTCGAGGGCTGCGGATGCGCCTTGATGAGCTGGCGGCCGAGTTCGCGGCCCATCTCGGTGTTGTCCGTGCCTTCATAGGCCTGCCGGGCGGAGTTCGGCGCGTCGGCGTCGAAGGTGATCACCGGGATGTTGGCGTCGCGCGCCTGTTTGATGACGCCGGTCACGCTGTCGGCGTCGGCGACCGAGATCGCGATGCCGTCGACACCCTGGGTGACGAAATCCTGCATGATCTGCACTTCGGTGGCGGGCTCGTGGGTGGCCGGGCCCTTGTAGATGCAGGTGACGCCGATCTTTTTGGCTTCGGCCATGCAGCCGTCGCGGGAGAGATCGAAATACGGGTTGTCCATGCCCTTGGGGATGAGGGCGAACTTGTAGGCGTCGGCCGCGTGGGCGGCCGGCATCAGCGATACGGCCGCGACGGCCGCCAGTAGCAAGGACTTCATGAGCGTGTTCTCCCAAGTTGCTTCGCGGCGCCGGATCTCTGCCCGGGCCGGAACGTGTGCGCCCCCGTGCGCCTATTCGGGCTGGCGGGTGCGGATGCGATCGACCAGGACGGCCAGGATGATGATGCTGCCGACGAAGACCTGCTCCCAATAGGTGTCGGCACCGAAGAGCGCGAGGCCGTTGCGGATGACTTCGATCAGCGCCGCCCCGATCACGGCGCCGGCGGGGCCGCCGATGCCGCCCGCGAGGTCCGCGCCGCCGATGACCGAGGCCGCGATGATCTTGAGCTCGTAGCCGACCGCGAGGTTGGCCGGTGCCGAGCCCAACCATCCCACGATCAGGATGCCGGCGAAACCGGCCCCCATGGCGCAGAGCACATAGACCGAGACCTTGATCCGGGCGACCGCGACACCGGTCAGCTGCGCGGCCCTTTCGTTGCCGCCGAGCACGAAGACGTAGCGGCCCCATCGGGTGTGCCGCAAGGCCACCGCCATGATGACGGCCAGGACCATGAGATAGATGAGCGCCACGGGCAGGCCGAAGACCTTGCCGTCGCTCAGGGCGTAGAACGTGTCGACGCCGGGTCCCGTCGGCGCCTGACCCCGTCCCTGCGTGATCACGTAGGTGATGCCGCGGCAGATCGACAGCGTGCCGAGCGTCGTGACAAAGGGCGACAGGCGCACCTTGGCGATCAGCAGGCCGTTGACCAGGCCCACGAGCGCCGCGACCGCCATGGCGCAGAACACCGAGGCCCCCATCACGCCGAGCGGGATCGCGGCCAGGAACGACGTGCTGAACGACTTCATCAGCATGGCGGTGAGCACGGCGGTCAGCGCCATCACGGAGCCGACCGAGAGATCGATCCCACCCGTGATGATCACCAGTGTCGAGCCGAGCGCCACGATCGCGATATAGCTGAAGTTCTTGGACGTATTGAGCAGGTTGTTGGGCGACAGGAAATGGTTGGCGAAGACCGCCACCAGCGCCGTGATGACAACGAAGGCGATCGCCACATAGGCGGTCTGCGACGACAGGGCGCCGCGCCGGTACCACCTGTCCCGCCCGACATTGGTGAAGACGATCGAAGGTGCCGCCTCTTGGGACATCAGGCGAACTCCTTGGCGCCCGTGATGAGCGCCGTCACTTCTTCGGGGCTCGACAGCTCGACGAGCTTGTCGGCCCGCTTCTCGCCGCGCCGCAGCACCACGACCCGGTCGCAGACGCTGAACACGTCGGGCATACGGTGCGAGATCAGGATCACGGCCACGCCGCCGTCGCGCAGGCGGCGGATCAGGTCGAGCACCTCCGCGACCTGCCGGACCGAAATCGCGGCCGTCGGCTCGTCCATCAGGATGAGCTTGGCTGCCGCGAGCCGCGTACGGGCGATCGCCACGGCCTGACGCTGGCCGCCCGACATGGATTTCACGAGGTCGCGCGGGCGAGTTTCCGACTTCAGCTCGCCGAAGAGCTCGAGGGCCCGGGCGTTCATGGCCTTGTGGTCGAGGAACGAGAAAGGTCCGACCTTGCGGACCATTTCCCGTCCGAGAAAGACGTTGGCGGCCGCGCTGACGTTATTGGCGAGCGCGAGGTCCTGGTAGACGACCTCGATCCCCGCCGCACGCGCATCGAGGGGCCGGTCGAAGCGGTGTTCGACGCCATCGAAGCGGATCGTGCCATGGGTGGGATGGAAATTGCCGGCGATGATCTTGACGAGGGTCGACTTGCCGGCCCCGTTGTCGCCCATGAGACCCACGACCTCGCCCGCTGCGATCGAGAGGTCGATCCCGGACAGAGCCCGTATGGCGCCGAAATCCTTGCCGATGTTGGTCAATTGTAGAACCGGCGCGGTCTGCGCGAACGCGGTCGAGCTCACGCTCATCCAGGCACTCTCCCCGATCTTCTCGTTCCTGTTACGATAGGGACAGGGCTTCGCAGCCGCAACAAGGATTTCGCGCCGTCATGCGGTGGCGCAATGTTGGTTGCTATCCGGCCCGCATAGGCCAAGAAGGGCATCCCTCGGCTGCATCATGGGCCTGCGGCCACATCGGCCGATCCCATATGATGGGCGGCGTTGTCGGACCGCGTCGGGCCGTCGGACGGAGGATCACCATGGCAGATCTCATCTATAGGCGCGCTTTGATCATCGGCGCGGGGGCGGGGATCAGCGCATCCCTGGCCCGCATGCTGGCGGCCGAAGGCGTGAGCGTGGGTCTGGCGGCCCGCAACATCGAAAAGCTGGCAGGACTGGAAAAGGAGACCGGCGCCGTCACCTTCGCGGCCGATGCAGCGGATCCCGCTGCCGTGGCCCGACTCTTCGACGCGTTCGACAGCAAGCTCGGGGAGGCCGATGTCGTGATCTACAACCCGAGCCTTCGCGTGCCCGGATCCGTGGCCGAGATCGACCCCGAGGCTGTCAGAAACGCGCTCGCCATCTCGGCCTTCGGGGGGTTCTTGGCAGTCCAGCAGGCCGCCCGGAGAATGCTGCGCCACGGCCACGGTGCCATCCTGCTCACCGGTGCCTCGGCCAGCATCAAGGGCTTCGCCATGTCGTCGGCTTTCGCCATGGGCAAGTTCGCCCTGCGGGGCCTCGCGCAGAGCGCCGCACGCGAACTCGGACCGAAGGGGATCCACGTGGCCCACGTGATCATCGACGGCGGGGTGCGCAGCGCCGCGCGGCCCGTCCCGGCGGACCGTCCGGACAGCATGCTGTCTCCCGACGGGGTCGCGCGCTGCTACCTCGACCTGTTGCGGCAGCCGCGGGACGCCTGGACATTCGAGACGGAACTACGGCCCTGGGTCGAACGGTTCTGAAGCGCGTCTACCGGGCCAAGACGGCCCGCGCTTCGGCAGCGGATGTCACGCCGCGGCCGGCGACGGCAGGCCGGCCGCCTCGCTGTCCCGGATCTGTCGAACGCGGATCGGCACCGGCGGATGCGAATAGTGCGCCAGCGCGTAGAGCGGATCGGGTGTGAGCGTCGAGGCATTGTCGCGGGCGAGACCCGTGAGGGCGCTGATCATCGGTGCGGCCCCGACGGTGCGCCGCGCGTAATCGTCGGCTTGGAACTCGTTGCGGCGCGAGATCCAGTTCGTCAGGGGCGCCAGGAGCGGACTGATCACCGAGGCCAGCAGCAGGCAGACGAAAAGCCGCAAGGCGTCGTCCGCATAGCCGATGCCGAAGGCGGGAAGAAGCCAGGGCTGCTGGCAGAGCCAACCGAAGGCTGCGAGCCCGACGAAGAGGATCAGTGCTCCCTGGGCGAGCCCGTAGAGGACGTGCTTGTGACGGAAGTGGCCCAGCTCATGCGCGATCACGGCTTCGATTTCGTCGGGTGCGCTCTGGGCGATCAGAGTGTCGAAGAGCACGATGCGCTTGGATCGACCGAAGCCGATGAAATAGGCGTTGCCGTGGGCCGTACGGCGCGAGGCATCCATGGTGAAGAGCCCCGAGGACCGGAAGCCCGAAGCGGCCAGGAGCCGCTCGATGCTGGCCCGCAGGGGACCTTGTTCCAATGGCGTGAAACGGTTGAAGCGCGGCGCGACGAAACGCACATAGACCGCGGGCGCGACGGCCATCAGCGCGACCAGTGCCGCCCAGGTCCAAAGCCACCACAGTCCCGAAACGCTGCGCATCACCCAGAGGGCCGCGAAGAGCAGGGGGATGGCGACGGCAGCCGCGATCAATCCGCCTCGCAGCCGGTCGAGGATGTAGGTCAGCGGCGTCATGCGGTTGAAACCGAAGCGTCGCTCGACGACGAAAACGCGATAGAGCGAGATCGGAAGGCCGATGACGCTCCGGACGACGGCGGTCCCGACCAGGAACGCGACGCCGAGGCCGAGCGAGGGCGGCAGGACGGAAGCGAGCCCGCCGTAAAGGAGACCGATGCCACCGAAAACCCAAGCCAGCGTCACGGCGACGTCGAGCAGCGTCTCGACGCGCGCAACCCCTTCGCGCGCCATCGTGTAGTCGGCAGCCTTTCGATGTTCGTCGAGCGAAACCCCGGTGGCGAAATCCGCCGGGACCATGTCGCGATGCTGGCCCACGTGAGAGGTCTGGCGAACCGACAGGTAAAGGGCGAGCACCGCCCAGGCGAGTGTGGCGATCACGAAAGCCGTCAGGAGCAAGGCTTGGTCCTTATCCGCAGAGACAGAAGTGACATGAGCCGCGAGCGAGGATTTTGCAATAAGACGAATGCGACGCGCCGTTCCAACGACCGGCAGGCCCCTTGCGGCTTTCGACCCGAGCGCTTGCGATGACGGGGAGGGTGGACGCTCAAGCGGCGAAACGCCGTCGCTCGCGACCCTGGCGGCCTCGCCGTGCGTAGGGCGCGATCATGCCTTGCCTCCCGAGGCCGCCCATGTCAGCAGATGGCATATTGAGTGACCACGAGCGTGGAGCCGCGAGCATGGCCCGTAAGCCGAACTACGATTTCGAACGCCGCGAGAGGGAGAAGGCCAAGGCCGCCAAGACGGCCGAACGCGCCAAGGCCAAGGCCGAGAAGGCCGAGAGCGGCAAGACCCCGCCCGCCGAATCGGAGCCCGTCGAGTCGAGCGACAAATAGCCGGATACCCGGACGGTCGGCGGACCGAGAACCAGCTTCGTCGAATCCGCTTCGTCCCGAGATGCGCGGACGCTCGGCTCCGCGATCCTCGCCATCACCGTTTCGTTCTGCGTCGAAGCCCTCCCGGGGGTGCCGGCCGCTCGCAGTCTCGGCCTCGGCGGCTCGGGACCGCGGCCGCGTCAGCCGAGCCGCGCCCCGACGACACCGTCGCTTGTGGAAGCGCGGCGTTGAGCCTACCAACCGGCTGAGGCGTTCGGGGAGCGGAACAGAATGGCGGGAGGCGACGGGTCTTCTCACGAACCCGCTTCGCCTCGCGGCGAATGTCCATCGACCCCGGCCGACGATGCCGAGGCCGCGAGGCTCGCGGTGCTCGATCGCTATGCCGTCCTCGACACCGCCTCCGAGCCGGGTTTCGACGACATCGTGGAGCTCGCGGCTCAGATCTGCGAGGTGCCGATAGCCTTGGTCAGCCTCGTCGACACCGACCGGCAATGGTTCAAGGCACGCGTCGGTTTCGCGCCCTGCCAGACGTCGCTGTCCCAATCCATCTGCGTCCACGCGCTCGCGACGGACGACCTCCTGATCATCCCCGACCTCACGCAGGATCCGCGAACCCGGGACAACACGCTCGTGACCGGCCCGGACCGTCTGCGGTTCTACGCCGGCGCCGTGCTGAAGACGCCGGAGGGGGTGCCGTTCGGCTCGCTCTGCACGATCGACGTTGCACCTCGTCCCGACGGGCTGACCGACCAGCAGGAGGCCGCCTTGAAGACCCTCGCCCGCCAGGTCGTGACGCAGCTCGAACTGCGGCGCGCACTGGCGGAGCGCGATCGTGCGCTCGTCGAGCGGCAGCGCGCGGAAACACTGCTGCACCACGACATCGACCGGCACGAGGCGATGATCGCGCTCCATGCCAAGATCGGCGGGGCCGCCGGCGGTCTTTCGGCCATCCTGGATGCCGTGGTCGAGGGTGCATTGCGCGTCATTCCCGCGGCTCAGGGGTCTGCCGTGGAGCTGAGCCGGGGAGAAGAGCTCGTCATCGACGCGGCGGCAGGCACATTGGCCCCGCGCATCGGGCAAAGCCTGCCGATGCACGGCAGTCTCTCGGGCGCCAGCCTCCGCGAAGGCCGGACGCTGCATAGCGACCGGGCCGATCGAGATCCTCGGATCGACCCGGTCCTCGTCGGCGGCCGAGGCGTCAAGGCCTTGCTGGCGGCTCCGATCGCACGGCTCGGCGAGTTCATCGGCGTCCTCAAGCTGCAGTCCGAAACCGCGGACGCTTTCACGCCGCGCGACGTGCAATCGGCCGAACTGCTGGCCGCCGCGATCGCGGCGGGCTTCGGCGACGTGGCCGAGACCCGGTCCGTCCGCGAGCTCCGCGCCAGCGAACAGCTCCTGCGTCAGGCCCAGGAGGCCGGGCAGGTCGGCACCTTCTCGACCGATATCGCGCGCAACATGACAGCAGCGTCGGATCAGTTCTTCCGTCTCTTCGGACTCGAACCGACGGGCGAAGCCCCGACGAGCGTCTTCGAGGCGCTGGTGATCGAAGACGACCGGGATCGCACGACCTCGGAGGCTCGCCGCAAGGCCGGCCTCGACGCCACGAAAGTCGAGTACCGCATCCGCCGTGCCGACACCGGAGAAATCCGCTGGATCGCGCGTGGCGCCGATTACCTGCGGGATGCCGGCGGACAGGTGGTGAGCCTGATCGGCACGGCCCAGGACATCACGGATCGGCGTTGGGAACAGATGCGCCGGGGCCTGCTGCTCGACCTCGACGATCGGTTCAAGAACGCCGACGACCCGGCCAGCATCATGGCGACTGCGGCCGAAGTCCTGGGTCGGGGTCTCTCCGTGGCCCGCGTCGGCTATGCCGAAGTCGAGCCGGACGCCGTCCATGCCACGATCGGAGGCCTGTGGAGCCGGAACCACCGGCGCCTGTCCCTCAACGAACGCGTCACGCTCGAGGCCCTCGTGCCTTTGTCGAAGAGCGAACGCGAGGCCGGCCGCGTCCTGACCGTCCACGACCTTCGGACCGATCCGCGCAAGACCATTTCAGGCGCGCCGAACGGTCCAGCTTCCGCTCCTGTCGCTCTCCTGGCCGTGCCGGTCGTGAGGCAGGACACCCTCGTGGCTCTTCTCTTCGCCGAACACGATGAGCCGCGCCACTGGGACGATCACGATGTCCGGCTCGTCGGCGAGGCGGCTTCGCGCACGCAGGATGCCGTCGAACGGACGCGCGCCGAACTCGCTCTCCGCCGCAGCGAGGCTCGGCTCCTGCTGGCCCAGGACATCGGCGGCATCGGGACGTTCGAGGTCCTGCTGGAGACGGACGAGATCGAGGCCTCGGCCGAGATGTTCCGGCTGTTCGGGCTGCCGGTCCAGCGTCCCTGCTCGACTGCCTATTTCACGCGGCTTGTCGTCCAGGAGGACGCCGACATCGTCTACACGGCCGAGCGGCGACGCGACCCTTCCTCGCCGACCACCGCGGAATATCGGATCCGCCGTGGCGACGACGGCGCGTTGCGCTGGCTCAGGCGGCACGCCAAGACGGTGTCGGGCCGCGGCCTCGCGCCTCGGCTGGTCGGCGTGATCCAGGACGTCACCGACCGCAAGCTCGCGGAACTCGAACTCGCGGCGGCGCGGGACGCCGCGGAGGCCGCCAACCGGGCCAAGAGCAACTTCCTGGCCAATATGAGCCACGAACTGCGCACGCCGCTCTCGGCCGTCATCGGCTACAGCGAGATGATGGAGGAGGAGGTCGCCGACCTCGGACTTCTCGACCTGCTGAAGGACCTCGGCAAGGTGAAGTCCAACGCGCGTCACCTCCTCGGCCTGATCAACGACGTCCTCGATCTCTCCAAGATCGAGGCCGACCGCATGGACGTCTATGCCGAAGACATCGACGTCGCGGGCTTGGTGGAAGAGGTGGCCGGGACGGTCGGTTCGCTGGTCCAACGCCGGCGCAACAACCTCGTCCTGGAGGTGGCCCAGGATGTCGGACACATGCGGTCCGATACGGTGAAGTTGCGCCAGTGCCTCCTCAACCTGCTGAGCAACGCGTGCAAGTTCACGGAAGGCGGCCGGATCACCTTCGCGGTGACCCGGAAGGAGCATCCGGACGGGCACGGGATGGTGACGTTCAGCGTTACCGACACCGGGATCGGCATGAGCGAGGAACAGGTGGGCCGGCTCTTCGAACGCTTCTCCCAGGCCGACGAGACGACGACCCGCAAGTTCGGCGGCACCGGCCTCGGCTTGGCTCTGACGCGCGCCTTCAGCGAACTGCTCGGCGGCACGATCGCGGTCGGGAGCCGCCTGGGCTACGGCACGTGCTTCACCTTGCAATTGCCGGCCGTCCTGCCGGAACGATCCGCGGCTGCGCGGGAGTGACCAACGGCCGGCGGTGCCCCCTACGGTGTGGATCTCCAGGACATGACGAGCCTTCATCATGGGTTCGGCGATCGCAATGATCGGCGCGGCTTCTCGGCTCTACTGCCCCGTCACCCATCCCAGCAGGTTGGCCCAGAGCCTCGCATAACCGGGCCACTCGACGAAGCTTTGCGGCAGCCAGTGCGGGCCGATGTCGGAAGTCCACACTGCCGTACGGCCTCGCCCGCATTGCCCGGTCACGAGCAGCGGGTGGCCGCCCTGGTCTTCGGGCAGCGTGGCCAGGACCTCGACATCGGGACGCTGCTTCAGGATCACCTCGTTGGCGCCGAGCAGGACGGGCCAGTCCGTGCCGAGGCCTGCGAGGATCGGATGGTCGGCGGGGCCGGTCAGGACGGGCTTGAAGCCTTCCGGGATCTCCAACCGATCGTCGTAGGGCAGGCAGGTGACCGGCAAGGCGTCCTCGACCGGCGTGCGGCCCCAGCGGGCCTTGCCGTCGATGCCCTGGAAGCTGAAATAGCCTCCGATCATGACGAGCCCGCCGCCCGCCGCCGCATAGTCGCGAAGCAGCCTCAGACGGTTCGGGTAGGTCTTGCCATGAAGCCAGACGTCCGGATGCAGCAGCAGCGAGTTCGCGCCGATGTCCGACAGGAGAATCGCGTCGTAGGCCTGCAGGCCTTCGAGCCTCGCCGGCAGGCCGTTCACGGCCTCGTGCGCCGGCATGTAGACGAGGTCGAAGGGGCTGTCCTTCAGCGCCGCCACCAGCGGTTCGGCCCCGAGGTGGAAGGTGACGCTGCCGAACTGGTCGAAGCCCTTGTAATGGGTGGCGGCGCTGACCCAGCTCTCGCCGACCAGCAGAACCTTCATCTTGCTCACGGCTTTTCCTTCCTGGTTGACGTTCAGCGCGGGGCAGCGGCCACGAAAGCCCGCACCCTCTGCGGGTCGACCGGGTTCCACCAAACGCCGTCGTGCTTCAACGATGAGGCCACGATGACGCCGTCGACGATGCCGAGGATCGCGCCGACGTTGTCGGCCGTCACGCCGCTGCCCACCAGCGTCGGCAGGTGCGAGGCCTCCTTGATGGTCCGGACGTAGCCGAGGTCGGCCGTATGCCCGGTCCGTTGGCCGGTCGCGATGATGGCGTCGGCGTCGAAGAAGACGAGGTCGCGCACGAGTTCTTCGACCGCACGGTCGCCCGTGATGGCGTGAGCGCCATGTTTCACATGCGCATCGGCGAAGATACGGACCCCGTCGGCCCGAAGCCTCGCCCGATAGCGCATCGCCGCCGCCGCCTCGCCGTCGAGCAGGCCCTCGTTGGCCACATAGGCATTGGCCCATTGGTTGACCCGGATGAAGCCGGCACCGCTCGCCGAGGCGATGGCCAGCGCCGGGATCGGAGCATTGGCCAGCACGTTGATGCCGACCGGCTTGCCGAAGCCGGCACGGATCCGGTCGGCCACGACCGCCATATGGGCCGCGACCTCAGGGCCGAGATCGGACGGCTTCGAAAAAGGGATGTCGCCATGGTTCTCGACAATCACGCCGTCGAGGCCGCCGTCGAGATAGGCCCGCGCATCGGCGAGGCCGCGTTCGATGATCCTGGCGACGCCCTCGCCCGCGTAGCGTGGCGCGCCGGGAAGCGGCAGCAGGTGGACCACGCCGATCAGGGCTTTCGAGCGGCTGAAGAGCGCCTGGATCGCGTCGGCAGGGACGCCCGAGACGGGACTGGCGGCAAGGGTCATGAGGATGACGGGCTCGGGCTCGAGAGGGCCGCGATCTCGGCGGCGGTCGGGCAGGACGCCAGGGCGCCCCGGCGGGTGACGGAGAGTGACGCGGCAGCGGTCGCGCACGCCATGGCTTCCGGCCGCGCAACGCCGCAGGCCATGAGCCCGACCAGCACGCCACAGAAGACGTCGCCGGCGCCGGATGTATCGAGGACCTCTACGGGCGGCGCCTCGATGGCGAGCGACGCCTCGGGGGTGCGGTAGAGGAGGCCGCGCGCACCGAGCGTGACCGCGACCGCGCCCGCCCCCTCCTGAAGCAGGGCCGCAGCGGCGACGCCCGGGTCGGCCTCGCCGCTCAGCACGGCCACCTCGTGCGCGTTGGCGACCAGCAGATCGATGTCCCGCCAGTCCGGCCGCTCGTCGTGCCAGAGCGGGCTCGGGTTGAAGACCGTCAAGGCGCCGGCGAGCCGGCCCTTGCGCAGCGACACGCGGGTGGCCGAGGCCGACAGGTTGCCCTGCATCAGGAGAATGTCGCCCGGCGCCATGACGTCGCCGGCGGCGTCCCGCGCCACCGGGTTGAAGGCCTGGGCGCAAGCCGTCGCCGAGACGATGGCGTTCTCGCCGTCGTCCCGGACCAGGAAGCTGGAGTTGTCCGTCGGCAACGGAAGGCCCGTGAAACGTGCCTCGAGGCCACGTTCCCGGCCGAGGTCGGCCGACAGCCTCGGCGCTTCGTCGCGGTTGACGGCGGCGTGGAACAGCACCGCGGCGCCGGCGCGGGCCGCCGCAACGGCCTGGTTCAACCCCTTGCCTCCGAGCCCGACGACGCAGTCCCGCGCCACCAGCGTTTCGCCGGGCACGGGAAAGCGTGCGACGGTCAGCGTCGTGTCGCGGCACAGATTGCCGATCACATGAACGCGCATGAACCGGACCCCAACGTCGAGAACCGAGCGGGAATCTTCGCCCGCCCAAGCGGCTTTGTGATGTCGTCGCGGCGGTGTCGGAGGTAGGCCATGCCCTCAGCCCGCCTTGAAGACCCGCACGGGGTTCTGTTTCAGCATGAGATCGATGGCGGCCTGATCGATGCCGTGCCGTTTCAGGCGCGGGACGAAGTGCTTGAGGATGTAGCCGTAGCCGAAGCCGCCGAAGCGGGTCAGCATGATCTTCAGGAACACGTCCTGGCTCATCAGGACCCGGTCGCCGTGGCCCCGGTCGATCAGAGCCCGGATCGCCTTGGCGTTGTCCTCGTCGGACGGGGACTGCGCGTCCTGGTCGGCATAATAGTAATCCATCCCGATCATGTCGTATTCCAGGAAGGCGCCGCGCCGGGCCAGGGCCATCTGGTAATCGAGGTCGCCGTGGCTCGGGTTCATGTGGCAGAGCACCGTGTGGGCGAGGTCGGCGCCCTCCTGTTCCACGATGTCGAGCACCCGGTGGGCGAGCCGCTCCCAACCCGGCAGGTGGATCGACAGCGGCACGCCCGTGATGCGCGAGGCGCGTGCCGCGGCGCGCAGCGACTTCTCTTCCGCCGGCGTAAAGGCTTTCGAGATGCCGATCTCGCCGATGATGCCCGCCATCACGTCGGGCTGGGTCGTGCCGCCACCCACGTCGGCGACGATGAAGGCCGCGGCCTCGTCGAGGTCCATGCGGGTGAACCAGTCGGGGTGGGACGGCTCGAGATAGAAGCCCGAACCCATGACGATGTTGAGCCGGGTCCGGCGCGCGATGCGTTGCAGCGCTTCCGGGTCGCGACCGATGCCGAAATTCGTCGGGTCCACGACCGTGTCGCCGCCGAGCTCGGAGTAACGGCCGAGTTCGCCGGCCGCGAGATCGACGTCGAGGAGAAAGCAATTGTCCCGGCTGACGAACGGGTTCATCCGCAGTTCGCCGATGTTCTCGATGCTGACCGGCGCCTCGGCGAGCGCCATCTCCGAGGCCTTGCAGGGACACTGCCAGAGCTTGGAGGCGTCGAGCAGGATGTGCTCGTGCATCAGCGTCACGCCCATGCGTTCGGCCGGGATCGGTCCCAGCACCGTCATGACGGCGCCGCTCCGAACCCCGACGGCGGCCCTGGCGATGTCGGTCATGCCTCGCTCCTCACCGTTTTCGGCCGCCACCGCGGAAGATACGGACGTTCATCCAGATGGCCAGCAGGATGATCGAGCCCGTGACGATGGGGGTCAGGAAGGGCGACAGGTGCGACAGGATCAGACCGTTGCCGATCACCGCAACCGTCAGCGCACCCAGGATCGTGCCCGCCATGGTGCCCCGTCCGCCGAAGAGGCTCGTGCCGCCCAGCACCACGGCCGCGATGACGTCGAGCTCGAAACCCTGGCCGGCATTGGACGAGCCGCTGCCGAGCCGCGCCGCCACGATGATCCCGGCCAAGGCCGCGGTGGCGCCCGACAGGACATAGACCAGAAGCGTGACGCGCCGCGTGTCGACGCCGGCGCGGCGCACGGCCTCGGCATTGGCGCCGATGCCGGTGACGTAACGGCCGAACGAGGTCTCGTTGAACAGCACGAAGCCGATGCCGAGGATCGCGCCGGCCATCAGCGCCGGCAGCGGCATGCCGAGCACCCAGGCCCGGCCGAGGTCGACGAAGCCCAGGCTCGGGGCGATGGGGATCGAATAGCCGCCGGTCATCAGCAGGGCGAAACCGCGGATCACGCTCAACCCCGCCAAGGTCACGATGAAGGCCGGGATCCCCTCGTAGGCGACGAAGAATCCCTGCAGCGCCCCGACGAGAGCACCGCAGAGCAGCATCAGGGCCACGACCAGGACCCACGGAAGGCCGGCCTGGATCAGGATCGCGCAGAGCGCGCTCGTCAGCGCCAGGATCGATCCGACCGAGAGGTCGATGCCGCCCGTCGTGATGACCAGCGTCATGGCGGTCGCGACGATCAGCAGCGGCGCCGACTGGCGCAGGATGTTCAGGATGTTGTCGACGGAAAGGAAGGCGTCGGTCGTGACCGAGAACAGCACCACGACGGCGGCGAAGAACAGGGCGATCGAGCCGACGCTGCCATTGGCCAGGAAACGCTCCTTCAGGGTGCGCGGGCGCAGCCGTCCCGACGCCGGCGTGGTGACGTGGAGCGGCGCCGTCACGGGGCAGCGGTCTCGTGGGGCGCCGAGCCTGCGGGTCCCGTGCCGGAGGATGTCCTGGCCGACCGGGCGCTGAACTTGCGGCCGACGATGAGGTCGACGACCTCCTCGAGGTTGGTGTCCGGAATGGCGCGTTCCGCGATGGAACGGCCTTCGTACATGACCTGCAACCGGTCGCAGACGAGGAACAGGTCCTGCAAGCGATGGGTGATCAGGATGACGCTGACGCCCTTGGCGCTGACGGTGCGGATCAGATCCAGCACGGCCTCCACCTCCGCCACCGCGAGCGCCGCGGTCGGCTCGTCCATGATCAGGACCTTCGGCGCGAAGGACGCGGCCCGGCCGATGGCGATCGACTGGCGCTGTCCGCCCGAGAGGTTCTCCACGTGAACCGAGATGTCGGGCACCACGATGCCGAGGCTCTGCAGCATGGCGGCGGCGTCGGCGCGCATGCGGGGCTTGTCGAGGAAGGGCAGGCCCAGGATGCGGCGTCGCGGTTCGCGCCCGAGGAACAGGTTCCCCGCCACATCCACCGTGTCGCAGAGCGACAGGTCCTGGTAGACCATCTCGACGTGCTGCGCCCGCGCGTCGGCCGGGGACGCGAAGGTGACCGGGGTCCCGTCGATCTCGATCGTGCCGCCATCCGGGACCACGGCCCCGGACAGGACCTTGCTCAAGGTCGACTTGCCGGCGCCATTGTCGCCGACGAGGCCCAGGACTTCGCCGGGAGCGAGATCGAGCGACACGTCGTCGAGCGTCTGGATCGCGCCATAGCGCTTGAAGATTCCGCGCATGCGAACCCTGGGGGACAGCGAGGCCATCACGTTCTCCGCCTGATGTTCCGGCGGAGTTCCTTCCCCGGAACGGCTAGCGTCGGCACCCATCCTTTACCTGGCCAGACATGACGCGGTGGTCCTTCCCCGAAGCGGGGGAAGGTGGCTCGGCCGCAGGCCGAGTCGGATGGGGTGAAGCCTTGCCGGGGAGACCCCCCCCGGCGCGTCGCGCCCCCCACCCCCCTCCGGGGAGGGATATTCCAACGACCTGCCGTCTTCAGGGTAGGCCATTGCGTCGTATGCCAACGCTAGCCGGAACGGGGAAGGACGATAGCGCCAATCTTCGCCCCTTCGCTTCAAATGCCATGGCCCGGGAGATGAGGCTAACCCTACTTGAACATGGCGCGATAGGGGTCGAGATTGGCCTTGGTGACGATGGTGACCGGGACGTGGATCACCGGATCGACCTTGCCCCCCTTCTTCAGGGTTTCCAGGCTTTCGATCGCCGTCTTGCCCTCGGTATAGGGGTCCTGCTGCACGACGGCCGCGACCCAACCCTCGTCGATGCCCTTCACGGCCTGGGCCGTGAGATCCCAGCCGAAGACCTTGACCGAGGCCTTCTTGCCGGCCGTGTCGACGGCAGAGACGGCGCCGATCAGCTGCGGTTCGCCCGTGGCGTAGATGGCCGTCATGCTCGGGTTGGCGGTCATCAGGTTTTCCGAAGCCGTCAGCGCGACGTCCTGGACGTTCTGCCCGTCGACCGTATCGGCGAAGGTGACGCCCGCGACGGAAGCGGTCTTCTTGAACCCGTCGAGCCGCTGGTTCTGGATGAACGAATTGAGCGCCCCGACGATACCGACCTTGGCCTTGCCGGCCATGTCCTTCGCCACGAAGCTGGCGAAAAAGGTGCCGATCTCTTCACCGGCCTTGGTGTTGTCCACCCCCACGAAGGCGACGTTGTCGCCGTCCGGGATCTGCGCGTCGACGGCGATCACCGGAATGCCGGCCTTCTTGGCGGCCGTGACGGCGGGTTTGACGCCGTTCACGTCGATCGCCACCAGGACGATACCGTCGACCTTCTGGGTGATGTAGTTCTCGACGGCGTCGTTCTGGGCACTCGGCACGTTGTTGGCATTGAAGATCACGAGCTTGTCGCCGCCCGCGTCGGCGGCCTTTTTGGCGCCGTCGTTGATCTGGTTGAAGAACAGGGCCTGCTGGTTGATCGTGACCAGGGCGAAAGTGGCGGCCTCGGCAGAGAACGCGCCGAGGCCCGAGAGCACCGACAGGGTTGCGGCGGCGCCGAGCAACGTCTTGGTGGTCCGATGCATCATCTGATCCCCTCGCGGTCGACGGGCCGCATCCCGCCGAAGCGAGAGCGATCGGCCCCGTAGAGTTCAAGCTCCTTGAGGGAGTGTCAAGGAACTTGAATGGGCAGGGTCGGCTAAAATGTCGGCGGCGTGTTCACCCAGAAGATGCTGGCCGGTTCGTTGCCGGCGTTGCGATAGGCATGCGGCAGGTTCGAGCCGAAGACAAAGCTGTCGCCCTGTTCGAGGTGGAAGGTTCGACCGTCGAGGATCAGATCGATGCGGCCCCGCAGAATATAGCCGACCTCCTCCCCGGCATGCTGGATCGGCCCGGCACTCTCGCCGCCCGCCTCGATATGGTGGATGTTGCACTGGAGCAGGTGCCCGGCCGCGTAGGGGATGACGCGTTCGAGGCTGATGCCTTCGCCGCGGCGCAGGGGATCGAGCGTGATGATGGGTCGGTCGCCCTGCCGGAACACGACCCCGTCCTCGCCGTGGTTCTCCTCGAAGAGCCAGCCTATATTGGTGCCGAGCGCGCCCACCAGCCGATGCAGCATCGGGAGCGAAGGCGAGGTCCTGCCGTTCTCGATCTTCGACAACAGGCTTTCCGAACAACCCGCCAGAAGGGCGAGCTCCTTCAGGGTCATGCCGCGCATCTGCCGCGCCAGACGCAACCGAACCGTCACGCCTGAAGGGGTCTGGACGTCGTCGGTCCGCATCGGTCTGTTCATCGGCGCCCCGCGCAACGAGGGTGCGGGCGCTTACGACCGCTGGCATCACTGTAACCCACGAGAGGAGGCCGACAAGCCAGCGCCTTCTCGTGCCTCCCCGTTCGGTTCGCCCCGTCCCGTTCCCCATGCGGCCGAAGCCCCGACGCCGCATGGCCGCGGCGCCCGTCTCCTGTCGAAGACAGCCCTCGGTAGAAGCGCTTGGGCTTCGCGGAGCGACGAAACCTTGGGGGCGGGCTCACGTAACTGCATCGGCGTGCCGTTGTACGCCAGTCGACAGGATTTCGAGCTCGAAGGCATCTACGGCATGCTCACCGGCAAACAGATTCGTGAAGCGCGCGCGCTTCTCGCGCTGCAGCGTTCCAAATTCGCCGAGAAAGCGGGTGTCCCGCATGCGATCCTCAAGCTTGCCGAGATGACGGAGGGCGAGTGCCCCATCACGATCGAGAGGGCGCGTAAGATCAGGCGGGCAATCGAAGCCGCCGGTATCGAACTGTTCGACGAGGCCGGTGCCACGGGCGCACGCCGACGGCTGTCGCCACCCGCGTGATGCGTCTCGTCCCGGTATCCGCTAGAAGGCGGGACCCGGGAGAGCAGACCGATGAACGTCGCGATGGATGATGGCCGATGCGCGCTCACGACGATCGGCTTCGATGCCGACGATACGCTCTGGCGCAACGAAGACGGCTTCCACCGCATGCAAGGCCGGATGCGCGAGATCATCGGCCGCTACGGTCCTCTAGCGGGCGACGTCGACGAGACCCTGCTCCGCGTGGAACAGCGCAATCTCGGCGTGTTCGGCTACGGGGTCAAAGGCTTCATCCTGTCGCTGATCGAGACGGCCCTCGAGCTCACGGGACGCCGCATCACCGGTGACGATGTCGGCGAGATCGTCGATATGCTCCACCACTTCCTGTCCGACCCACGGGAGAAGATGGAAGGTGTCGAGGCGGTTCTGGAAGCATTGTCGCGGCGCTATCGCCTCCTGCTGATCACCAAGGGTGACGTGGTCGAGCAAGAGGCCAAGATCGCGCGGTCCGGTCTCGCGCCGCACTTCGATGCCATTCATATCCTTGCCGAAAAGGACGTCGGCACTTATCGCAAGGTGCTCCGGAGCGCCGGCGTGGAGCCGAAGACCTTTCTCATGGTCGGCAATTCCATCCGATCCGACATCGTGCCCGTCGTGGCTCTCGGTGCGCGGGCCGTTCACATTCCTTACCACGTCACCTGGGCGCACGAGACGGCCGAGACCGCGGGCGCGGCGAAGTTCGACGTTCTGACGACGATCAAGGACCTGCCGGCCTACCTCGACGGGTTGGCCCGCAGAGACGTCGCCATGCCGCGGGTCTGACGGGCGAACCCGGCCCATCGGCTCGCGTTACTCCCCATCAGCAAGGGAGACGAGACATGGCTGGACTGCCGAAGAAGGGTGACAAGGTCAGTTGGAAGACGCCGCAGGGCGAGACCCACGGGACCGTCGAAAAAGTGGTGACGTCCACCACCAAAGTGAAAGGCCACACGGCTAAGGCCACCAAGGAAGAGCCGGAGGTGCTGGTCAAAAGCGACAAGTCAGGCAAGGAAGCCGTTCACAAGCCGGACGCTTTGAAGAAGCACTGATCGGTCTGATCGGTTGGCCAAAGGCAACCGAACTCCCGGCCGAACCCAAGGACGGCAGGCTTGCGCCTGCCTCCTGTTTTTTCATCACGCCGCGACGGATGCGATGTCACGATTGGTGAAACGGTGCTGTTCCAATCCTGAGACCAGAGCCGCCATCGCCGAGGCTGCGTCGCCGGCCGTGATACCCTGTTGGGGCGCGCCCGTGGCCGGGACCGGCAGATGCGCCTTGGCGATCAGGGCCGAGGCTTCTCCGAGGAACACCAAGGGTTTGCCGTGCTTGAACGCTTCGGCCAGGAACGCCAAGGCCAAGCCGACCTTGGCGAGTTTTGCCGCCGAGGCACCGCCCGGAACCGCTACGGCGTCGTAGATCACCGAAGGAGCGTTCGGGGCCGGGCGGTCGACCTTCACGGTCTTGCCGAGGCTGCAGGTGATGGTGCCACCCCGTTCCGAGATGACCTCTACCACGGCACCTTGGCCCTCGAGCCCGGATCTGAGAGCGCCGAGATGGTCACCATCAACGCCTTCGCCCGCCAGGATCGCGATCTTGCGACCCTTGATGCCCTTGGTGATCTTGTCCATCGACAGCGCCGGCGAAGCCGAAACCGTCTTGCTGCCGTTCGGCATGGCGGCCGGGTCGGCGATGGCCACCACGGGCGGCTTCGGCGCGGTCGCCTTGCACTCCGCGACGTCGAGGCCGGTCTGCTCGGCCACGCGTGCCGCGAGGTCGGGGTGGATGTTGACCAGGATATTACCCATCACGGCCTTGGGCACGGCTTTCGTCTCGCACTGGTTGAACTCGAACGAGAAACCCGCCGCGATGTGATCCTTTTCCCAGGGCGCCATCGAGTTCCAGAACAGTGTGGCCTGGGTGAAGTAGTCGGTGAAGCTCTTCGAACGGCCGCGGACCTTATGCCCGTCGACCCTTTCGGCGTAGCTCCGGAACGCGTCGACGGCATCCGGCTGCTGCATCGGATGGATCCCCGCCAAGGCGCTCGGGAAATACGATACCCGACCCTTGTTGATCGTGTTCTTGGCGAATCCGTCGCGACGGTTGTTGGAGACCGGGTTGAGCGGACGGTTGATCGGCAGTTCGGCGAAGTTCGGCCCGATGCGCCGGAGCTGCGTATCGAGATAGGACATCAGCCGGCCCTGCAGCATCGGGTCGTTGGTGAAATCGATCCCCGGCACGACGTGACTCACGCAGAACGCCACCTGCTCGGTTTCGGCGAAATAGTTGTCGGGGTTGCGGTTCAGCGTGAGCTTGCCGACGAGCTTCACCGGGACGAGTTCTTCCGGGATGAGCTTCGTGTCGTCGAGGAGGTCGAAGTCGAAGGCGAACTCGTCCTTTTCGTCCACGACCTGGATGCCGAGTTCCCATTCGAGGAAGTCGCCGCGCTCGATCGACTCGAACATGTCCCGCCGATGGAAGTCCGGATCCTTGCCGGAGAGTTTCTGGGCTTCGTCCCACACGAGACCGTGGACGCCCTTCACCGGCTTCCAATGGAACTTGACAAAGGAGCTACCCCCTTTGGCATTGACGAAGCGCCACGTATGAACCCCGAAGCCTTCCATGTTGGCGAAGGACCGCGGGAGGGCCCGGTCGCTCATGGCCCAGAGCAGCATGTGGCTGATCTCGGGCGTCAGAGACGCGAAATCCCAGAACGTGTCATGGGCGGAGGCCGCCTGCGGGATCTCGACGTGGGGTTCGGGCTTAACCGCGTGGATCAGGTCGGGGAACTTGATCGCGTCGTTGATGAAGAACACCGGCATGTTGTTGCCGACGAGGTCCCAGATGCCAGTGTCGGTGTAGAACTTCACCGCGAACCCACGCACGTCGCGCGGCGTGTCGGCCGAGCCGCGCGAGCCGGCCACCGTCGAGAACCGCACGAACACCGGGGTCTTCTTGCCGGCCGTCGCGAAGGGCGACGCCATGGTGAGGGCCGACAGGTCCTCGTAGCAGACGAACTCGCCATGCGCGGCGGCGCCCCGCGCATGGACGACGCGCTCCGGGATCCGCTCGTGATCGAAGGCCGTGATCTTCTCGCGTAGCAGGAAGTCCTCGAGCAGCGAGCCACCGCGGATCCCCGCCTTCTCGCTGTTCTGGTCGTCGCTGATCTTGAGGCCCTGATTGCTCGTCATGGCCGCGA
>CAXUOD010000088.1:13095-20248 GCA_964252585.1 uncultured Lichenihabitans sp. | reverse complement strand
TCGCCGGCGAGCCCTGGCTGGTGCTGGCCGCCGTGGTGACGATCTACCTCGTGCTCGGGATCCTCTACGAGAGCTTCATCCACCCTCTGACCATCCTGTCGACCCTGCCGTCGGCGGGCGTCGGGGCCCTGCTGGCCCTGATGGCCACGGGCCAGGAACTGTCGATCGTGGCGCTGATCGGCATCATCCTGCTCATGGGCATCGTCAAGAAGAACGCCATCATGATGATCGATTTCGCGACCGCGGCCGAGCGCGACGACGGCCTGTCGCCCTTCGATGCCATCGAGCGCGCCTGCCGGCTGCGGTTCCGGCCCATCATGATGACGACCTTGGCGGCGCTGTTCGGCGCGATTCCCCTGGCCCTGGCCCATGGCAGCGGCGCGGAACTGCGGGTGCCGCTCGGCATCACGATCATCGGCGGGCTGCTGCTCAGCCAGTTGCTGACCCTCTATACGACGCCCGTCATCTACCTGCAGATGGAGGCGCTCGGACGACGGTTCGGGATGGGGACGAAGCCGATCGGGCCGGCGGACGACGCGGTCGAGCCGGAGATGCGCAGGGCGGCGGAGTGAGCTGAGACGTGGTATGCACGGCCCTCTGAAAGAGTCGAAAGATGTCTTTGACTGTGGACGTCAATGAAGCCGCGGCGCGGATTTCCGAAATGCTGGCTGAAGTCGAAGCCGGACGTGAGGTTCTCATTGCGCGCGGAACCCAACCGATCGCTGAACTCGATAAAGTCGCGGTCACGGCGAATAGTGACCCTGCTTCGGTCATCGCCGAAATCCGCGCCGCCAGGAAAGATTTCGCTCCAATCACCATGTAAGAAATTCTCGCGTGGCGCGACGAGGGTCGGCGTTGATGCCAGTGTCGTTGATGCATGCATGCTAAAGGACAAACATACATCCGGTGCGCAAACCTTGCTGCTTCAGCACGTCAGGGTCGAAGACGTCAATGTTCTCACCTGTTCTGGCAGGTGTGGCTAGCACGATCCGGCAGTGAGTGAGCGCTGAAGGCAGCGACATGTAATTGTGTTCAAGAACCCCGGAGCGTGAAATGACCATAACCTTCGACGTCGATGACCTCGCTGCACGGCTGCCCGAATTCCTGGCCGAAGTCGAAGCGGGACACCAGATCCTCATCGCGCGTGGATCAGAACCTCTGGCCCATGTGGTGAAGGCCGAGAAACCCACCTTCACGTCGCAGAAGGCCATCGACGCCATTCTCGAGATGCGAAGCCGCATGCCCCGTGCGACGGCTGAAGAAATCCTGGAGTGGCGCGACGAGGGTCGTCGATGAGCGTTGTGATCGATGCCTCCATGGCCATCGCTTGGCTCATGCCGGACGAACGCACTGAAGCATCGACCAGAGTATTGCGACTTTTGTCTTCAACCCAAGGCTTGGTGCCGACGATTTTCCGCCACGAGATCCGTAACATCCTTCTCATATCTGAACGCCGTCAACGGATCTCGCGAACCGAAGTCGATGAAATCCTCGGCCGTCTGGACGAACCTTCGCTGCAAGACTGCGGTCCTGGCGACGATGCAAACGTCGTCCAGCTTGCCCGCGCCCATCACCTCACGGCATACGACGCCGCTTACCTGGCGCTGGCTCTTGCCGTCGGCTCGTCTCTGGCAACCCTCGACCAAGCCCTGGCCGTAGCGGCACGCACCTGCAACGTCGCCGTCCTCGGCCCTCTCGCCCCATGAACATTTCCGCGCCCTTCATCCGGCGGCCGATCGGCACGACGCTGCTGTCGATCGGGCTGTTCCTCGTGGGCGTGGTGAGCTACTTCCAGCTGCCCGTCGCCAGCCTGCCGGCGGTCGATTTTCCGGCCATCCGGGTGCAGGCCTCGCGGCCCGGCGCCGCCCCGGGCATCATGGCGGCGACCGTCGCGGCGCCGCTCGAACGGCGTCTCGGCGAGATCTCCGGCGTCAACGAGATGACGTCGAACTCGACGCTCGGCTCCTCGGCCATCACGCTGCAATTCGACCTCAACCGCAACGTCGACGACGCGGCACGCGACGTCCAGGCGGCCCTCAATGCGGCGGCGACCGACTTGCCCGGCGACCTGCCGACGCTGCCGGTCTACCGCAAGGCCAATTCGGCGTCCTTTCCGGTCTTCATCCTGGCGCTGACCTCCGAGACCCTGCCCGTGACGGCGCTCTACGACGCCGCCGACACCGTGATTGCGCAGAAGATCAGCCAGATCGACGGCGTGGCCGAGGTCACGGTCAACGGTGCCGCCCAGCCTGCCATCCGGGTCCGCATCGATCCACAGCGACTCGCCGCCATGGGGCTTTCGGTCGATACCGTGAGGACCGCCATCGGCAATGCCAACGTCGGCCAGGCGATCGGTTCGTTCGACGGGCCGGACCTGACCGAGACCCTGGCCACGAGCGACCGCCTGTCGACGCCCGAGGAGTTCGGCGCCATCGTGTTGCGGAGCCAGAACGGCACGATCGTGCGGCTCGCCGACGTCGCCACGGTCGAGCGCGGCAACAAGAGCCGGCGCGCCGCGGGCTGGTTCAACAAACGGCCGTCCGTCCTGCTCATCGTGACGAAACAGCCCACCGCCAATGTCATCGATACTGTCGACCGCGTGAGGGCGCTGCTGCCGGAACTCCGGCGTTGGGTGCCGGCCGGCGTCGACATCGCGATCTTCACCGATCGCACCGTGACGATCCGCGCCGCGGTGCGCGACATCCAGATCACGTTGCTCATCACCTGCGCCCTCGTGATGGGCGTGGTGTTCCTGTTCCTGCGCCGCGCGACGCCGACGCTCGCGGCCGGTGTCGCGGTGCCGCTGTCGCTCGCCGGCACCGTCGCCTGCATGTGGGTCGCAGGCTTCAGCCTCGACAACCTGTCGCTCATGGCCATCACGATCTCGGTCGGCTTCGTGGTCGACGACGCCATCGTCATGATCGAGAACGTCACCCGCAACATCGAGCGGGGCATGAGCCCGGTCGCCGCCGCCCTGCTGGGGTCGAAGCAGATCGGCTTCACGGTGATCTCGATCAGCCTGTCGCTCGTCGCCGCCTTCGTGCCCCTGCTCTTCATGGGCGGCATCGTAGGCAGCTTCTTCCGCGAGTTCTCGCTGACCCTGACCTTCGCGGTGGTCGTGTCGACGCTGGTGTCGCTGACCCTGACCCCGATGGTCTGCGCGCATTTCATGAAACGCCACGACCACAAGCCGCCTAACCTTCTCGACCGCGCCGTCGAAAGCGGCTTGGCGTCGCTCGTCGCCGGCTATGCGCGGACGCTGCGCGTGGCGTTGCGCCACCCGTGGCTCATGGTGCTGGTGATGGTCCTCACGATCGGCCTCACCGTGGAACTGTTCAAGGTGGCGCCGAAGGGTTTCGTGCCGGAAGACGACACCGGCCTCATCATGGGCCAGACCGAGGCTGCCGCCGACATCTCCTTCCCGGCCATGGCGAACCTGCAGCAAGGTTTGGCCGACGTGATCCTGAAGGATCCCGCGGTCGACGGGGTCGGCTCCTTCATCGGAGGTGGAGGCGGGGTCAATTCCGGGCAGCTCTACATCAGCCTAAAACCCGAAGGCCAGCGCCCGACGGCGGCGCAGGTGATCGACCGCCTCCGCAAGAAGCTGGCCCGCCGGCCCGGCATCACGCTGTTCATGATCCCGATCCAGGACCTCCGGGCCGGCGGGCGAGGCGGCAAGGGGTCCTACCAGTTCACCCTGTGGGACGCCGACCTCGACGAGTTGCAGAACTGGCAACCCAAGGTCTTCGACCGGCTTAAGACGATCCCTGGCGTCGTCGACCTCTCGACCGACCGCGAGCAGGGCGGGCTCGAAGCCGAAGTCGTGATCGACCGCCCGACGGCGGCCCGGCTCGGCGTCGCCATCCAGTCGATCGACGACGCCCTGAGCGACGCCTTCGGGGAGCGCCAGATCTCGACCATCTACGGACAGCGCAACCAGTACCGCGTGGTGCTGGAAGTGGCGCCCCGCGATCAGCAGGACCCGTCCGACCTGTCGCGGATCTACGTGCCGGGCAGCGATGGCTCGCAGGTCCCGCTTTCGGCGTTCGCGACGATCGTGCGTCGCGCGTCACCCCTCGTGGTCAACCACCAGGGCGCTTTCCCCTCGGTCACACTGACCTACAATCTCGTGCCGGGCACGACCCTGGAGACAAGCAGCGACGCGATCCGGCAAGCGGTCGCCGAGATGCACCTGCCCGACGGATTGCATGCGGAATTCGCCGGCGACGCCCTGGTGTTCCAGCAGGGTGCTGCCACGCAAGGCCTGCTCATCCTGGCCGCCATCGGCGCCATCTACATCATCCTGGGCGTGCTCTACGAGAGCCTGACGCACCCGTTGACGATCCTCTCCACCCTACCCTCGGCGGGCTTGGGCGCTTTGCTGGCCCTGCAGGCCGTCAACATGGAGCTCACCGTCATCGCCTTCATCGGCATCATTCTCTTGATCGGCATCGTGAAGAAGAACGGCATCATGCTGGTGGACTTCGCCATCCATGCGGAGCGCGACCAGGGCATGAGCCCCCGCGACGCCATCTACGCGGCCTGTCTCGAGCGCTTCCGGCCGATCCTGATGACCACGCTGGCGGCGCTGTTCGGCGCCATGCCGATCGCCTTCGGGACGGGCGTCGGGGCGGAGCTGCGGCGGCCGCTCGGCGTGACCATCATGGGCGGCCTGATCCTCAGCCAGGCCCTGACGCTCTATACGACGCCCATCATCTATCTCGGCATGGCGCGCCTATCGCGCCTCCGCTGGCCGTTCCGGCGGCGGGCCGTGCCCCTGCGGCCCGTGCCGGCCGGTGAGTGAAGCGCGGACCTGACGGCGAGCCGGCCGCTCCAGCTTGAGCGGGATCGAACACTCATACCAACGGTCGAGAGTATCGACTCGTCTTCTGGAAGCGGATCGGCGGCATGCCCAGGCCTCAATGCGCCTCGTCCCAGTTGGACGCCGAGCCGGCCTCGACGGCGAGCGGCACCGACAGGGCCACCACCGGATGGGGAGCATCGACCATGACCTGCCGGATCACCGGAATGCTCCGCTCGATCTCGTCGTCCGGCACCTCGAAGACGAGTTCGTCGTGCACCTGGAGCAGCATGCGGGCCTGCAGCCTCTCGGCGTCGAGCGCCGCGTCCATGCGGATCATGGCGCGGCGGATGATGTCGGCGGCCGAGCCCTGGATCGGCATGTTGATGGCCGCGCGTTCGTTGAAGGCCCGCTCCGAGGGGTTCGAGGCCGTGATGCGGGGGTAGTGGCATTTTCGCCCGAACAGGGTCGTGACGTAGCCCTGCTGCTTGGCGAGCTTCTTCGTGGCGTCCATGTAGTCGCGGATGCCGGGGAAGCGCTCGAAATAGGTCTTGATGTAATCGCCCGCCTCGCTGCGCGGGATGCCGAGCTGGTTCGCCAGCCCGAAGGCCGAGATGCCGTAGATGATGCCGAAATTGATCGCCTTGGCGCGCCGCCGCACCTCGCCGGTCATGTCTTCGAGGCGCACGCCGAACATCTCCGACGCCGTGGTGGCGTGGATGTCCCGGCCCTCGGCAAACGCCTGCTTCAGCTGCGGGATGTCCGCGATATGGGCCAGGAGCCGCAGCTCGATCTGAGAATAGTCGGCCGAGACCAGCTTGTGGCCCGGCGTCGCCACGAAAGCCGTGCGGATCTTACGGCCGGCCTCGGTGCGGATCGGGATGTTCTGGACATTGGGATCGGAGGACGAGAGGCGGCCCGTGGTCGTGGCGGCCAGGGCGAACGAGGTATGGACGCGGTCCGTGCCAGGGTCCGCGAAGGTCGGCAATGCGTCCGTATAGGTCGACTTCAACTTGGAGACCTGGCGCCACTCGAGCATGAGGCGTGCGAAACCGTTGCCGGTCTCGGCCAGGTCGTCGAGCACCTGGGCCGACGTCGACCAGGCGCCGGTCGCGGTCTTCTTGGCCCCCGGCAGACCCATGCGGCCGAACAGGATGTCGCCGAGCTGCTTCGGCGAACCGAGATTGAAGGCTCCCCCGGCCTGCTCGTGGATCTCGGCCTCGAGCCGCGCCATGGTCTGGGCGAAATCCCCCGAGAGCCGCGACAGGATCCCCTTGTCGATGCGGATGCCGCGCCGCTCCATCCGGGCCAGGACCTCGACCAGCGGCCGCTCCAAGGTCTCGTAGACGACCGTCACGCGCTCGGCCGGGAGCCGCGCCTTCAGCACGCGCCAGAGCCGCAACGTGGCGTCGGCGTTCTCGGCCGCATAGTCCGTCGCCTTGTCGAGCGCCACGCGGGCGAAGCCGATGAAAGCCTTGCCGGAGCCCGCCAAGTCCTTGAACGCGATCGGCTGATGGCCGAGGTGGCGTTTGGCCAGCTGATCCATGCCGTGCGTGTCGGTCGTGGCGGCCGCGTCGAGCACGTAGGACATCAGCATCGTGTCGTCGAAGGGAGCAACATCGATGCCGTGAGCCGCAAAGATCAGCCAATCAGGCTTGGCATTCTGGACGACCTTCAGGATGTCGCGCGCTTCGAGCAGCAGCTTCAATCGGTCGAGAACGTCGCGCAGCGGCAACTGGCCTTCCACCAGCACGCCGTCGCCGAAGAGCCCGCCGTCGCTCGAGGCCCGGTGGCCCACCGGCACGTAGAAGGCCAGACCGGGCGCGGTCGCGAGCGCCACGCCCACGAGTTCGGCCCGGCGCGCATCGAGAGACGTCGCCTCGGTGTCGATGGCCACGACCCCCGCCTCGTGCGCTGCCGCGATCACGGCATCGAGCTCGTCGAGCGTCGCCACGGTCCGATAACCCGTGTGATCGAAACGGCTCGCACGCGCTTCCGCGGCACGAGCGATGGCGAGCCGAGCCGGGCCGTTCACCACCGGCAGGGCGGCCGCGACCGCGGCGGCGTCGCGCACGTCGCCCGCCACGACGGGCTCCCTCGGATCGACGGCGAGCGCCACGATGCCGCCCGTCTCCTCGACGGGCGCGGCCGGAGCGCCGTGCCGGGTCCGCCAGCCGCCGGGCCCGACGAGCGCCGCATCCGCATCGATCTTGTCGGAGGACACGCCGTAGAGCTCGGCCACGCGCCGCGTCAGCGTGCTGAATTCGAGAGCCTTGCAGAAGCCGACGAGCTTCTCGCCATCCATGCGGGGAAGCCGCAGGGCGTCGAGCGGGACCGCGACATCGACGTCGT
>CAXUOD010000088.1:0-13085 GCA_964252585.1 uncultured Lichenihabitans sp. | reverse complement strand
GTCGATCAGTTTCACGAGCTGCCGCGACACCCGGATCCGCTCCACGTTCTCGGGCAGGCTCAGCGCTTCGCGGCGCTTCGGCTGCTTGATCTCGTGGGCCCGGGCCAGCAGCGTATCGAGATCGCCGTAGGTGGCGAGCAGTTGGGCCGCCGTCTTCACCCCGATGCCGGGAGCGCCCGGCACATTGTCGGTACTGTCGCCGGCGAGCGCCTGCACGTCGACGACGCGGTCTGGCGTCACGCCGAAATAGGCCATGACCTCGTCCGGGCCGATGCGACGTTCGTCGCGCGATCCCATGGCGCCCGGCACGCCGGAGGCGGGATCGTACATCCACACCTTCTCGCCGACGATCTGCATCAGGTCCTTGTCGGCCGACACGACCAGGACGTCGGCGCCCGCCTCCCGGGCGTGCCGGGCATAGGTGGCGATCAGGTCGTCGGCCTCGTAGGACTCCTGCTCGATCGGCACCATGCCGAAGGCCCGCACGGCTTCGCGCATCAGCGGGAACTGCGGCACGAGGTCTTCGGGCGGCTCGTTGCGATGCGCCTTGTAGTCGGCGTAGAGCTCCTTGCGAAACGAGTTTTCGCTCTTGTCGAAGATGATGGCGAGGTGGGTCGGGATGGCCCCCATGGCGCCCTCCCTCACGAACTGCAGAAGCTTGGTCGCAAAGAGCCGCACCGCCCCGGTGGGCAGCTTGTCGGCGCGGTAGTTGTACCTCTGGTCCTGCCGGATCGATTGAAAATAGGCGCGGAACACGAAGGACGAGCCGTCGACCAGGAACACGTGGTCGCCAGCGGTGACGGGTCGGTTCTGGTTCATGTCATCAGGGGCTGTGGAAGCATGCGGCCCAGTCTAGCCCGGTCGCCCGAAACGCGCCATGGCGGCCGGGCCGCCGTCCGGTCAGGCGTCCGGCCCGCCCGTCCGCGTTGCTGGCGCCATCGCCCGGTCGGCGGCCTAGTGGCCCGACCCAAGCCGATGGTCCATCCGTTTGCACCAGTGGCCGCACCAGCTCAGAGGCGGTGCACCGTTTCATCTCGAACGGAATCCTCCGTTCGAACCGGTACACCTGGAGCATCCCGATCGACATCGGTAAGGTTTGAGATGATATTGGACAATCGGCGGTAAAACTCGTTTCTGGTACGGTTGTGACGTCCGATCGCAGTGGAGCCGTCCTGCGCTTCAGTCTCCTCGGGCTCTGTGAACGTGTCTATTTTTGTCGAGGTGAGTGTGTCGGCAGCAGCAGACACACTCCTTATTTCCACGCCGACCGCGGTCCAGCTTTTCGGACGGCTGATGCTTTCAGGCCCGGAACGCCGGCGTTCAGCAGAGATCATTGCCATGCCGCGCTTTTTCTTCGACGTCGATGACGGCGAGCACCGGTTTCAAGATGACGAAGGTGTGGAGCTGGCGGACGACCAGGAGGCTCGGACCAAAGCGATATCGGTCCTGCCCGATATCGCCCGCGAGGTCGTCCCCGAGGACGACCGTCGTGCCTTCGTGTCGAAGGTCAGGGATGCGACCGGACGAACCATCTTCATGGCAACGCTGTCGTTCGTCGCCAAGTGGCTTTGACTCCGTACGTCGCTGGATGGAGGCTCGGGAGCCCGTATCGGCCTCAGGTCAGGACGCTCAGCAGCATCGGGACCAATCCGGCGTCCCGCATCACCGGTCCCATGACCGCGACCCCGCAAGCACCGGCGTTCAGACAGGGTCGAGCGGTCGCGGTCGAGATCCCTCCGAGCGCCAGGATCGGCAGTCCGAGCCTCGACGCTGCGCGCAAGGCCCCGAGGCCCAGCGCCGGCCCGTAGCCCGGCTTGCTCGGTGTCGGAAAGATCGGACTGAGCGTCGCGTAATCGGCTTCGGCATCCCGGGCTCGGCGAAGTTCGTCGAGGTCGTGAGCCGAGACGCCGATCCACGCGGTCGGACCGAGCGTCCGCCGCACGGCCGCGACATCCACTCCGGCCGCGATCTGAACTCCGGCGCCGACGTCGGCCGCCAGCGCAACATCTGCGCCGACCGTCAGGACTCCCCCGTGTCGGGCCGCACGGTCGGCCAAGTCCAGCGCCAGCAGGCGGCGATCCCGAGCCGGCAGGTCGCGGTCGCGCAGCCAGAGCCAGCGCGCACCCGACGCGAAGGCCGCTTCGGCCATCGCCGCCAGGGGACGCAAGGCCTGATGGCGGTCTGTGACGATCAGCAGCCGGTCCGGAAGCGGCCGCCGAGGCCTCACGACCCGACGAGGCCCAGTTGCGGGCTCGACGGCTCCGCACGTTTGCGGGCCGGGATGCGGCCGGCGCGGTAGGCGAATCGCCCCGCCTCGACGGCATGCCGCATCGCACGGGCCATCAGGACGGGATCTTCGGCTTTCGAGACGGCCGTATTGAGCAGTACGGCCGCAGCACCATGTTCCATGGCGATCGCCGCGTCCGACGCGGTGCCGAGTCCGGCGTCGACCACCACCGGGACGGGCGAGCGGCGGCAGATCAGTTCCAGGAGGGCCGGATCGGCAACGCCCATGCCCGAGCCGATCAACGACCCGAGCGGCATCACGGCTGCGGCTCCACGGTCGGCAAGACGCTGGCAGAGCACGGGATCGCTGAAACAGTAAGGCAGCACCACGAAGCCTCGGTCGACGAGCTCTTCGGTCGCCTTCAGGAGTTCAGAGGCGTCGGGGTAGAGGGTTTCGCGGTCGCCGATCACTTCGAGCTTCACCCAATGCGTCCCGAGCGCCTCGCGACCGAGTTCCGCCGTCAGGATGGCATCCCGGGCCGTCTCGCAGCCCGCCGTGTTGGGTAGGAAGCGAAGGCCTTCGAGCAGGTTCACGGTGTCGGAACCATGGCCGGCCAGCGAGATCCGGCGCATCGACACCGTCACCATCTCGCAGCCGCTGGCCTTGACGGACTCCGCCATGATGCGCTGGGTCGGGTAGCCGGCCGTGCCGAGGATGAGCCGCGAGCGCAAGGTTTCTCCCGCGATCACGAGCGGGTCGTCGCCGTGAGAGTGTTCCATATCAACCTCCTGCCAGGGCCCGAATGATCTCGACGCGGTCGCCGTCTTCGAGCGCCGTGTGCTCCCACGTCGCCGCCCGCACGACCTTACCGTTGCGCGCCATGGCGAAGCCTCGGCGCGACGTCAGCTCCAGATGCTCGGTTTCGACCACAAACAACGCCGCGAGCGTAGGGGCATCGGTCACGCGATCTTCGCCATTGACCGTGATCTTCATGGCCGGTTCCCCATGGCAGTCGTCTCGAAGCGATCGAGGGCGAAGGCCGCCGCCGCGCCACTGATCGCGCCCTCGACGACGAGATCCTCGATGGCTCGCGCCGTCACGGGAGCCAGCAGATAGCCGTTGCGGTGATGTCCCGCCGCGAGCACGAGGCCTCGTAGGACGGTTTGACCCAAGATCGGTGCATCGTCGTCCGACGTCGGGCGGAACCCGGCCCAGACCGCCTCGATGACCATCTCCTCGGCACCCGGCAGGACACGCCGCACCCCGTCGAGCAGCGCGTAGAGGCCGCCCGCCGTCACATTGGCGTCGAAACCGGCCTCTTCCATGGTGGCACCGACGATCATTCGGCCGTCCGCCTTGGGCGCGATATGCACGTCCGAGCTCCAGATCACATGATCGACCGGCAGCGCTGCGGTACGGCCGAAGACCGGCCGGCTGCGCAGCGCCATCGACTGGCCCTTCAAGGGTCGGA
The DNA here is from genome assembly GCA_964252585.1 of uncultured Lichenihabitans sp. GTDB lineage: Bacteria > Pseudomonadota > Alphaproteobacteria > Rhizobiales > Beijerinckiaceae > Lichenihabitans. Next base: position 9,387 of record CAXUOD010000088.1, on the reverse strand, counting down.
CCGGCACACGCATCCCGGCCGGCAAAAGGCCGCCCGCCGCAATGGCTGCGCCGGTCGCCACCACCACCGTCGCGGCGCGGCAGAGCCCAGCCGACGTTTGGATACCCGCGACACGGCCCCCCTCCATCTCGAGCCGCTCGACCGAAACCGCCTCGGCAAGACGACCTCCCTGGCCGATAAAGGCCGCCTTCAAGGCCTGCAGGGTCGAGCGCGGATCGACCTGATGGTCGCCGGGGCACAGGATACCGCCGGCGATGGTCGGCCGGAGGCCGGGTTCGAGGGCGAGCACGGCGGAGCCCGACAGCCAACACGCATCGAGGCCGGCATCGCGCTGCATCTTGTGGCGGAACCGCAGGCGTTCGACCTCGTCGCGGCCGACCGCCACGATCAGCGTCCCCTCGTCCCGGTAATCGATCGAGAGACCCGACTCGGCTTCGAGATCCCGCCGCATCGCGGGCCAGAGAGCGAGGCTTTCCCGCGCCAATTCCAGCAACGGGCCGCCGCCTGGTTCGTGTTCGGCCGTGGCGGCCAGCATGCCGGTGGCGGCCGCGCTCGTGCCGCCACCGGCGGAGCCGGCGTCGACGACCGCGACCGAAAGGCCGCGCCGCGCGAGGCGCCAGCCGATCGACAGCCCGATCACGCCTGCGCCGACCACGACGACGTCGAGGCGGGACGGCAGTGGCTCCATGCGACCGTCCGGGCGCGTGGCCGCGAACGCCAAGGTATTGAACAGGACGGGCAGGCCCGTCATCGCATCTCTCCTTCATCGGCACAGGATGAAGAAGCTCCGGGGACGCGATCGCGGCCGGTGTCCATCCCTACGCCGGTGCAAACCGGATCAGGTTCTATGGATACCCGCGCCGCCTGCGAAGCAGGCCCAGCGGTGTCTCAGCCCCTTGCCGGGGATCTCCGTGGAACAAGAAGGAGATGGGGTTTGGCGACGCCACGGTCAAGCCGCGAAAGACCTCGAGCTTCGCGGCAGGGTCGCCCGGTCGTGGATCAAGCCGCGCTCTGGACGAGCGCCGGGCGGGTCTGGACCCCGACCGAGACGTCCCAGAGGGCCGATGTGGGAACGTCGCACGGCTCTTCGAGGCAATAACCGAGGTAACGCTTGGATTCGATCGGGTCGTAGCCGAGCTTGGCGCGCAGCTTCTTGCGCAGTTTGCTGACATGGCTCTCGACGACGTTCTCCTCGATGTTTTCGTCGAAGATGCCGTAGATCGCGTTGAAGATCTGGGTCTTGCTGACGCGGCGGCCGCGGTTCTTGACGAGATATTCGAGAATGCGGCGCTCGCGGCGCGGGAGCTGGAAGGCTTCGCCACGAATTTCGGGGTCGCGCCCGTCGAAGAAGACGCGGATCTCGCCGATCGCGACATCATCCTTCTTGGCGGCGAGGGCCGCCGAGGCGGCGCGGCGCCGGATGGCGTCGATGCGCGCCAGGAGTTCGCGGACGTGGATCGGCTTCCTCACGACATCGTCGAACCCCGCCGCAAAGAGGTCCAGGGTCTGTTCGAGCGAATGTGTCTCGTTGATGGCGATGATGGGGGCATTCGATCTCTCGCGGATCCACCCCGGGTAGGCCGAGCGGTCCCGGCAATTGCCGATCAGGAAGGCCTCGACGGCCGCAAGGTCTTCCTCGGCGACGGTCTCCACCCAGCCTTTGAAATCGGTCGGGCAGAAGCCCGTGCTGCAGACGCCCTCGGTCTTGAAGCCACCGGCATAGCCCACGGCGACGATTTCACGGTCATCGATCAAAACCAGCATGGAATCATTCCTTCTGGGAAGCCCAGGAGACGCTCGACCCGCCGGCCGTTCATGTCTCGCTAACCAACTTCGTAAATTTTTACGTCCGTATGCTTAACAAATGGTTTCCGATTGCAACTTTTTAACGAAGAATAAGCGTCAGTACACAACCTCTTAAGAAATGCAGCCTCCCCGTGTACCGCTGCCACGGCTCGCAAAAGTTAATGAACATAAACGAACAAGGCAGAGCCGTCCAAGTTAACGACTATTAACTCCGCATTAAACACTTCACCAGGATGGCACAGACGATCGAATCGATGCGACTAATGTAGGTTGTACTACCGCTCATGGGTCGTATGAGACGTCGAAAGCGCGGCGGGACAGCTCCGTGCAAGCTTAACCCCGCAGCTTGGCCGGGTCGAAAGCTGATCTCCGGGGTGTCCGCCGTGGAACCTATCCACCTCTTCGAAGTCGCGGCCCAGCAGGTCCGCTGGCTGTCGACCAGCCAATCGGTGATTGCAGCGAACGTCTCCAATGCGAACACGCCCGGCTACAGGTCCCAGATCGTCCAACCTTTCTCGGACGTGATGGACAAGACGCAACTGCAGCTCGCCTCGACCAATGCGAGCCACCTGGAACTTGACCCGATCCAGGCTCAGGCGGCCTCCATCAAGGACGATACGCCCTGGGAGGTCACCGATTCCGGCAACAGCGTCAGCCTCGAGCAGGAGATGATCAAGGCCAGCGACGTCAACCGAAGCTATTCGTTGAACACGAGCCTCGTGAAAGCCTTTCACGGCATGCTCATGGCGTCGGTCAGGAGCTGAGCCCGATGATCGACGCTCTCCAAGCCTCGTTGCGGGTCGCAGGTGCCGGGCTTTCCGCGCAATCGGCACGGCTCCGGGTCGTCTCAGAAAACCTGGCCAACGCCCAATCGACGGGCACTACCCCCGGCGCCGATCCCTACCGGCGCAAGACGATCACGTTTCAGAACGAGTTCGACCGCGTCGCCGGCATGGACGTCGTGAAGGTGAACGCCATCGGCGTCGATCCTTCCGGTTTCGGGGTCGAGCAGGACCCGGGCAATCCCGCGGCCGACGAGAAGGGCATGGTCAAGATGCCCAACGTCAACATGATCAGCGAGATGAGCGACATGCGCGAAGCCAATCGCTCCTATGAAGCAGACCTGCAGGTCATCAAGCAATCGCGTGACCTGATTTCCATGACCATCGACCTTCTGAAGGGTTCATCATGATCGCGGCCATTCCTCTCGTCGCCTCCGCCCTCTCGCCCCTCGCGCCCTCGACGGCCGCGATGGCGACCTCTGCCGCAAATGCCGCCGGCACGGTCGGTGGCGATTTCGGCTCGATCCTGTCGCAGGTCTCGAACGACGCCGTGCAGAAGCTCAAGACGGCGGAAACCAGTGCCATCTCCGGGATCGAAGGCAAGGCCAGTGCCCAGGACGTGGTCCAGTCCGTCATGTCGGCGCAGGAATCGCTTCAGACCGCACTGGCGGTCCGCGACAAGTCCGTCGCAGCCTTCCAGGAGATCACCCGGATGGCCATCTGACGGCCCTGCGCGGCCACGGTACTCCACCCCGAGGATCAATGCTGGCCCGTCGTCCCGATCGTGTGTCGGGCGGCCGGCCGTGGGAACCACCTGAATGCGAGCGCTTGCGATCGCGGCGACCGGCATGTCTGCCCAGCAGACCAATGTCGAGGTCATCGCCAACAACCTGGCCAACGTCAACACGACCGGCTTCAAGCGCGGCAAGGCGGAGTTTTCCGACCTGCTCTACGAGGCCGCGCGGGCACAGGGCGTGTCCAGCCGCGGATCCAGCAACGACATCCCGGAGGGCGCGCAACTGGGCCTCGGCGTGAAGCTGGCCGCCGTGCGCAGCCTGCAGACCCAAGGGTCCCTGACCCAGACCGGCAACCAGTTCGATCTTGCCGTGCAGGGCCGCGGCTGGTTCCAGATCACGGGACCCAACAGCGAGACCGTGTACACGCGGGCCGGTGCCTTCAACACCAATGCGACGGGGCAACTCGTGACGCTCGACGGCTTCGCGATCAGCCCCTCGATCCTCGTGCCGGCCAATACGACGGCGGTCACGATCAGCCAGTCGGGGGCCGTCAACGCCACGGTCAACGGCAGCGCGACACCGACCCAGATCGGCCAGCTGACGGTCGCCAATTTCGCCAACGAGAACGGGCTCGAAGCGCTCGGCAGCAACATGTTCCGCGAGACCCCTGCCTCGGGGGCTGCGGTCGTCGGGGTGCCGGGCGACCCGGGCGTCGGCACGATCAGCCAGGGTTACCTCGAAGCGTCGAACGTCGACCCGGTCAAGGAGATCTCCGACCTGATCTCGGCCCAGCGTGCCTACGAAATGAACTCCAAGGTGATCCAGGCCTGCGACCAGATGGGCCAGACACTGAGCACGGGAACCAAGGCATGAGACCGCATCGCCGTTTCAGGGAGGCGCATCGCCTGGCGACCGCCGCGATGGCATCCATCGCCACGATGGCATCCATCGCCACGATGGCATCCATCGCCACGGTGGCGGCGGTCGCAAGCCTCGTCGCAGCGAGCCCGGCCGCGGCGGGCCAGTTCGTCCCCGTTCCGACCATCGTGATCTACCCCGGCGACGTGATCCGGGACGGCATGCTGACCGAGCGCGAGATGCCGGACGATTTCGCCGGAAAGACCGCCGCCGTGCTGGACCGTTCGGCCCTCGTCAACAAGACGTCCCGCCGAACCCTGCTGCCCAACCTGCCGATCGCCAAGAACGCCGTCGGTGAGCCGAAGCTCGTGACGCTCGGGGCCATGGTGCGGGTCGTCTACGCGGAGGGCGGGCTCACGATCTCGACCTACGGCTCGGCGCTGCAGGGGGGCGCGGCCGGAGACGTGATCCCGGTCCGCAACCTCGAAAGCGGGTTGACGATTTCGGGCACCATCGAGGGCGACGGCAGCGTCCGGGTGGGCAACAGCTGATGCGCAGTCTTCCGGTCACCCTGCTCCTCGCCATCCTGGCCGCCACCGTCGCAACGACGGCTCCGGCCGAGGCCTCGGTCCGGATCAAGGACATCGCCACCATCGGCGGCCTGCGCGACAATCAACTCGTGGGCTATGGCCTCGTCGTCGGGCTGCTCGGGACCGGCGACACGATGCGCAATGCCCCCTTCACCGAGCAATCGGTGCAATCGATGCTCGACCGCATGGGCGTCAATGTCCGCGGCATCTCATTGCGCAACCGCAACGTCGCGGCCGTCATCGTGACCGCGAACTTGCCGGCGCTCGCCGGTCGCGGCATGCCGCTCGACGTCACCGTCTCGGCGCTCGGCGATTCGATCTCGCTGATGGGCGGCACCCTGATCATGACCCCTTTGATGGGCGGCGACGGGCAGACCCACGCGGTGGCGCAAGGCGCCGTCTCGGTCTCGGGTTCCGCGGCCACGGGACAAGCCGAAACCTATACGCAGGGCGTGCCGACCGCCGGCCGCATCGCCAACGGTGCGATCGTCGAGCGCGAGGCCCCCGGCAGCCTGGGACCCAGCGGGGTCTTGACGCTGGAGTTGAGAAACCCCGATTTCAAGACCGCAGTGCGCATCACGGATGCCATCAACGCCTATGCCAAGGCCCATTTCAGGGCCAGGGCGGCGCAGGAGCAGGATCTGCGGCGAGTTGCGCTGCTCTGCCCTCCCGGCGTCAACACGACCCGCTTCATGTCCGAAATCGGCGACTTGACGGTGGAGCCCGACACGCCGGCCCGCGTCGTCATCGACGAACGCACCGGCACGGTGGTGATCGGCGAAGACGTCCAGATCTCGACCGTGGCCGTGACCCATGGCAGCCTGACGGTGCGCATCACCGAAAGCCCGCAGGTGTCGCAGCCTCAGCCCCTGTCGGGCGGCAAGACGGCCGTGGTGCCGAGCACCGCGATATCCTCGAACGAACCCAAGGGCACGCTGGAGATCCTCCACGGCACGACCCTGCGAACCCTGGTCAACGGCCTGAACCAGATCGGCCTGAAACCGAGCGGCATCATTGCGATCCTGCAGGCGATCAAGTCGGCCGGCGCGCTGCAGGCCGACCTCGTGGCGCAATAGCCTTTCGCAAGCCAGCCGGGAGCACATCCGGTCGGCGGCTCGCGCGTGCGTCGTCGAACAGCCGTCGTGTCGACCGTGCGGAGCATCGCGACTGAGTGGTGTCGCGAAGTTGCTGCCCTTCAGGGCCAGCCCGAGGCAAGGTCTCGTCCGCAGGTTAGAGTCTCGCGCTTCCCAAGGCCGCCAATCACCATGAAACTGCGCCCTGCCCTTGCGGCTCTCCTGGCCACTGCCTTCGGGTTCTGCCCTGCTCTCCCCGGAGGCGCCGCGGCAGCGGCCAATGCCGCAGCCTCCGCGGGCCCGACCGTCGCGGCTTCGCCTGCCGGCCCAACGGCAGCCCAGGACACGAAGGTCGCCATGGCTCCGGCCGCGGCGCCCCCGGCGAGTGAAGCGCAACGCTACTGCCAGAACGTCGCGGCGGCGGCGGCCGATGCGCGTTTCGCGCTGCAGACCAGAAAACTGAACGACCTCGAAGGCGAGATCGCCAAGCGGGTCGCAGCCCTTGAGGAGAAGGAGGCCGAGGTCAAGGACGTGCTGTCGCGCCATGACGAGGCCCTCAAACACGCCGATGCGACGCTGGTCGCGATCTACGCCAAGATGCGTCCCGACGCGGCGGCCCAGCAGATTTCCGCGCTCGACGATGCGACCGCGGCCGCCGTCCTGGAACAGCTCAATGCGCGCCAGTCCTCGGCCATTCTGAACGAGATCACGCCGGAGCGCGCGGTCAAGCTCGTCAACACCATTTCGGGTCTCGTCCCGGGCGACGGGAAGAAATCATGAGGCTGCGATGGCTGGCGGCGCTGCCCTGCTGCCTGGTCCTGTTCGGCTGCGCCACGCCGCCCGCCGACATCGGCCGGGCCCCTGACATGTCGCCGATCGGGCACGGTTTGCAGTCGAACGTCACGCCTTTCGCGTCCTATGATTTTCCGGCATCGCCGCGTTCGAGTCCGCAGTCCCTTTGGGACGACGATCGCGCCAACCTCTTCCGCGACCCCCGCGCGACGCGGGTCGGCGACGTCCTGACGGTGAAGATCGAGATGGACGACAAGGCCAAGCTCGGCAACAGTTCCGACCGGACCACGACATCGAAGATCGGCAACGGCTTCGACGTCACGCCCGGGATCGGCACCACGCCCTTCAAGATGGCGCCGCAGCTCGACATCAACTCGACCTCGGCCGCGACAGGGGTCGGCAACGTCGACCGGTCGGAGAAGATCGCCTTCTCGGTCGCGGCGGTGGTCACGGGCGTGCTGCCCGACGGCAACATGCTGGTCAGCGGGTCGCAGGAGATGCGGGTCAACGACGAGTTGCGGATCATCAACGTGGCCGGCGTGGTCCGGCCCCGCGACATCTCGAAAGACAATTCGATCTCCTACGACAAGATCGCCGAGGCTCGGATCTCGTATGGCGGCCGCGGCCGCATGAGCGAGATCCAGCAACCGGCCTGGGGCCAACAGGTCTACGACGCCATCAAGCCGTTCTGATCGCAATCGACCCCTTGGGAGAACATGTCCTCATGGCAGACGCCAGCAAGAAAGGATCGATGCTCGGAGCCGTGATTCCGATCCTCGTGCTGACGGTGGCGGCAGGGGGTGGCGGCGCCTTCATGGGAACCCAGATCGTCGCGGCCGCCAAATCCGCGGCCGAGAAGGCCACGGGCGTGCCCGATGGCCCGAAACCCTCATCCGCCTCGCTCGCCAGCACGGAAGCCCTGAAGGAACTCGTGCCGGTCGTGACCAACCTGGCTTCTCCCGAGGGGACTTCGATCCGCTTGCAGACCGCGATCGTCTACGACAAAGGCGATGCGCCTCAGATCGACGTCATCGCGTCGAAGATCGGCGAAGATGTCCTGACCTTCGTCCGAACGCTGACCCTGGCTCAGATCCAGGGCGCGAGCGGCCTTCAGGCGCTGCGGGACGACCTCAACGAGCGAGCCGCCGTGCGCTCGGACGGCAAGGTTCGGGAGCTCCTGATCGAGATGCTGGTGGTGCGATGAAGGTGCTGCTGCTCGCTGCGACCGCGCTGTTCGGCTTCGTGGCGACCGCCCAAGCCCAATCGATCGATCTCGGTACGATCCTGCCGCAGGCCGGCGGCACGGCGAGCGGGCGGATCGTTCAGCTCGTGGGTCTGCTCACGGTGCTGTCGATCGCGCCGGGGCTGCTCGTGATGGTGACGAGCTTCACCCGCTTTGCCATCGCATTCTCGTTCCTGCGGTCCGGCCTCGGGCTGCAGACCACGCCGGCCAACCTGATCCTCGTCAGCCTCTCTCTTTTCATGACCTTCTACGTCATGGCCCCGACCTTCGATCGAGCCTGGGATACGGGCCTGAAGCCTCTTCTCGACAACAAGATCTCCGAATCCGACGCTTACGCCAAGATCACCGAGCCGTTCCGCGAGTTCATGTTGGCACAAGTGCGCGAAAAGGACCTGAGACTCTTCGACGACCTCGCCAAGGACAGCATCAAGACGACGGATCGCAGCACCGTCGACCTTCGCATCCTCGTTCCATCCTTCATGATCTCGGAGATCCGTCGCGGCTTCGAGATCGGATTTCTGATCGCATTGCCGTTTCTGGTCATCGACATGGTCGTGGCGACCATCACCATGTCGATGGGCATGATGATGCTGTCGCCGACCGTCATCGCATTGCCGCTGAAGATATTATTCTTCGTTCTGATCGATGGCTGGAACATGCTGGTCGGGAGCCTGATCCGGTCGTACTCGTGATCGCGATCCGTTGCATCGCTGCGGTAGTCATCCCCAGACTTCAACCTTTCTTAACGGCTGAATGGCATTCTAAAGACGCTGGGTGAGACTACAGCTCCGGCGATTGCATAAGAGGCGGACAGATTACCTGTCTGCGGCTGCAGTGATGAAGCGGTCATAGTCCGCACGACGTCACTCCATCCACTTATGCACGGTGTTCCGAACAATGCAGCGTGCGGCTGCCTCATGAGCGACTGATCGGCAGCCAGGCCGACAGTGGACGTGGCGGTATCCAGCACGAGCACTCAATACCGACCGTCGTCCTTCCAATAGGTCTGCCCCATGCCCTCGATCATCTCGAGCCTTACGCTCGCGCAAATCTCGAATCTGTCGACCTCGACGATCTCGAATCTCAAGACGTCGGACATTAAAGCGCTGAGCGTGGCGCAGGCCGGGGCATTGACCTCAGACCAACTAAACGCCTTGTCGTCATCGTCGGTCGGGACCTTGTCGTCGAACCAGATCCAGGCCTTCACGACGAAGTCGGTCAGCGGCTTGACCCTGGCCGAGATCGTTTTGTTCAACAGGAACAACAACGCCACGGACTCCTTTACCGCGGCCCAGATCGGCAGCCTCTCGACCAGCGCGCTCAGCAACATCTCCTCCGACGAGTTCGGCGCGATGAGCGCCAGCCAGATCGGCGGCATCACGTCGAGCCAGCTCGACAGCCTGTCCAGCGACGGGGTTCACGCCATCGGCACCGCCCAGCTCCAGGAGCTTTCCTCGGCGCAGCTCAAGGGCCTCTCCTCGGCCACGCTCAACAGCCTCTCCAGCA
>CAXUOD010000087.1:0-20299 GCA_964252585.1 uncultured Lichenihabitans sp. | reverse complement strand
TTTTAAGTCAGCTTCATGCTGCGCCGGCTTCGCAGAAGCCGTGTCGAAGCACGCGCCGGCGACGGCCGCTCTTGGCGCCCCGAAGTGCCCTGGAGTGTCCTTCGACACGGCCCCTCGGGCCGGCTCAGGACGAAGCGGGAGAAGCGGCGTAGCCTCAACCCGTGTCGAAGCACGCGGGAGCGCCGGCCGCGCCGAACGCCCATGGCTGACTCACATGATTCTTGCACCTCGGTCGAGACCGTCATCACCGGATCGACGGCACGGCGGATGTCGGTCAGCGCCGAAGGGCGCGCTCACTCCGAGGAGGACGCATGCAGATCAGCGCCATGCATTGGGCACAGGTCGAAGCCCGCCTCAGGGTCGACGACCGCGCGATCGTGCCGCTCGGCAGTACCGAGCAGCATGCGGGACTGAGCCTGTCGGTCGATTCCATTCTGTCGGAACGCGTCGCGACGGAGGCCGCCGAACCGCTCGGCATCCCGGTCTTCCCCGTCGTGCCCTACGGCATCACGCCCTATTTCAAGGCCTTTCCGGGCTCGATCAGTCTGAGGGTCGAGACCTATGTGGCGCTGGTCCGCGACATCCTCGACGGCCTGCACGGCCAGGGTTTCCGGCGCATACTCCTGGTCAACGGCCATGGCGGCAACCAGCCGGCCAGCAGCCTCGCCATCGAGTGGATGGCAGACCACCCCGATACGGCGGTCAAGTTCCACAACTGGTGGAACGCCCCGAAGACCTTCGCCAAGGTGCAGGAGATCGACACCATCGCGAGCCATGCCTCCTGGATGGAGAACTTTCCTTGGACGCGGCTCGCGGGCGTGGTCCAGCCCACCCAGCGCAAGCCCATGGTGGATTTCGATCGCATGCGGGTCATGGGTCCGGAGGCCGTGCGCAAGCTTCTGGGCGACGGAAATTTCGGCGGCTACTACGAACGGCCGGACGACGACATGCTGGCAATCTGGCAGGTCGCGGTCGACGAGACCCGGGAACTCCTCGAAGGGCCGTGGTCGTGAAGGATCCGATCCTGATCTGGGGCGCCGGGGCGATCGGCGCCTGCCTCGGTGCCGCTTTCGTCAGGGCCGGCGAGGCGGTGGTCTTCGTGGACCAGGCGGGCGACCACGTCGACGCCATGAATGCCCACGGATTGACCATCACGGGTCCGATCGCCCCCCACCACGTCCAGGTCGAGGCGCTTCGGCCCGACCAGGTGTCGGGCGAGTTCCGGCGCTGCATCCTGGCCGTCAAGGCCCATCACACCGCGGCCGCGATCGCGGATCTCGGGCCGCACGTTGCGCGGGACGGTTTCGTCGTATCGGCGCAGAACGGCCTCAACGAGCAGGTGATCGCGGCGGCGATCGGGGCGGACCGCACGGTCGGCAGTTTCGTCAATTTCGGTGCCGATTACATCGCGCCCGGCGAAGTCCTTTACGGTGGCCGCGGTGCCGTCGTGATCGGTGAACTCGACGGCGCCCGCACCGAGCGGCTCGCCGCCTTGCACCGCCTCGTCCTGACCTTCGACCCCGATGCGATCGCGACCGACAACATCTGGGGCTTTCTCTGGGCCAAGCTGATCTACGGCGCGCTTCTGTTCGCGACCGCCCTTACCGACGATTCCATCGCGGACGTGCTGGCCATGGAGCACTATCGCCCGCTGTTGACGGACCTGGCCCACGAGGTCTCCGCCGTGAGCCGGGCCGAAGGAGTGCGGCTCGAGGCCTTCAACGGCTTCGAGCCCACGGCCTTCCTGCCCGACGCTTCCCCGGCCGTGACAGGGCGCTCGTTCGACGACATGGTGGCCCACAACCGGAAGTCCGCGAAATCGCATTCGGGCATCTGGCGCGATCTCGCGGTCCGCAAGCGGCGTACGGAGGTTGATGCGCAGCTCGGACCGATCGTCGAAGCGGGAGGTCGGCACGGAATCGCGACGCCGATCACCGCGGGCGTGATCGCGATGATCCACGAGATCGAAGACGGCCGCCGCGGGCTCGATCGCGGCAACCTCGACGCCCTTGCGACCCTGGCCACCAGGGCTGCCGCGTGAACGTCGACCTCTCGGGCCGGACGGCGCTCGTGACCGGAGCGGGGCACGGGTTCGGACGCGCCATCGCGGTGGCGTTGGCCGGTGTCGGCGCCAGGGTCGTGGCCTGCGACATCCTTGCGGACGAACTGCCCGACACGGTCGCCGAGGCCGGCCCGACCTGCGAGAGCCGCCGCCTCGACGTGACCGACGAGGCTTCCGTCGCGGCCCTGGTGGGCGAGTTCGAGGCCGCGGGACGGTGCGTCGATATCCTGGTCAACAATGCGGGCGGCGTTCTCGGGCAGGTCGGCCGACCGCTCGACGAGATCAGCCGCCACGATTGGCAGGCCATCTTCGACGTCAATCTGACGGGTGCCTTTCTCATGGCCCAGGCCGTCGCGCCGGGCATGAAACGGGCCGGCTGGGGCCGCATCGTCAACATCTCGTCGGGCGCAGGTCTCGGGATCAGCCTCACGGGGATCCAGGCCTATGCGAGTGCCAAGGCCGGGCAGATCGGCCTGACGCGGCAGCTCGCACACGAGCTCGGCCCGTTCGGCATCACGGTCAACAACGTCGCGCCGGGGTTCGTGCGCTCGAACCCGACGACGGAACGGCAGTGGCACGCCATGGGGCAGGCGGGGCAGCAGCGCCTCCTCGAGGCGATCGCGGCGAAGCGCCTCGGCACACCCGCCGACATCGCGCACGCGGTTGTTTTCTTCGCGTCGGACTATGCCGGCTGGATCAGCGGTCAGGTCCTCAGTGTGGATGGCGGCAAGTGAGGGGGTCGGTGCGCGACACCGGAGAACCCGAAGCCGTTGCGTCCGTTGGAACGGCGGTCGATGCGGCGCTCGAAGCCGAGCTCGAAGCGGGGTTCCCCGCCGCGGTCGAGGAGTTGAAGGCCTTCTGCCGCATGCCCAGCGTCAGCACCGACCCGGCCTATCGCGACGGCATCGCGGCGGCGGCGGCCTGGGTCGCGCAGCGGCTCGAACGTGCCGGCTTCACGGCGGTCGAGACCGTCGCGACCGGCGGCCATCCGCTGGTGCTGGCAAGCTGGTGCGAAGCCGAGGACGCCCCGACGATCCTGGTCTACGGCCACTACGACGTGCAGCCGCCGGATCCTGCCGAGCGCTGGACCTCGCCGCCCTTCGAGCCGACGCTGAAGGACGACCGGCTCTTCGCGCGCGGCGTGTCCGACGACAAGGGGCCGCTCCTGATCCCGATCCTCGTGGCCGAGGCGATGCTGCGGGGGCGGGGACGGCTCCCCGTCAATCTCAAGATGGTCATCGAAGGCGAGGAGGAATGCGGCAGCCCGCATTTCGAACCGACGATCGTCCGGCTGAAGGACCGGCTCGCCTGCGATCTCGTGGTTTCGGCCGATGGCGCCATGTGGCGGGCGGACCTGCCGAGCGTCACCGTGGCGAGCCGCGGGCTTGTGGCGCTCGACGTCGTGCTCGAAGGTGCTGCGAAGGACCTTCATTCTGGTCGGCACGGCGGCACGGCCCCCAATCCGGTGCGGGCGATGGTGCGGCTTCTGGCCAGTCTGCACGATACCGATGGCCGGGTGGCGGTCGCGGGTTTCCATGACGGGATCGTGCCGCCTGACCCTGCCATTCTCGAGGCGATCGAGGAGGCGCGCTACGACCCCGGCGTCTACTTCGCCGAGATCGGCGCCCTCCGCCCTGAGCCGCCGCCGTCGGGCCGGGACCTCCTGATGCGGCAATGGCTCGAGCCGACGCTCGAGTTCAACGGTATCGCGGGCGGCTATGCGGGACCCGGCACCAAGACCGTGATCCCGGCCGCCGCTTCGGCCAAGATCACCTGCCGGCTCGTGGCGGGCCAGGACCCGCAGGCCGTCCTCGTCGCGATCCGGCGTCACCTCGCGGCGCATGCCCCTTCGGGGTTCCGCCTCGCCATGCCGGACCACGGTCCAGGGACGCCGGCTTTCGCGCTCGACCCCGCAACGCCGGGTCTGGCCGTCACCGAGGGTGTCTTGACCGAAGTGCTGGGCCAGCTCCCGGTCCGTGTCGCGATGGGGGCCACCGTGCCGATCGGCTTCGTGTTCCGCCACCAGCTCGGCGCCCCCACGGTGTTCTTCTCGTTCTCGACATCGGACGAGGATTACCATGCACCCAACGAGTTCTTCCGCCTTGCGAATTTCCGCCTGGGGCTGATCGCCTGGGCCCGACTGCTCGATCGCCTGGCGAAGCTGCCCACCGAAGTCTCGGCCCATGGTTGAACCGGATGCTTTCGCGTTCGTCGGGATGGCGGAACTCGGTGCCGCCTTCCGGTCAGGGACCGCGACGCCGCTCGAGGTCGCCGAAGCCGCACTGGCACGGGCCGACGCTCTCGAACCGCGCCTCAACGCCGTCATCGACACCATGCGGGCACCTGCGCTGGCAGCCGCGGCGGCGGCGACACGAGAACTGCAGGCCGGTCGCGATCGCGGACCGCTGCACGGCATCCCGGTCGCCATCAAGGACCTGATCGACGTCGCGGGCGTCCCGACCACCTATGCGACGCGGGCCGTCGATCCCGCGATGCCGGACCGCGATGCGGCTCTGGTCCGGAGGCTCCGGGAGGCCGGCGCCGTACCGCTCTTCAAGACCAACCTCCTCGAATTCGCCTACGGGATCGCCCATCCGGACATCGGCCAGACCAACAATCCCTATGACACGGCACGAACCTCCGGCGGGTCCAGCGGCGGGTCTGCCGCCCTGGTGGCGGCTGGCGTCGTCCCGGGGGCGATCGGTACGGACACAGGCGGATCGATCCGCATCCCTGCCGCTTATTGCGGCATCATTGGCTTGAAACCGAGCCACGAGGTCGTATCGACCGAGGGCGTGTTCCCGCTGTCGTGGTCCCTCGACCATGCCGGCCCGTTGGCCCGTTCGGTGCGGGATGCCGCGGTTCTTCTGCGCGGCCTGACCGGGCAGGCGATCGCCTTCGGCGAGACGCCGATCGCGGGGCTGCGCATCGGGCTCGTCGCTTCCCATCTCGACTCCGCCTTGGTGACGCCGGGCGTGCGGGAGGCCGTAACGGCCGCGCTTGACCGTCTTGGCCGACATGGCGCCATTTTGAGCACGGTCGCCATTCCCGAGCTCGATGCGGTCAACCGCGGCCTCATGACCATAGCGACGGCCGAGGCTGCGCTGATCCACGAAGAGATCCTGGCCGCGCGCCCGCACGGCTATGCTCCGGGAACGCGGGCGCAGATCGAGGCCGGCGCGAAGGTCAGCGCCATCGACTACGTCCGCGCGCAACGCCTGCGCATTCGCCTGAGACAGGCCGTCGAGATGCACTTCGGGAGGGTCGACGTCCTGCTCAGCCCCGCGGTCGCCTTCGTGGCCCCGGCGCAAGACCCAGCCCTCGACGACGAGGACGGTGACGGCGAACTGCTGTCGTCCGGGCTCGCCAATATGACGGGACATCCGGCGCTGAGCCTGCCCTGCGGGCTCAGCGCCGGTTTGCCCGTGGGCTTGCAACTGATCGGCCCGGCGGGCCGCGACGCGGACCTCTTGGCCGCCGCCGCAGCGGTGGAACGCTGCCTCGACGTCCGGGCCAAGCCGGTACTCTGAAAGGCTCACGATGACGCTCTGGGACGCGTTCCGCACCGAACTGGCCGATGCGAGCTTCACCGACCTCACCCATCCGTTCCAACCGGGTCAGCCGCATTTCGACGGCTTTCCCGACGAAGAAACGAGCAAGATCCTCGACTTCGAGCGGGGTGACGGTTTCCAGGTGCACCGCTACGCCTTTGTCGGCCAATGGGGGACGCATGTCGATCCGCCGGTCCACTTCATCAAGGGCGGCCGGACGCTCGATGCGATCCCGGTGTCCGAGATGCTGCTCCCGCTCGTCGTGATCGACATTTCGGCGCGGGCCGCGGCGGACCCGGACACCACGGCGACCCTGAACGATCTCGCGGCCTGGGAAGCGCGGAACGGCTGGATCCCCGAACGGTGCTTCGTGGCCTTGCGGACCGGCTGGTCCGATCGCTGGCCCGACGCCGCGCGGTTCTACAATCGTTCGCCGGACGGCGTCTCGCACACGCCCGGCTGGTCGCGCCCCGTCCTGACGCATCTCTTCGAGCAGCGCGGCGTCGTGGCCATCGGCCACGAGCAGATCGACACCGACCCCGGGGTCGCGACGTCGTCGGGCGACTTCGGCCTCGAACATTACGTCCTGTCGATCGACCGCTGGCAGATCGAACTGCTCGTCAACCTCGACCGCGTACCCGAACAGGGCGCCCTGATCATGGCCACGTGGCCGAAGGCCAAGGGCGGATCGGGTTTCCCGGCCCGGGCGGTGGCGATCCACCGCTAGACTATGGCAGATCGTGCAGAAGCTCGAGCTTTGCCGGTCGTCATCGCGAGGCGCGAAGCGACGAAGCAATCCAGGGTGTGACCCAGGTTGAAGCCGGGTCGCCGGCTCGCGCTCGATGACGGTCTTCCGTGACGAACCGTCAAGCGACGAGAAGAGCCGGTCAGGCCGAGAGGACGGCCGGCGTGTCCGAGCGCCAGCCGTGCGTCGACACGCCCATGGCGTCGAGCGTCTCCGCGAGCGCCACGATCGCGTTGCCGATATCGGCCTCGTCGATGTCGCCCATGCAGCCGATCCGGAACGTGTCGGCCAGCGCGAGCCGGCCCGGAAAGATGATGAAGCCGCGTCGTTCCATGCCCTCGTAAAGGGTTTTGAAATCGAAGGCGGGATGGTCGGGGTTGCGGAACGTGGCCACGATCGGGGACGCGCAGGCGTCGGGGACCACGGTTTCGAAACCCATCTGGCGCATCCCCTCGACGAGGCGCCGCCAATTGCGCCGGTACCGGGCGAGCCGCGCCGCGGCGCCGCCCTCGGCCCGGTGTTCGCGCAAAGCCTGGGCGAAGGCCGCGAGGACATGGGTCGGCGGCGTGAAGCGGAAGCTCTGGGTGCGGTCCATGTGCTGGTTCTGGTCCCAGAGGTCGAGGCTCAGCGAGCGACAATGCCCCTTGGCGTTTTCGAGCGCGTGCCGTTGCACGACGGCCCAGCCGAGGCCCGGAACGCCCTGGAGGCACTTGTTCGAGGAGATCGACAGGCCGACCAGACGGAGCTCGACGGCGTCGATCGGCATGGCGCCGAAGGAGGCCACTGCGTCGACCAGAAAGCCCTTGCCGAAGCTCCGGCAGACGGCGGCGATCTCCTCGATGGGGTTCAGGACGCCCGTACTGGTCTCGCAATGCACCACCATCACGTGGGTGACGGCCGGATCCCGGCTCAGGGCTTCGGTGAACTGGGCCGCGGTGGGTGGTTCGAACGGTGCCGTCCGGATCACCGCGTAGGGGCAGTCCGCCTGCTCCGCGATCTCGATCAAACGGTCGCCATAGACTCCGTTGGAGTGGATCAGCAGCTTGCCACCCGGCGGGATCAGGCTGGCGATGAGCGCCTCGTTGGCATGCGTGGCACTCCCCGGAACCGGGATGGCGGCATAATCGGCTCCGCCGCCGACGAGGTCCACGAGGTAATCGCGGGAGAACCGCACGTCCTCGGCGACACTCGGGTCGCCCGCGGCGCGGTCGCGAAGCATGGCCTCCCTGGTGGTCCGGGACACGCTGACGGGTCCGGGCGTGAGCAGCAGCGGGTTCGATGGGTCCCTCGGCACTGTCGCCCCTTCGCTGCTGACAAGGTGTTTCAGGCTTCAAGCAACGGCCGTGCCGTTCGCAAGCGGGCGGAATTCGTGGCCCGCGTGACGCCCTGTTAAGGCGTGATCTCGCCCGGGTGACCGGTCTCGAGGCGGAAAAGGCGGACCGGCGTGGCATGTCGCTTGCTAAGTAGCGTCTCGAAGGTGACGGAAAAGTTTCCGCCGCGTCTTCAGTAATGTCCTCTTGTCGGAGAAGATCGATGAAGCGCCTTGCAGCTTGCCTGGGGTTGATCTTCACGGCCGCAGTGTTGCCGTCTCCCTCGCAGGCGCAGACCAGGGGTGGTTCGCTGACTTTTGCGAGACAGTCCGACTGCCTTTACCTCGACCCCGTCCACATCGAGATCAATGCCGACATCTGGATGGCCTTGAACCTCTACGACATGCTGATCGCCCCGACGCTCGACGGCAAAGGCCTGAAGCCCGATCTCGCGACATCCTACAAGGTGGCCGACGACGGCATGTCGGTGACCCTCAAGCTGCGGCCCGACATCAAGTTCGCCGACGGATCCCCGATCACGCTCGAGGATGTGCAATGGTCGCTCGAGCGCGCCAGCAATCAGGAGAGCGGCGGCACCTTTGCGTTCCTGTTGAGCTCGATCGCTTCGGTCGAGACCACACCTCCCGACACGGTCGTCGTGCATCTCAAGCACCCCGATCCGGCGATCCTCCAGGCGCTGGCCACCTTCAACGCCGCCATCGTTCCGAAGAAACTGCTGCTGAACACGCCCGGCGCGACGCTGGACGACAAGTCGAAGGCCTTTGCCGAACACCCGATCGGCTCGGGACCGTTCGTGCTGAAGAGCTGGACGCATAACAGCGAGATGGTGCTGGTCCGCAACCCCTATTATTGGGACAAGGGGGCGGACGGAAAGCCGCTCCCCTATCTCGACGAGCTGCGCTTCCCGATCATCCCGGACGACGCGACGCGCGTCTTGAAGCTGAAAGCCGGCGAGATCGACGCGACGGAGTTCGTACCGCTGTCGCGGGTGCAGGAGCTCAAGGCGGATCCGAACCTCAACATGATCTTGTTCCCGTCGGAAAAGATCATCTACCTCAACCTCGACAATCGCCCGATGCTGGCGAACGGCCAGAAGAACCCGATGGCCGACGTGCGTGTGCGTCAGGCGTTGAACGATGCCACGGACAAGGAAGCCCTGGTGCAGGTCCTGACCTACGGGGTCGGCACGTTGCAACAGAGCGTGATGCCGATGTCGACCCCCTTGTCCTACTCCGATGGCGTGCCTTACCCCTACGATGCCGACAAGGCCAAGAAACTGCTGACCGACGCCGGCTACCCGAACGGTTTCGAGGTTACGGCCAAGGTCCTGGCCGGTTCGGTCGACGATGTCGCGGAATTGTCGGCCGTGCAGCAGATGTGGAGCCAGATCGGCGTCAACATGAAGATCCAGCAGCTCGAAAACGCCACCAAGGTGGCGGACGAGCATGCCGGTCATTTCGACCTCGAGACGTCGCTCTGGACCAATGACATCAACGATCCCAACGAGATCACGTCCTACTTCATGATCCCGGAAACATCGGATTCGAACCACACGGGGTTCGACGACAAGCAGATCGAGACCTTGTTCACGGCGAGCCAGAGCGAGACGGATCCCGCGAAGCGGGCCGGGCAGTATAAGCAGATCCAGCAGAAGTACGCCGCCGACGCGCCGATCGTCTTCCTGCTCGAGATTCCCTACCCCATCGCCACCCGCAAGGAAGTCAAAGGCTTCGTGCAGATCCCACTCGGGGACAACATCTTCGTCGAGACCTCCAAAGAGCCCAAGTGATGCTTTAGCATGCAGGTCATCGGCTTCATCGGCTGGCGCTTGTTGCAGATCGTTCCGATGATCCTGCTGGTGGCCGTGCTGATCTTCGGGTTGATGCGGCTGTTGCCGGGCGATCCGGCTCTGGCCCTGCTGGGTAGCCACGCCACGGCGGAGAATACGGCGGCCCTGCGTCACACGATGGGCCTCGACAAGCCTCTGCCCTGGCAGTTCTGGCTCTACATCCGCGGTTTGGCCACGGGGCAGTTCGGCACGTCGATCACGATGAGCGTCCCGGTCTCGCGCCTCATCGTCGACCGCACGCCGATCACGCTGCTCCTGACCGCGATGGCCGCCATCATCGCCGTGGTGATCGCGGTGCCCTCGGCCTTCATGGGCGCGCTGCGGCCCAATGGCTGGATCGACGGGACGATCCAGGTCGTGGCGCAACTCGGCCTGTCGACGCCGGTCTTCTACATCGGGCTGCTGCTGCTCATCACGGTCGCGGCGGGCCTCGGCTGGTTCCCGGTCGGCGGCATCGGGTCCACGCTGGCGCAGGATGTCTACTACCTCTTCCTCCCCGCCCTCACGATGGGGGTGAGCCTCGCCGCGATCCTGATGCGCAACCTGCGCGTTTCTCTGGGCGAGGTGCTCAATGCCGACTACGTGTCCTTCGCTCGGGCGAAGGGCCTGCGGCCGCAGGTGGTTCTCGGGCGGCACGTCATGCGCAACGCGCTCGTCTCGACGCTGACCCTCTTCGGCCTGCAGACCGCGACCCTGGTCGGCAATGCCGTGATCACGGAATCGGTGTTCGGCATTCCCGGCATCGGACGCCTGATGATCGACAGCATCTTCTCGCGAGACTATGCGGTCGTGCAGGCCATGACGATCGTCATCGCGGTGCTGGTCTCTCTCATCTTCCTCATGGTCGATACGGCCCAGATGGTGCTCGATCCGAGGGGTGCGCGGTGAGCGAGGCCCTTCTGGCTCCGGCGGAGCAGCAGCAGCGGCGTGTCCGGTTCCGCCCGTCGATCAGGCCGACGACGCTGCTCGGGATCGCGATCCTCCTGGGCCTGCTCGCCTGCGCGGCCTTTCCGGGCGCGATCGCACCCTACAGCCCCTTGCGCTTCGACTACCGGGCCCTGCTCAAGCCGCCGAGCGCCGCCCACCCGTTCGGCACCGACAATTTCGGCCGCGACATCCTCTCGCGCACGATCTGGGCCACGCGGGTCGACCTCGAGATCGCGGTCTGCTCTACCCTCTTCCCCGTCCTGTTCGGAACGCTGGTGGGTGCGCTGGTGGGCTATTTCCGCGGCATGGCGGAGACGGTCCTCCTCCGGCTCGTCGACCTGCTCCTGACGGTTCCGTTCCTGGTGCTCGTCATCGCCATCGTGGCGGTGCTGGGGCCTGGCCTCGTCAACATGTACATCGCGGTCAGCGTCGTGGGTTGGGTCTTCTATGCCCGCCTCATGCGGGGCGAAATCCTGGCCGAGACGCGGCGCGATTATCCGTCGGCCGCCCGGGCGCTTGGCTACCACTGGACCAGGATCCTCTTCCGCCACCTGCTGCCCAACGCCATCGCGCCGATCATCGTCTACCTGATGACCGACATGGCCCTATGCATCCTGCTCGGGTCGAGCCTCGGCTATCTCGGGCTCGGCGCGCAGCCGCCGACCGCCGAATGGGGCGTGCTGATCGCGGACGGCAAGAACTTCATGACGACCGCGTGGTGGATGTCGGTCTTCCCGGGGATTGCGATCGTGTTGGCCGGGATCGGTTTCAGCCTCCTCGGCAACAGCGTGGCGGCGCTGGTGGGCCGCCGCGGATGAACCTCACGACCCGTCCGCCACCGCTGCTCTCGGTCCAGGATCTCAGAATCGAAATCGGCGGAAACGTCCTCGTCGACGGCGTGACGTTCGCGGTGGCTCCGGGCGAAGTGCTGGGCCTCGTCGGCGAGTCGGGCTCGGGCAAGAGCCTGTCGCTGCGAGCGATCCTCAGACTGTTGCCGCCTCACGCCATCGTGGGGGGTCGCATCCTGTTCGAAGAAAACGATCTCCTGCCGCTGCGGGAGGCGGCGATCCGTCCGGTGCGCGGGCGGCGCATCGCCATGGTGTACCAGGAACCCATGACGGCGCTCGATCCCGTGCTGCCGATCGGCCTGCAGATTGTCGAGAGCCTGACCGAGCACCTCGGCCTGACGCGCCAGCAGGCGCGGGCGCGGGCCGTGGAGCTGCTCGATCTCGTGGGCATCCCCGACGCCCGGCGACGACTCGATTCCTATCCGCACGAGTTCTCGGGCGGCATGCGCCAACGCGCCATGATCGCGATCGCGCTGGCCCCGCAGCCGAAACTGCTGCTGGCCGACGAGCCCACGACCGCCCTCGACGTGACGATCCAGGACCAGATCCTGAAGCTGCTGCTGCGCCTGAAGGACGATCTCGGGATGAGCATCGTCATCGTGACGCACGACTTGGGCGTCGTGGCCGAGACCTGCGACCGGGTCGCCGTCATGTATGCGGGACGAGTGATGGAGATCGGACCGATCGAGACCGTGTTCGAGGCGCCCGGCCATGCCTATACGCTGGGGCTGATGCGCTCGGTGCCGGATGCGCTCCATGCCCGCGAGAAGCTGGCCTCCATCCCGGGCAGCCCGCCCGAACCGGGCCGGCTGCCGCCGGGCTGCCGCTTCCACCCGCGCTGCGGCTTCGGCACCGGCGCCTGTACGTTGCGCCCGCCCCCTTTGCTGCCGCTCGCGCCCGAGCATGCCTCGGCCTGTATCCATGCCGATCGCGTGCTGGCCGAGTCGATGGTGGGAACATGATCGGCGAGGCCCTGCTCAGGGCCGACGATCTCGCCAAGCATTTCACGGTCCGGCGCGGATTGCTCGCCCTGCTGTCCGGAACGCCGCCGCTGGCGGTTCGGGCGCTGAACGGGGCCAGTCTCGCGGTGCATCGCGGGGAAACCTTGGCGATCGT
The DNA here is from genome assembly GCA_964252585.1 of uncultured Lichenihabitans sp. Lineage (GTDB taxonomy): Bacteria > Pseudomonadota > Alphaproteobacteria > Rhizobiales > Beijerinckiaceae > Lichenihabitans. The sequence goes on along the minus strand of CAXUOD010000087.1, from coordinate 7,870 downwards.
CGGCGAATCGGGCTGCGGCAAGTCGACTCTGGCTCGAGCCCTGGTCCGGCTGATCGACGTCGATGCCGGCCAGGTCGATTTCGAGGGCGCCGATGTCCTGCGCCTGTCGGGCCGTGCCTTGCGAGACTACAATCGGCGCGTGCAGATGGTGTTTCAGGACCCCTATGGGTCTCTGAACCCCCGCCTGACCGTGCGCGAAGCCCTGACCGAGGCCATCGCGGTGCATCGGCTGATGCCGAAAAGCGAGATCCCGGCCCGTATCGCGAGCCTGCTCGAGCTCGTGAGGCTACCCACGACGGCGGGTGACCGGTTTCCCCACCAGTTCTCCGGCGGCCAGCGCCAGCGCATCGCCATTGCCCGCGCCCTCGCGGTCGAGCCTCAGGTGCTGGTGGCCGACGAGATCGTGTCGGCGCTCGACGTCTCGGTCCAGGCGCAGATCGTCAACCTGCTGCTCGAGCTCCAGGAGCGGCTCGGGCTCGCGATCCTGTTCGTGTCGCACGACCTGCGGGTGGTCCGGCACATCGCGCATCGGGTGGCCGTGATGTATCTCGGGCGTGTCGTCGAAACGGGGCCGGCCGCGCGCGTCTTCGCGGCTCCGCGCCATCCCTATACGAGGGCTCTGCTCCGGGCGGCACCGAAACTTCGGGGCGGGCGGCGCTCGACGGTGGCCGAGATCACCGGAGAACTGCCCAGTCCCCTCGCTATCCCCTCCGGATGCCCTTTCCATCCGCGATGTCCCATGGCGGTCGAGCGTTGCAGGGTGGAGTTGCCGTTGAGCCGCGTCATCGAGGCCGAGCATCTCTCGGCCTGCCATTTCGCCGAGATCGTGCCACCCTGAGGGGGGGCGCGATATCCGCCCGCCGGACTGGCCTGTCCGGCCGAAAGAGAGGTAAAATCCAGCGAGACCATCCTACTGTTCCGGGCCGCCGAACCTTGGTCCGAACCGCACCATTCCAGTGTGGCACGGCGACCCGGAATAGGGCAGGAGTGCCCGATGCCCATGTCCAGGCGCTACATCATCGGCTCGACCTCCGCCTTCCTGCTGATCGGGTTCGTAGCCCTCATGACGATCGTCGCCATGAATGTCTGGCTGAGCGAGCGGGCGCAGTCCTATTTCGAGGGCGCGATCGCCGCGCGCAACACGCGCGTGGCGGCGGTCGAATTGCGAAATGCGATGCAGACGGCCGAGTCGAGCGAGCGCGGCTTCATCATCACCGGCAACGAGATCTATCTCGCTCCCTATCAAGCCGCCAAGATCCAGGCGCAGCGGCATCTGTCGGCACTGCAGACCCTTCTGCTCTCCTACCCCGATCAGGATGTCGTGCTGAAACGCCTGACCACGATCATCGATCGCAAATTCGACGAGCTCGACCGGACGATCGCTCTCAAGCGGGATCAGCGCGAAGAGGAGACGTTGGCCGTGTTTCGCACCAACAGCGGTAAGGCTCTGACGGACGAGGCCAATGTGTTTTTCTCGGGAATCATCGGCAAAGCGGACGGCCGGCTGACGTCCGGCGTCGTCGAGCAGCGCAGGAATACCGGATGGCTTCGGCTGGTATCGGCGGTCGGTTCGCTCGTCATCGTCTTCGTCATCGGCGGCGCCGCGTTCGGGATCGCTCGCTACACGAAGCAGCTTCGCGCGGCACGCGACGAGGTCGACGCGCTCAATGGCGCGCTCGAACAGCGCGTCGCCACCCGCACGGCGGACCTGGCGCAGGCGCGCGATCGAGCCGAAGTGCTGCTGTCGGAGGTCAATCACCGGGTCGCCAACAGCCTGACCCTCGTCTCGTCGTTGGTGAACCTGCAGTCGAAGGCACTGAAGGATCGCGCCGCCAAGGACGCCCTTGCGGAAACGCAGGACCGCATTCTCGCGATCTCGCTCGTTCACAGGCGGCTCTACGGCTCCGCCAACGTGCGCTCGGTTGCCTTGGACGAGTATTTGACCGGGCTCCTCGATCACCTCCGCGACTCGATGCGCATCCAGGGCCGCGGCATGACGTTGCTGCACGAGGTGGAGCCGATCGAACTCGAGACCGATGCCAGCATCAACCTCGGCGTGGTCGTGACGGAACTCGTCACCAACGCTTTCAAATATGCCTATCCCGACGGGGTAGGGGAAATCCGCGTCCGGCTGCGAAGGCTGCCTGACGAACAGGCGGAACTGGTCGTCGAGGATGACGGTGTCGGCCGCGCCGAGGGTGTGCCCGCCAAGGGCTCCGGCGTCGGCACGCGAATCGTCAATGCCATGTGCGAGACCCTGGGGACCAAAATCCACTATCGGCAGCGGCCGCCCGGCACTGTCGCTCAGCTGGTGTTTTCGTCCAAGCCGAGGCACGCCACCGTAGCGGGATGATGGGCGGCCACACGGAACGGAGTGCGTCACGAACGCTGTCGGGCATGGACCTTGCGTCTGAAGAAGGTTGACGTCCGCAAGTGCTGGTGCAAACAAGGGAGGAGGCACTCCCATGCTGTCGGACAGAACCCCAGCCGGACATCTGTGGTTGGCCGCGCTGCGGATCGTTCCTTTCGTGGCAGCGATGACGGTGGCGCTCGCCCCCGCGAACGCCGTGGAAGGCGCGGCGGGCCTGACGCAACGAACCGTTCTCCCGGTCTTCGACGCGACGGCGCCCGCCTGCAATCCGCCCCCGGGTCTAGCCAAGGTGCTGGCCTTCGTTCAGGAAAACGAGCGCGAATTCTTGCAAGGCGTCGACCACGGCCTGGCCGCGGCCGCGAAAGATCGCGGATTGGAGTATCGCCGAGCCCTTGCGGACAACGATGCCGCCAAGGCTGCGGAAGAGATACAGTCGTTCCTGAGGTCCAAGGTCGGCGCTCTGGTCGCCACGTCGTCCGATCCGGCGATCGTCCGTCACAGTCTGCAGGAGGTGATCTGGTCGGGAGGCTTTGTGGGCACCATCGTGCCCCCACCGGCGACGTTGCTGCTCAACGCCCCGCAATATGCAACGGGAAAAGCGCTGACGGACGCAGCCGTCGAGCACATCAACACCAAACTCGGCGGCAAGGCCGCCGTCGTCCTCTTGACCCAGGACACGATGCAGTTCTTGACGCCTCGCTTCGAAGCCATGCGGGACGGGCTGGGTAAGCTTCCCGGCGTCACGATCGTCGCTGACATCGCGCCGAGCCCGGTCAACAAACAGAGCGGCTTTGCCACCATGAACACGATCCTCCTCGCGAACTCGAACGTCGACGTCGTTCTCGGTGGCGATGCGGTCGTGCTCGGCGCGCTCCAGGCGTTGCGCGCCGCCAGGAAGGATCGGCCCGACCAGTTCCTCGGCGGCATCGACGGGGAGCCCGAGGCGGTGTCCGAGATCAAGAAGGGTAACGGTCCCTTCAAGGCCAGCATCGCCCTGGCCTCGCCGGTCTTCGGCTATGCCATGGGTCAGTACGCGGGCGATTGGCTCCAGGGAAAGAGTATTCCTCAGGCCATGGACATCCTTCCCGTCGCTCTCACCCGCAACAACATTGCCCAGTACGAGGCGGATCTGGCCGATCCGGCAGCGGCTTTTTCCGACCCGGTGCGGCGAAGCGCCTATCTCAAGATGTATGGCAACATCTGCTACGACACGCGTGACCGATACGTGAATTTTCCCTGGTCTTCCGAGCGAGAGTAGTCCGCGGCCTCACGTTCGCCCCGCACCGTTCTCCGGAAGCGTCTGACATGGGAGCGCGACTGATCCGCAGGATCGAAACATCAACCGCATGATCCGAGGAGACACGTCGGCGCCAGATCTGCACCTCTTCCCGGACCCTGGGAGGGCTCAGGATGTCGGATCGGCCATTGCAGATGGGAGCGCGCGAGTGGACTTCGCACCGCATGACTCAAACTGTCTCACTTCTGTCTCGGCTCAACAGCGCGGTTGGCTGCAGAGTCATCGAGAACCTTCGCCGACCGGTAGAGCACGTTCAACGGGCGCACATCACCCTGCTTTCCTCAGACCGTCGACCGGTGCTCGAGATTGCCAAACTGGGTCGGCATCAACCGTCCGGTGGTACGGCGCTAGATGTTCAGGCCCGGCATCTGGTGGAGCGGGTTGAGTGAGAAGCGATCGGGCTGTTTTGTCCAGGCGGCGCAGATTGCTTCATAGGGCGTCAGGCCACGGAGAGTTTTGAGTCGCCGACCGAAATTGTAGGCGTTGACGAAGTCGGCGAGATGCTGCCGGAGTTGATCGTTTGTTTCGTAGTGGTAGCGTCGGACTGTTGCTTCTTTCAGCGTCCGGTTCATCCGCTCGACCTGACCTACGCCAGCTTCTCCAGCCAGCTCTGCTGGCCGGAGCCTCAAGCTGGCTCCGCCGTTGGTCCAGGGGTGCTTTGGCTTGGTCAGCCGATGATCGATGTCATCGACGGCGCAGCGCCGGTGGAAGCGTCAACGCGGCGGATCAAGGAAGGTCAACAACGAGATGCGGTGACCGGCAAGGTCGAAGCGCCACCATTCGAGCCCCGACCTCTCCCAACCGACCGGCGAGGCTTTGTTCGTATCCGTTATCGCTCTTGAGCGGGCGACGTGCCTCACCCGCCCCATCCTTAGCGAGACGATCGCCTGCTATCTCAGAACGAGCGCCAGGGTTCAGGTCTAGGACAGCACCTAGCCGCGACAAGCGCATCCACTACGACCTTCGAATGGTCGAGGGTGTAAGTCACATCACGTATGCCGCAGCCAGCGCCTTCTCCCGGATGCCGCTCAGCGTCTGGCCGGGCGTGATCGCCTCGGGATCGATCTTGAGGTGGATGATCGACGGCAGCCCCGAGGCCCGCGAGGCCGCAAACGCGGCTGCGAACTCCGACGTGCGCTCGACAGTGGCACCGAAGCCGCCGAAAGCCCGCGAATAGGCCGCGAAGTCCGGGTTCTTCAAAGTCGTAGCCGAGACGCGTCCGGGATATTCGCGCTCCTGATGCATGCGGATCGTGCCGTAGATCCCGTTGTCGGCCACGACCGCGATGATCGGCAGATCGTATTGCACGGCGGTTGCGAAATCCGCACCGTTCATGAGGAAGTCTCCGTCGCCGTTGATCGACACAATGGTGCGACCCGGATGAAGCCGTGCCATCGCGACCGCGGCCGGTATGCCGTACCCCATGGAGGCGGAGGTCGGCGCGATGTGGCTGCCGAAGCGACGGAAACGGAAGAAACGGTGGATCCAAGCGGCGTAGTTGCCGGCTCCGTTGCACAGGATGGCGTCGGCCGGAAGATTGTCACGCAGCCAGACCATCACCTCGCCGAGATTGACGCCCCCCGGCTGCGGCGTCGCGACCTCGCTCCAGCCGATGTACTCGCCATGGGCCTCGGCGACGCTGCCCACCCATCTCGGCTCCGGGACGGGCTTGAGGGCGCCCAGCGCCTCGATGAACCGGGCGGGCGTCGCATGGATCGCGAGGGCGGTCCGGAATACCCGGCCGAGTTCCTCAGCTTCCGGGTAGACGTGGACGAGCTTGGGCTTCTCGGCCAGCCCGTCGAAGAGCCCATAGCCCTGCGTCGCAATCTCGCTCAAGCGGGCGCCGACGACGAGCAGCAGGTCGGCATCGCGCACGCGGGCAACGAGCCGAGGGTTCGGCGCGAGGCCGAGGTCTCCGGCATAGTGCGGGTGCAGCGCGTCGAAGAGTGGCGCGCGCCGGTAGCTCGTCATGACGGGCAACCGGAACCGTTCGGCGACGCCGTGAAGCGCCGCGCGCGAGGCTTCGTCCCAACGGCTGCCGCCCACCACCATGATGGGCCGCCGGGCGCCGCCGAGCAGCGTCTGGAGCCGATCCATGTCGGACGGACCCGGCGCCGTCTCGATCCGAGAGGTTGCAGGGATGTTGTCGACCGCGACGCGGGCGTTCAACACGTCGCGTGGCAAGGCCAGCACGACGGGGCCCGGCCGGCCGCTCAGCGCGACGTGGAAGGCGCGGGCCACGAACTCGGGCATCCGCTCGGGGGAGTCGATTTCGGCGACCCATTTGGTCATGCTGCCGAAGACGGCGCCATAATCGAGTTCCTGGAACGAGTCCCGCCCTTTGACCGAACGCTGCACCTGCCCGACGAAGACGATGACGGGCGTCGAGTCCTGTTGGGCCACGTGGATCCCGGCCGACGCGTTGGTGGCGCCCGGCCCCCGCGTGACGAAGCAGATGCCCGGCTTCCCGGTGCTCTTGCCATAGGCGTCGGCCATCATGGCGGCGGCGCCCTCCTGCCGGCACACCGTCACCGCGATGTCGCGGTCGTGGAACGCATCGAGCACCGCGAGATAACTCTCGCCGGGTACGCAGAAGACGTGGTCGACGCCGTTGATCACGAGGTGATCGACCAGCACTTCGGCGGCCGTGCGGTTGTTCGGCACGCTGTGCGGCATAGACTTGGGTTCCCGCGGCGATGGTCGGTTCTGGGTCGAGCGCAGGCCGCCTGCAAGTCCGACCTCCGATCGTGCTGAAGGCGTCGTTGCGGGCCCGACCGGCGAAAGGTACGCTCTAGTGGGCTTAGACGCCAGCGGTTGCTCCGTTGCATAGGATCACATGCCGTTGACTGAGCCTGTGCTTGATTCTCTGCTGCCCCGGTTGCATGAAAAGGTTCTTTCTCCGGAGGTGCCAACATGTCCACGCGAGCCATCGTGCTTTCAGCCCTGGAAAGGGTAGCGGCCGAGCAGAACAAAACCCTTGCGCCCTTGACCGAGGACCTTCCGCTGCTGAAATCGGGACTCGACTCGCTCTGCTTCGCTATTCTGGTGGCGCGGCTCGAGGACGAGCTTGGTGCCGACCCCTTCACCGCTGCGGACGAGATTGTATTCCCAGTGACCGTCGGAGACCTCGTCGGTCTTTACGAGCGCGCCGTAGTCGATGCCGCGGCCTGACCCTCGGTCGCTCGGGGGGATGCTCAGGGCCGCCGCATCGCTGCAGGGCCGATCCATGAGCGGGCGACACGTCCGTTCACCTCGCGGACCTGCTGACCGGGACAAGCCTCGACGTGTTCGCGAGGCCTAATCTTACTGCGTCATAAAAGACCGATGCGCGAGGCTTTACGGGGCGGCGCGAGGCAGCATGGACATCGGCTGAGCGTCCTGGCGAGGGCGACGGTGAGCCTCCGCCGCATGGTCGCGATCGAGTTGCTCACGTGCCGCTCCGGACGGAGCGGTGGCAGGGTCAGGTCGTCCACGTGGGGAAACGACAGCCTGTTGGAGTTTGCGGGCTGCGAGCGATCCTGAGGGGGGAAAGGCTCCCCGCTCACAGATCAGGAGGCCGTAGGCGGCGATGCACAGCGTGGCATGGTGGTGGAAACCGCGCCAGCCTCGCCCTTCATAGTGGCCGAGGCCGACCTCCTGTTTCAGGTCCTGATAGTCACGCTCGATGCGCCACCGAAGTTTCGTGGCGTCGACCAGATCGGCGAAGCTGATGCTTTCAGGTAGTGTGCTGAGCCAATACTTCGTGGGCTGCTCCTCGTCCTCGGGCCTTCGACGAGGAGCCACGCTTCCGGCCGGCTTTCCTTCAGCCTCTCGTCGCGATGGGCGGCCAGGACTCGCAGCCGCGCAAACCGGGACGTGAGCTGGCCGGCCGAGCCCTCGCGCCAGGTGATCGTCTCCCAGGCCGATGCCGGCAAAGCCAGCGCGAGGTCCTTGACCTTGACGGGCGGAGCGAGCCAGAGCCTCCCTCGGCAAAGCCGAGAGGAGTGGCGAGTGGAGGGTGGTGCTCGGCATCGCGACGCCGCTGGCTCGTCGGCCGTCCCCGGCCAGACCAGGACTTTGGCGGCAGCGGCCCCTCCCCGGGCCGCCACACCGAGGTATGCGGCTGGATGCCGGCCGCGTAGGTGAGACCGAGTTCGGTGATGGCGGAGCGCAGCTTCGTGTCGGCGCCGTAGCCGGCGTCCATCAGCACGGTCCCGCGTGGG
>CAXUOD010000086.1:0-20758 GCA_964252585.1 uncultured Lichenihabitans sp. | reverse complement strand
AGCAGGATCAACTCGACCGACATCAGAATGATGATGATGTTCTTGCGGTTGAGGATGATCCCGGCGACCCCCAGCGTGAACAGGATCGCCGCGACGATGAGGTAATGCGTTAGGCCGACAGCCATGATGGTCTCCGGGCAGTCCGACAGCCGGACCTCAGGATCCGACCGGCGCCATGCCAATCAATAATCGATCACCCGAGGGACGGGACCAGCGAATCGCGGCCGTCCCCCAGTCTCGTTCGGCTAAAGGCCCGCGCGCGACGGGACCTTGCGCAGTTGCACCGCGGTGCGGCGATCCCGCAGGTTCTGCGCATCGATGCTCTGCCGCTTGATCCCCCGACGATGCCTCAACGTCAATACGATCGACCCGATCATGGCGGTCAGCAGGATGAAGCCGGCGATCTGGAAGAAATAGATGTATTGCGTGTACAGGATCCGGCCAAGCGCCGTCGTGTTGGAGACGTCGGGCAGGATGGGCGCCGCGCGCAACGTGTCCTGAGCAGGTTCGAGTGTCCAGCCGCCGACCACCAGCACGAGTTCGATCAGGACGATGGCGCCGATCAGCGAGCCCAGCGGCAAATACTGCAGGAAGCCCTGTTTCAGCACGGCGAAATCGACGTCGAGCATCATGACCACGAACAGGAACAGGACCGCCACGGCACCGACGTAGACCACGACCAGGATCATGGCCAGGAACTCGGCTCCGAGCAGCATGAACAGCCCCGCCGCATTCACGAAGGCGAGGATCAGGAACAAAACCGAATGGACGGGGTTGCGGGCCGCGATGACCAGAAAGGCCGAAGCGATCGCCACGAAGGAGAAGACGTAGAAAAGAAAGACGCTCGCGACCATGCTGAATCTTGTCTCCGCGCCACGGGCCGCCGGCCTTCGAGGACGACGCCGTGGATCGTCTGGTTCACCGGTAAGGCGCATCCGCAGCCAGATTGCGAGCGATCTCACGCTCCCAACGGTCGCCATTGGCAAGCAACTTGTTCTTGTCATAGAGGAGTTCTTCCCGGGTCTCCACCGAGAACTCGGAATTCGGCCCCTCGACGATGGCATCGACCGGGCAGGCTTCCTGGCACAGGCCGCAGTAAATGCATTTCACCATGTCGATGTCGTAGCGGGTGGTCCGCCGCGTGCCATCGTTGCGGCGCGGTCCCGCTTCGATCGTGATGGCCTGGGCCGGGCAGATCGCCTCGCAAAGCTTGCAGGCGATGCATCGCTCCTCCCCATTGGGGTAGCGGCGCAACACGTGTTCACCCCGGAACCTGGGACTTTGCGGATTCTTCTCGTGGGGGTAGTTCAGGGTCGGCTTCGGCTTGAAGAAATAACGCATGGACAGCACGAAGGCACCGAGGAACTCGGTGAGGAAGAGTTGCTTGGCGGCTTGGTCGAGCCTCATGGGGCACCTTTGAAGAAGCGAGGGGAGCGGGCCGTCAATGGAAGGTCCCGCCCCAGCCTGTGAGCTCGAGGAAACCCGCCACGAGGACCACGTAGACGAGCGAGATCGGCAGGAAGACCTTCCAGCCGAGCCGCATCAACTGGTCGTAGCGGTAACGCGGCACGAAGGCCTTCACCATGGCGATCAGGAAGAACATGAACGAGGTCTTGAGGACGAACCAGATGACGCCCGGCACCCAGGTGAAGGGCGGGAACGGGATCGGCGAGAGCCAGCCGCCCAGGAACAGGATCGACATGACGGCGCACATGGAGACGATCGCCACATATTCGCCCAGCATGAACAACACGTAGGGCGTCGCCGAATATTCGACCATGAAGCCCGCCACGAGTTCCGATTCGGCCTCGACGAGGTCGAAGGGCGACCGGTTCGTCTCGGCCAGCGCCGAGATGAAGAAGATCACGAACATCGGCAACAGCGGCAACCAATACCAGCCGAAAAGCCCGAGGTACGAGTTCTGCGCCAGGACGATGTTGGTCAGGTTGAGCGAGCCCGCGCAGAGCAGCACCGTCACCAGGACGAAGCCGATCGACACCTCGTAGGACACCATCTGGGCGGCGGACCGCAGGGCCGACAGGAAGGGGTATTTCGAGTTCGAGGCCCAGCCCGCCATGATGACGCCGTAGACGCTGAGCGACGAGATGGCGAAGAGGTAGAGAACCCCGACGTTGAGGTTCGAGACCGCCCATCCCCAATCGACCGGGATCACGGCGAAAGCCGAGATCGACAGGGTGCCCGTGACGACCGGCGCCAGGAGGAAGACGCCCTTGTTGGCGCCGGCCGGGATGATGGGCTCTTTCAGCGCGAACTTCAGGAAGTCGGCGAAGCTCTGCAACAGTCCCCAGGGCCCGACGACGTTGGGACCCCGCCGCAACTGCACGGCCGCCCAGATCTTGCGGTCCGCGTAGAGGATGTAGGCCACGTAGATCAGCAGGATGACGCAGAAGACGACGCTTTCGAGCAGCTTCAGCAGCAGCGATGGGGATCCGTCGGTCATCCTCTTACTCCGCAGCCTGACGCATGTGATCGAGCGACAGGGCCGAACATTCCGCCATGACGGCCGACGACCTCGCGATCGGGTTCGTCAGATAGAAATCCGTAACGGGCGAGTGGAACGGCGCCTTGTCGAGGTCGCCACCGAGACCGAGCAGCGGGCCCAGGGTGTCGCCGTCGAAGCGCGTGACGCGCTCGACCTTCGCCATGTGCGGCACGGCCTTCTGCATCTCGGCCTTGAGCACGCGGTAATTGTCGAAAGGCAGCTTGGCCCCGAGCACATCCGACAAGGCGCGCAGGATGGCCCAGTCCTCGCGGGCCTCGCCGGGCGGGAACACGGCCCGGTCCGACTGCTGCACGCGGCCCTCCATGTTGACGTAAAGGCCCGCCTTCTCGGTATAGGCGGCGCCGGGCAGGATCACGTCGGCCCGATGAGCGCCGCGGTCGCCGTGCGAGCCCTGGTAGATCACGAAGGCGCCGGGGCCGACCTCGATCTCGTCGGCCCCGAGCAGGAACAGCACGTCGAGCGCGCCCGCCTTCGCCATGTCGATCGCGTCGAGACCGCCCTCGCCCGGCACGAGGCCGAGATCGAGGCCCGCCACGCGGGAGGCCGCCGTGTGCAGGATCGAGAAGCCGTTCCAACCCTCGGTCACGGCGCCGAGTCCCTTGGCGATCTTGGCCGCGAGCGCCGCGACCGCGGCGCCGTCGGCTCGCGTCAGCGCCCCCTGTCCCAGGATCACCATGGGACGCCCGCCCTTGGCCTCGACCTTGCCGAGAAGGTCGGACATCGTGTCGGTTCCGGCGCCGAGGTACTTGTACTCGTAGGTCAGGTCGGCGGCTTCGCCGATCACCTCGATCGGGAAGTTCCCCATGCGCCAGCGCTTCCGAATGCGGGCGTTGAGGACCGGGCTCTCACGCCGCGGATTGCTGCCGATGATGAGCAGCGACGTGGCGTCCTCGATCCCAGCGACCGTGGTGTTGAACAGATAGGAGCCGCGGCCGTAGCGGGGGTGAAGCTTCGAGCCGTCCTGCCGGCAATCGATGTTCGGCGACCCGAGCTTGTCGGCCAGGGCCTTGAACGCGAACATGTCCTCGGCCGATACGAGGTCGCCCGCGATGAAGCCGATCCGCTCGGCGGAGGCGGCCTTCACCCGGGCCGCGATCGCCGCGAAAGCCTCGCTCCAGGTAGCCGGGACGAGCCGCCCGTCTCGCCGGACATAAGGCCGATCGAGCCTCTGCGTTTTCAGGCCATCGACGATATGGCGGGTCTTGTCCGAGATCCATTCCTCGTTCACCGCATCGTTGATGCGGGGCAGGATGCGGAGCACTTCGCGACCGCGCGAGTCGACCCGGATGTTCGAGCCGAGGCCGTCCATCACGTCGATGACCTCGGTCTTGTTCATCTCCCACGGCCGCGCCTTGAAGGCCGCGGGTTTCTGCAGCAGGGCACCCACCGGGCAGAGGTCGGCCACGTTGGCCTGCAGTTCCGACCCCATCGCCGATTCGAGGTAGGTGGTGATCTCCATATCCTCGCCACGACCAATCGCGCCCATGTCGCCGGTTCCCGCCACTTCGGCCGTGAAGCGGACGCAGCGCGTGCAATGGATGCAGCGGTTCATGGAGGTCCGCACCAGCGGCCCGATGTATTTGTCTTCGACGGCGCGCTTGTTCTCGTGGAAGCGCGACCCTGCCACGCCGAACGCCATGGCCTGATCCTGCAGGTCGCATTCGCCGCCCTGATCGCAGATCGGGCAATCCAGCGGATGGTTGATCAGCAGGAATTCCATGATGCCGTTGCGCGCCTTGCGGACCAGCGGCGACTTCGTCGACACGACCGGAGCCTCCCCGTTGGGGCCGGGCCGGCAATCGCGTACGCCCCAGGCGCAGGACGCGATAGGCTTCGGGGCGCCTTTGAGTTCGACGAGGCACATCCGGCAGTTGCCGGCGATCGACAGCCGTTCATGGAAGCAGAAACGCGGGATCTCGGCCCCGGCCGCTTCGCAGGCCTGCAAAAGCGTGTAGTCGGCCGGGACGTCGACTTCCGTCCCGTCGACGATGAGTTTGGTCATCGCAAGTTCCTCAAACCGAAGTCGCCGCGGGAGATGCCGCCGCAGCGCACATCGAGCACGCCATCACGTTATTCCGCAGCGATCCGGATCGGTTCGGGATGCGGGTTCGCCATATAGGTATCGATGCGCCGTTCGATCTCGGGCCGAAAATGCCGGATCAGGCCCTGCACGGGCCATGCCGCCGCATCGCCGAGGGCACAGATCGAGTGGCCTTCGAGTTGCGTGGTGACTTCCAGCAAGGCATCGATCTCGCGCTTCTGCGCCCGCCCTTCCGCCATGCGGCTCACCACCCGCCAGAGCCAGCCCGTGCCCTCGCGGCAGGGCGTGCACTGCCCACAGCTCTCGTGCTTGTAGAAATAGCTGATGCGGGCGATGGCCCGGATGATGTCGGTCGACCGGTCCATGACGATCACGGCCGCCGTCCCGAGACCCGATTTCAGGTTGCGCAACGTGTCAAAATCCATCGGCGCGTCGATGATCTCGTTGGCCGGGACGCAGGGCACGGAGGATCCGCCGGGGATCACGGCCAGCAGATTGTCCCACCCGCCACGAATGCCGCCGCAATGCCGGTCGATGAGTTCCCGGAACGGGATCGACATCGCCTCCTCGACGTTGCAGGGCGTGTTCACGTGGCCCGATACGCAAAAGAGCTTCGTCCCCGTGTTGTTCTTGGCGCCGAAGCTCGCGAACCACGCGCCGCCGCGACGCAGGATCGTCGGCGCGACCGCAATCGATTCGACGTTGTTCACCGTCGTCGGGAAGCCGTAGAGCCCCATATTGGCCGGGAACGGCGGCTTCAGCCGCGGCATCCCCTTCTTGCCCTCGAGTGATTCGAGAAGCGCCGTTTCCTCGCCGCAGATGTAAGCACCGGCGCCGCGATGCAGGTAGATGTCGAACGGATAGCCGTGGATGTTATCGGGGCCGACGAGACGCGCCTCGTAGGCCTCGTCGATCGCGGCATCGAGCCGGTCGGCTTCCTGAACGTACTCGCCGCGGATGTAGATGTAGCAGGCGTTGGCGTGCATCGCGAAGGACGCGATGAGGCAACCCTCGATCAAGAGATGCGGGTCGTTCCGCATGATCTCGCGATCCTTGCAGGTTCCGGGCTCCGACTCGTCAGCATTGACCACGAGATAGGACGGCCGCGCCGGGTCGGGCTTCGGCATGAACGACCATTTGAGGCCGGTCGGGAAGCCGGCGCCGCCGCGCCCGCGCAGCCCGGACGTCTTCATCTCGTTGATGATCCAGTCCTTGCCCTTCTCGATCAGCCCCTTGGTGCCGTCCCAGACGCCGCGCTTGCGCGCGCCTTCGAGGCGCCAATCGCCGAAGCCGTAGAGGTTCAGGAAGATGCGGTCCTTGTCGTCGAGCATCGCCGTTTTCCCCTCAGGCCTTGTCGGTCTTGGACGCGCCGTCGTCGGCCGGCGGCTTGTGCATGGCCGAGGACTCTGCTTGATCGGTGCCGACCGGGACTTCGGTCCGGGTCCCGGTTTCGGCGACGGAGCCTTCCGGTCGCGCGGTTGCGAGATCACGCTGACCGTCCAAACCCCCGTGCCCGAGATCCTGCGACGTCACGTCTTGCGCCTTGAGTTCGGATGCGGCGCGATCCGACCGGTCGTGCGCCGCCAAGGCGGCATCGAAGGCCGGGTCCTGATCGGCCGCGCTCAGGACCTGCGCATCATCCGTCAGCTTGTCGGTCGCAAAGCTGTCGCTCTTGCCGTCCACGCCATAGAAGGTGGTCAGCGACGTGAGGCCTCCCACGGGCTCCGAGGTCAGCCGCCCGGTCTGCGACCCCTGACGCACCTCGCGCCCCGACGCCAAGTCGTCGAGCAACGTTGTGAAGTTCTCGGTCGTCAGGTCTTCGTAATAGTCGTCGTTGATCTGCACCATGGGGGCGTTGCAGCAGGCGCCCAGGCACTCGACCTCGAGCCAGGAGAAGTTGCCGTCCGCCGAGATATGGCTCTGAGGCCCGACCTTCGACTCGAGAACCGCCTTGATGTCGTTGGCACCGCGCAGCACGCAGGGGGTCGTGCCGCAGAACTGGATGAAATACTTGCCCACGGGAGACAGGTTGTACATCGAATAGAAGGTCGCGACCTCGAGGACGCGAATGTAGGGCATGCCCAGGATGGCAGCGACCTTTTCGATCGCCGGCTTCGGCAGCCATCCATCGTGCTGTACCTGCGCACGACGCAGCAATGCCATGACGGCCGAGGCCTGCCGGCCCGGCGGATACTTCTTGATCTGCCGGTCCACCCAGGTGCGGTTCTCCGGCGTGAAGTCGAAGCTTTCCGGCTGGATTTCGGCGAGGCGGCGAACGGCCATTGGTGTTCCGTCAGTTCAGTTTTTCGCAAGTCTGCCGGGGGCTGGAATGGCACATGTAGGCGCCGGTGCCCTTTTGCAGAACGATATAGGCGCCACCGGTCCCATCCGAGAACGCCGTCTTGATTTCGTAGCCGTCCTTCAGCAACTGTCCGACCGTCGAAGCATCGGCTTTGGCCACCGTCGTGGCGGCCAGGAAAGCCGCAGCAACCGTGACGATCCGCAGCATCAGCGGTCCACCTCGCCGAACACGATATCGAGCGAGCCGAGGATAGCCGAGACATCGGCCAGCATGTGTTCCCGGCACATGAAATCCATGGCCTGGAGATGGGCGAAACCCGGCGCGCGGATTTTGCACCTGTACGGTTTGTCGGTGCCGTCGCTCACGAGATAGACGCCGAATTCGCCCTTCGGTGCCTCGACCGCCGCGTAGACCTCGCCGGCCGGCACGTGGAAGCCCTCGGTGTAGAGTTTGAAGTGGTGGATCAGCGCTTCCATCGAGCGCTTCATCTCGGCCCGCGGCGGTGGTGCGACTTTGCCCTGGCGCGTCGACACGGGCCCCTGCCCTTCCGGGGCCAGGAGCTTCGTCACGCACTGCTGCATGATGAAGGTCGATTGGCGCATCTCCTCCATGCGGATGACCTGCCGATCGTAATTGTCGCCGTTGCGGCCGACCGGTATGTCGAACTCCATCTCCTCGTAGCATTCGTAGGGCTGGCTCTTGCGCAGATCCCAGGCGGCCCCCGAACCGCGCACCATGACGCCCGAAAAGCCCCACGCCCAGCACTCGTCGAGCGTTACGATGCCGATATCGACGTTGCGCTGCTTGAAGATACGGTTGTCGATGAACAAGGCTTCGAGATCGTCGACGACCTTCAGGAACGGTGCGCAGAACGCCCCGATGTCCTCGACGAGTTGCTTCGGCAGGTCGGCATGGACACCGCCCGGCCGGAAGTAATTGGCGTGCAATCGGGCGCCGGAGGCGCGCTCGTAGAAGCCCATCAGCTTCTCGCGCTCCTCGAAGCCCCAGAGAGGCGGGGTCAACGCCCCGACATCGAGCGCCTGCGTTGTCGTATTCAGGAGATGCGACAGGATCCGCCCGATCTCGCAATAGAGCACCCGGATGAGTTGCGCGCGACGCGGGACTTCGAGTCCCAGCATCTTCTCGATCGCCAGGCAGAAAGCATGTTCCTGGTTCATCGGCGAGACGTAGTCTAGCCGATCGAAGTAGGGGATGTTCTGGACGTAGGTCCGCGATTCCATCAGCTTCTCGGTGCCGCGATGCAGCAAGCCGATATGCGGATCGACCCGCTCCACGATCTCGCCGTCGAGTTCCAGCACGAGGCGCAGCACGCCGTGGGCCGCCGGATGCTGCGGCCCGAAGTTGATCGAGAAGTTGCGGGTATTCTGATCGTTCATGACGCTTTCGCCTTGTCGCCGTCGGGCGGACGCGAGGCCTTCTCGTCCCCGGGCAGGGACGCGACATCCATTGCTTCCCACGGCGACAGGAAGTCCCAGTCCCGAAAGTCCTGGGTCAGCCGCACAGGCCGGTTGACGACCCGCTTCTCGGCATCGTTCCACCAGACTTCGACAAACCCGGTCATCGGGAAGTCCTTGCGCAACGGGTGGCCCTCGAAGCCATAGTCGGTCAGGATGCGGCGCAGGTCGGGGTGGCCGGAGAACAGGATGCCGTAAAGGTCGTAGGCCTCGCGCTCGTACCAGTTGGCCGACGGAAACACCGAAACCAGCGAGGGAAGCGGCGTCGCCTCGTCGGCCCTGACCTTGACGCGCACCCGCCGATTGTACTTCGGCGACAGGAGGTGAACCACGACGTCGAAACGCTCTTCGCGTTGCGGGTAGTCCACCCCGCAGAGGTCGAGGAAATTGACGAAAAGGCAACGAGGGTCGTCGCGAAGGAAGCGGATTACCTCAACCCAGTGCCCGGGTTCGGTCGACAGCGTCAATTCGTCGAAAGCCGTCTGGACCTTGACCGCGTTTTCCGGGAAAGCCGAGACCACGGCCTGCCCAAGTTCGGCGTCCAAAGGCGACACACTATCCATCATTCTTGAAAGACCTCGATTCCGCACCGAACCAGCAGAACGATCACCGTTCGATGGTTCCGGTCCGGCGGATTTTGCGCTGCAACAAAAGAACGCCGTACAGCAACGCTTCGGCGGTCGGAGGGCAGCCCGGCACGTAGATGTCGACCGGAACGATCCGGTCGCAACCGCGAACCACCGAGTAGGAATAGTGGTAGTAGCCGCCACCGTTGGCGCAGGACCCCATCGAGATCACGTAGCGCGGCTCCGGCATCTGGTCGTAGACCTTGCGCAGAGCAGGCGCCATCTTGTTGGTCAGGGTGCCGGCTACGATCATCAGGTCTGACTGCCGCGGGCTGGCTCGCGGCGCGAAGCCGAACCTCTCCGAGTCGTAACGCGGCATGGAGAACTGCATCATCTCGACGGCACAGCACGCGAGACCGAACGTCATCCACATCAACGACCCGGTCCGGGCCCAGTTGATCAGGTCATCGGTCGCGGTCAGAATGAAGCCCTTGTCGGCCAGTTGACCGCTGAGGCCCGAAAAATAGGGGTCGTCGGACGGAATGGCTCGACCGGTGCGGGGATCGATGAGTGGACGGCCGCCTTGGGGCGGCACCGGCGAGACGAGGGTCTCGTGCGATGGCGCGACGGCCGTCTTGTCGAGGATCAATCCCATTCGAGGGCGCCCTTCTGCCATTCGTAGATGAAGCCGATGGTGAGCACGCCGAGAAACGCCATCATGGACCAGAACCCGACGATGCCGACATCGTGGAACGCCACCGCCCAAGGGAACAGAAACGCGACTTCGAGGTCGAAGATGATGAACAGCAGCGACACGAGGTAGAAGCGGACGTCGAACTTCATGCGGGCATCGTCGAAGGCATTGAAACCGCATTCATAGGCGGACAGTTTCTCGGGATCTGGCGCCTGGAAGGCCACGATGAAAGGCGCGACCAGCAAGGCCCCCGAGATGACGAGCGCCACGACGATGAAGATCGCGAGCGGTAGGTACTGATCCAACAACCCCGGCATGATCACTCCGCGAGGCCCGCGAGGGCCTCAAAAACGCCGTGTCGACGCATCGTAATGCCTCGATCACTGTAGAGGAGAACTAGTGTACCGCACTGCGGCGCGCAAGGCGAAAGCACGCCGCAGGCCGCTTCGCCACAGTTGTGAAGCCGTGCGGGCCATGAGGTGCCGAGCCGGAGGTTCAGGCCCTTGGTCCGGTGGCGCCGAGTCCTGTCAGGCCGTGCCGTTGAGCTGGCGGTAGCTGCGGATGAGCTGACTGTCGTCCGCCTTGCCGTGCCCCTGGGCGGAGGCCGCCAAGAAGAGCTGGTGGGCCAAGGCGGCGAGCGGCAGAGCCGCCTTGCTGTCGCGGCCCGCTTCCATGACGATGCCGAGGACCTTGACGAAAATGTCGACCGCGCTCGCGACATCGGGATCCGGTTCCAGCATGCGCGGCCCGCGATCGCGCAGCCTCCAGCTCGCGCCGCAGATCCGCCCACGATCTCGAGCAGGACCGCAGGATCGACCCCGACCTTCTCGGCAAGGGCAAGGGCCTCCGCCGCAGCCGCGATATGGATCCCACATAGGAGCTGGTTGACGGTCTTGACCACGGCGCCTTGGCCGGGCCGCTCCCCGACATGGACGACCTTGCCCTACCTATCGAGGATCGCCCGCACGCCCGCGGTGCGCCGCGGGAGCCGCCGCCATGATGGTGAGCGAAGCGGCCCTGGCCCCGGCTGCACCTCCCGACACCGGCGCGTCCACGAAAGGGCGTCCGGCGGCTTCGACGCGCGCCGCGATGTCCTCGACGGCACGGGCCTAATCGGCATCGACCACCATGACGATCAGTGCCTCCGCGCCCGAGGCCGCCTCGGCGCTGGAGGCCATTGCCGCACCGCCCGCCTCTTCCAAGGTCGCGAGCGCTCCGGTCGCGAGATCGAAGCCCTGCACGCGATAACCCGCCCGAGCGAGGTTCTGCACCCACCGAAAGCCCCATGGCGCCGAGACCCACGAAACCGATGCTGCGTGTGCTGTTGCTGTCCGCCATGGCTTCACCACGTCGCGTCGGGATCCGCGGCGCCTCGCGCCCGACAGCACCCAAGCCGGGAAAAATCGTCGGTGCGGCGAAGGTTTCGACAGGCCTTTACCGAGACCGCGTGGGCTCATCCGACCGCACCGGGACCGGATTGAGAACCTGTCCGAAGGCCGCCGGCTTACGCCGCCTTCCTGGTGCCGGTTTCGACATAGGGTGCCCAGAACGCCACCGATTCCCGCATCGCCGACACGACGGCACGATCCGTAGGTTCGCGTTCCCGGAACGCGAGTTCGAGGCAGAGCTCGTTATCGTGACCACCACCGGCTTTCACGGCGTCGAGCAGGGGCTCCGGTTGTATGCGGCCCTCGCGATTGTAAGCCGCCGTGAACGGCCAGTGGCCGCCCTTGTTCATCGAGCTCTGCTTGATGTGGATGATCGGCGATTGGGTGGCGAAGTTCCGGGCCCAGGCGAAGGGGTCCGTGTCGGCAGGGTCGGACGACGTCACGTCGCCATGGTCGATGTCGACCATCGGCTTCAGCGGGATCGCCAGCTTCGCGGCATCGATCCGGTCCTGAAGCTGCTGCGTCTCGGCTTGGGTGTGGCCGAGTTCGCGCGCGACCGACATGGGCTCCCAGAACAGGTAGGCGAGACCGCGCCGACCGGCATGCTCGGCAACCTCCTGCCAGCACGAGAGCGCATGCGCCATGATGGCCTCGCGGCGTCCGATATCGTCGAAGTCTCGAAATGTCAGGATGGCATATTGAGTGCCGACGGCCGGGCAACCGAGGTCGGCCGCGATATCGGCCAAGGTCTTGAACCAGTCGACGTAATAGCGGCGGACATCCGGGTCGGGATGGCCGAAGTGGTTGAGACGCCCGTAGGGGCCGGTCATCAGGGACGTGACCTCGAGACGCTCGCGGGCGCAAGCGCTGGCCATTCGGGCCGTCAGGCGGCGGACGAGGTCCGCAGGCCATGACGGGTTGACGAACTCGTGCGTTAGTTGAATGTGGCCGATGCCGACGTCGGCGGCAAGAACATGCACGAGGTCTTCCGGCTCGGCGAAGCGGTTGACGAACGGATTGGTGCTCAATGACAGCGTGAAGGGCATGGCGTTCGCTCCTCCCTGAGCGTCCTTCTGCGAAGACGCCAGACCAAGGCGTGTACGCCCGGGCCTCCCCGCCGCGTTCACCTCCGGATAGGGAAGCAGGGTCGTAAAACTTTTTCAACACTTGAAATTTAACACGGTCGCCTGACGCCGATCCCAAGTCTTGACAAAACGTCGGCCAATGGCCCAGCCGAACAGTTCCGGTGAAAGCGCTTGACGGCGCCTGGAAGACGTGAAACTTTTTACATAATGAGAATTAATGTTCAGGGTCGGAAGCATTGCGAAACGTCGAACCGAATCTGCTTCAGGAAGACGATTCGAGTCTGGCGGCTCGCGCGGCCTGGCTGCATCATATCGGACGTCTGACCCAGAGCGAGGTCGCGACCCGTCTCAACATACCCAACGTCAAGGCGCATCGGCTGATCGCCCGCGCCTCTCGGGAGGGCATGGTCCGGATCTTCATCGATGGCCAGATTTCCCGTTGCGTCCGGTTGGAGCAGCAAGTGTGCCGGCTTTTCGGCCTGTCCTTCTGCGAGGTCGCACCCAACGTCGACAACGAAGCCCTGCCGCTGCGATCCCTTGGCGTCATCGGGGGGCGTTACCTGCGTCTCGCGTGTGAGAAGGGCGAGGATCGCGTGATCGGCCTCGGGCACGGCCGCACGCTCGCGGCCTGCGTGCAGCACCTGCCCCGGCTCGAGCAGACCAACGTCCGCTTCGTCTCGCTGCTCGGCGGCTTTACGCGACGTTTCGCGGCCAACCCCTTCGACGTGATCAACCGCATCGTCGAACGCACGGGGGCCGAAGCTTACGTGTTGCCGGTTCCCTTCTGCCTCAACTCGGCCGAGGATCGCGCCGTCCTCCTGTCGCAGAAGGGGATCGGCGAGGTTTTCGCACTGTCGCGGGCCTCGACGTTGCGGTTCGTGGGGATCGGTACGGCCGACGGCAGCGACGCGTCGCTGGTCGCGTCCGGCATGGTCGAGGCGGAAGAATACGCCGACATCGAACGCGCCGGCGGCTGCGGGGAAATTCTCGGCCATTTCTTCGACCGGCATGGCCGACGAGTGGAGACCGAACTTACGGGCCGTCTGGCGTCGCTCGCCTACGAAGATCTGAAACTCGGCAAGCTCGTTGCCGTGGCCGGCGGCGCCAACAAACCGGAGGCGATCCGGGCCGTGCTGGCCAGTGGATTGCTGCACGGCCTTCTGACCGATGAGAGGACAGCCAGCGTCCTCGTCGGACCGCAACCCGGCGCCTGAAACGGCCGGCAAGACCAAGAACAATTTCGTCGACGACACCGAGGGAGGAACTGACATGTACGACAAGGAAAAGGATATTTTCGCCGCCTATGCGGCGAAGCGAATGAGCCGGCGTGAACTGATGGGCCGCACCGCGAAGCTCGGCATCGGCGCCGCGGCTGCCCACTCGCTGATGGGGATGGCATCGACCCGGGCCATGGCGGCGGACTACGATTGGCAGGCCAACAAGGGCAAGACGATCAAGCTGCTCTTGAACAAGCATCCCTATGCGGATGCGATGATCGCCGACATCGAATCGTTCAAAACCCTGACCGGCATGGACGTCAAATACGACGTCTTCCCCGAGGACGTCTATTTCGACAAGGTCGTGGCGGCGCTGTCGTCGAAGTCGGACCAGTACGATGCGTTCATGACCGGCGCCTACCAGACCTGGACCTATGGCCCGGCCGGATGGATCGAGGACCTCAACCCCTACATCCAGAGCGCCAAGACCAACCCTTCCTACGATTGGGACGACGTGCTGCCGGGGCTGCGGGCCTCGACGGCCTGGAACGGCGTCGCCGGCGCGCCGCTCGGTTCATCGGACGCGAAGCAGTGGTGCATCCCGTGGGGCTACGAGCTCAACTCGATCACCTACAACAAGAAAATGTACGACAAGCTGAAGCTGGAGCCGCCGAAGGATATGGCGTCCCTGATGGAAGTCGCGGCCAAGTTCCAGAAGGATGCGGGCGGCCCCTACGGCATCGGCGTCCGCGGCTCGCGCTCCTGGGCCACGATCCATCCCGGATTCCTCTCGGCCTATACCAATTTCGGCCAGAGAGACTTCACGGTCACGGACGGCAAGCTCAAGGCCGCCATGAACACGGCCGAGTCGAAGCAATTCCATGCCGATTGGGTCAAGATGATCCAGGACTCGGGACCGAAGAACTGGTCCACCTATACTTGGTACCAGGTCGGGACGGACCTCGGTGCCGGCGCCTCGGGAATGATCTACGACGCCGACATCCTCGGCTACTTCATGAACGGCGGCGACAACAAGCAGGCGGGCGACCTCGGCTTCCATGCTTTCGCGCCGAACCCGGCCGCCAAGGCCCCGACCCCCAACGTCTGGATCTGGTCGCTCGCCATGTCGACCTATTCCAAGCAGAAGGACGCGGCCTGGATGTGGATGCAGTGGGCCTCCTCGGTCGAGCACGACCTCTTCGGCGCCCGCAAGATGGACCTCGTCAACCCGGTGCGGAAGTCCGTGGTGGCGGACGCGGAATGGCGCGCCAAGATCAACAAGAGCTATCCGGGCTACATCGACCAGCTCGATGCCTCCTCGCCCGGCGCCAAGATCTACTTCACGGCGCAACCGCTGTTCTCCGACCTCACCACCGAATGGGCGTCGACCCTGCAGCAGATGGTGTCGAAGGAACTGCCGGTCGGCGAAGGGCTCGACAAGCTAGCGGCCTCGACCGACCAGCAGCTCAAGGACGCCGGGCTCGGCTAAGCAGCCTCGCGTGGCGAAAGCCGCGATCGATTTGGCTTTTCAAAGCGAAATCAATGCTGCTTCGCGTCTTGAGTGCTTAGGCCTCGCATCCCTCATCCGTCCTTCGGACCACCTTCTCCCTTAAGGGAGAAGGACATCGTCCTGCGAGGCGGTTCGTCCATCTTCTCCTCTGGGAGAAGGTGGCCGGTCGCGGCAGAGCCGCGAAAGGGCGGATGAGGGGAACGGCAATCAATCATCCACGTTCGTATCGAGCTGAGCCGCCATGGCCGTGACCGCCGATCTGACGCCGCGCCGCCGCGGATCATCGCCTGCCTTCCGCCGTGCCCTGCCCTATCTGCTGAGCATGCCGGCGCTGCTGGTGTGCGTGGCGGTGCTGATCCCCTTCGTCACGGCGGTCTTCTATTCGCTGGAACGCTACCGGCTGAGCCAGCCTTACCTCAAGGGCTTCATCTGGTTCGGCAATTACGTCGCTTTCTTCCACGACAGCGAGTTCTGGAATACGGTCTGGATCTCGCTGCTCTACACGGTCTTGACCGTCGTGTGCCAGTTGCTGCTGGGCCTCGGCATGGCGATGCTGCTGAGGCAGCGCAGCAGGGCCAACAACTTCATCTCGGTCATGCTGCTGCTGCCGCTGATGACGGCCCCCGCCATCGCGGCCCTGATGTGGAAGCTGATGACCAACCCCAATTTCGGGGTGCTGTCCTATCTCGTCGGCTTCATCGGGCTGAGCGACTTCCGCTGGGCGTCGAGCCCCTCCTCGGCTCTGTTCACGGTGGTGCTGGTCGACACCTGGGTCTACACGCCGTTCATCATGATCCTGCTGCTGGCAGGGCTGCGCTCCCTGCCCCAACAGCCCTTCGAGGCCGCGGCGCTCGACGGCGTGCCTTCGAGTTTCGTCTTCTTCCGCATCACCTTGCCGATGCTGACCCCCTACATCATCACGGCGGTGCTGTTCCGGTTGCTCGACTCCATCCAGCAGTTCGACATCATCTATGCGACCACCCAGGGCGGCCCCGGCAACAAGCTGATGGTGTTTCAGGTCGAGGCCTACCTGCAGTTCTTTCAATACACGAATGTCGGCAAGTCGGCCGCACTGTTGATGATCCTGTGGGCCATCACCTATGCTCTGTCGAATATCTTCATCAAGAACTGGCTGAAGCTGCGCGAACGCGCCCGCGGCCACGCCTGAGGCGGGAGGGAGGAAACCATGGACCACTCGTCGCCGCTCACCCGCGCGCTCAAAGGCGTCGCGCTGGCGCTTGTCGTCGTCTTCTTCATGTTTCCGATCGTCTGGATCTTCCTGATGTCGTTCCAGACCAACGAGACGATCCTGCAGATCCCCCCCAGCATCGTCTTCAAGCCGACGCTGTCGAACTACAGTGCACTCATCTCGGGCAAGCTCGAGAGTGCCGCCGGGACGCTCGACATCCCGTTCATGCACAACCTCCTGAACAGCGTCATCCTGTCAACCGTCTCCGTGGCGATCGCCCTCCTGCTCGGCGTACCGGCCGCTTACGCCTTCGCGCGGTTCAAGTTCACCGGCAAGGAGGACATCGCCTTCACGCTGCTGTCCTTCCGCTTCGCGCCGCCGCTCCTCGTGCTGCTGCCCCTGTCCCTCTACTACCAGCAGATCCACCTCGATAACACCTATACCGGGTTGATCTGGGTCTATCAGCTGATCGCCCTGCCCCTCATCCTGTGGATCGTACGCGGCTATTTCGAAGACATCAGCGCCGATATCGAGAGCGCCTACCGGGTCGCGGGCCACAACTGGTGGCAGACGTTCGTCAAGATCGCCATCCCGCTGGCCGGGCCGGGAATCGCCGCGGCAGGGCTGCTCTCCTTCATCTTCTGCTGGAACAACTTCGTCTTCGCCCTGATCCTCGCCTCGGCCGACAAGCAGCCCGTGACCGTTGGGGCGCTCGCCTTCGTCACGGCCTCGGGGATCCAGTACGGCCAGATCGCGGCGGCCATCGTGCTCTCCGTCACTCCCACGCTGCTCCTCGCCATCTACGCGCAACGCTACCTCGTCGAAGGCTTGTCGCTCGGCGCCGTGAAAGGCTGATCCCCATGGCCCAGCTCGAACTCAGAGACCTCGTCAAGGACTTCAAGACGGGCCGCGCGGTCGACGGGCTCACGCTCGACGTCGATGCCGGCGAGATCGTCGCGATTTTTGGCCCGTCGGGGGCCGGCAAGACGGTGCTGCTGCGCATCATCTCGGGGATCGAAGAGCCCGAAACCGGCGAAGTGCATATCGGCGGGCGCGACGCCACGCAGGACAGTCCCGAGGCGCGCGGCATCGGCATCGCATTCCAGAACTTCGCGCTGTTCCCGCACATGACGGCCTACGACAATGTCGCGACCGGGCTGACCGCGACCGGCGCCTCGAGGGACGCCATCAAGACGCGCGTCGACGGTGTCGCCAAGATGCTGAAGATCAGCCATGTCATGGGGCACAAGCCGAAGGAGCTGTCGAACGGACAGAAGCAGCGCACGGCGCTCGCCCGCGCCCTGGTGGCGTCGCCCAAGATCCTGCTGCTCGACGATCCGCTCCGCAACGTCGACGCCAAGCTGCGCTACGAGATGAGGCTCGAACTACCCGCCCTCCTGCGCCGCTCGGGCTCCGCGGTCCTCTACGTCACCCAGGACTATAAGGAGGCCATGGCGCTGGCCGACCGTATCGCGGTGATGATCGAGGGCCGCGTGGTCCAGGTCGACGAGCCAGAGACCGTCTATTCATCCCCCGCCACGGTCGAGATCGCGCGCCTCTTCGGCGACCCGACCATCAATCTGCTCCCCGTGGAGCCGACGCGCGACGGCGCGAGGCTGACCGCCACCATCGCCAATACTCGGGTGCATCTCGGCCAGGGCTTCGACGTCGCGCAAGGGCAGGGCTGCATCCTGGGTCTGCGACCCGAGGATCTGCTGGTCGAGGAGGAACCGTCCGCGGATGCCGTCCCGGTCGACGTCATGGCCTCGACACCCTTGAACGAGCGGATCGTCCTCCTCCTCAAGACGCTCGACGGGCGGGAAGTGCTGGCTTCCGCGTCGGAGCCGCCGCTCGCCGGACGCAGCTCGGGCAGGGCCTATCTCAGGTTCGATCCCGAGACGATCCTGCTGTTCGATCGCGCAAGCGGCCGCCGCCTTCACCGTGCCTTGCCGGGCACGCTCGATCACGCCCAGCCGCACGCTGCTCCCGCGGCACCCGCCGCCGCGGCAGCCGCCGCCATGAGGGTCTGACCATGGCGACAGCTCTCGCTTTGAAGGACGTCAACAAACTCTACGAGCGTCGCGGAAAGACGCCGGTCCACGCCGTCAAGACGCTGAACATGGACGTGCAACAGGGCGAGATCGTCGCCTTGCTGGGGTCCTCCGGCTGCGGCAAGACGTCGACGCTGCGCATGATCGCGGGGTTCGAGGAGGCGACCTCGGGCACCATCACGCTCGCTGGCCGCACCATCAACACCCTGCCGCCGTCGGGCCGCAACGTCGCCATGGCGTTCGAAGGCTACTCGCTTTACCCGCCGCTGACCGTGCGCGAGAACATCGCCTTTGCGCTGAAGAGCGCCCGCGTGTCGCGGGACGAGACGGACCGGCGCGTCGCCGAGATCGCGGCCCTGGTCGAGATCGAGTCGATTCTCGACCGCTACCCTTCGTCGATCTCGGGCGGCCAGCAGCAACGCGCCTCGCTGGCGCGCGCCCTCGTGCGTCGAGCGGACCTCTACCTGCTCGACGAGCCGATGGGCCAGTTGGAGCCGCAGTTGCGCTCCGTCCTGCGGGGCCGCATCAAGAACCTGCTCAATCAGCACAAGATGACGGCCATCTTCGTCACCCATGATCAGACCGAGGCCAACGCCCTGGCGGACCGGATCGCCGTCATGGAAGGCGGCGTGCTCCAGCAATTCGCCAGCGAGAGGGACCTGAAGGCGCAGCCCGCCAATCTCTTCGTCGCGACCTTCATCGGTGAGCCGCCCATGAACGTGTTCGAGGCCCGGGTCCGGCAGAGCGGCAGCGTCGCGGTCCTCGACGTCGACGGCGGACCCACCCTGGATTTCGGCGGCACCGGCCTCGGCTCGCGCGCCAGAGCGGCTCTGGGCTCCCGCGGCAAGGTCGTGGTCGGCGTCCGACCCCACAAGGTCAGGATGGGCGCCGGGCCGTTCGCGGCCAAGCTGGTCTCGAACCAATGGCTCGGCGACCAGGCCCATGTGGCGATGGAAGTCGCGGGTAAGCTGATGGTCGGCGTTTCGTCGAGCCGTGTGCGGACCGCGATGGGCGGCACCTTGGCCTACGACCTCGCGGCGGCCGACCTGCACCTCTTCGACGCCGAGAACGGTGTCGCCATCCTGCACGGGCTCGACGGCTGATGGCCCGCGATCTGCTGATCGGCGTCGACGCCGGGACCTCGGTGATCAAGTCGGTCGCCTTCACGCAGGAGGGTGAGCAGGTCGGCAGTTTCGCACTGCCCAACCAGTACCAGGCGGTCGACGGCGTCGGTGCCGAGCAGGACATGGCAAGGACCTGGGCCGATACGGCCGCGACCCTCCGTGGCCTCGCGGCGACCGTGCCGCAACTCGACGCCCGCGCGGCCGCGATCAGCGTCACGGCCCAGGGCGACGGAACCTGGCTGGTCGATGCCGCCGGCGAACCGGCGGGGCCCGCCCTGATCTGGCTCGACGCCCGTGCAGGCGGCCTCACGGCCGACCTGCGCCGAACTTCGGCGGGTCGTCGCCACTTCGAACGCACAGGCTCCGGTCTCGCGGCCTGCCAGATGGGGCCGCAGCTCCTGTGGCTCTCGGAACACCGGCCGGACATCATGGCCAAGGCCGCGACCGCCCTGCACGCCAAGGACTGGCTCTACTTCAAGCTGACCGGTGACCGTGCGACCGATCCTTCGGAGGGCATCCATTCCTTCGGGGATTTCCGTATATCGGACTATGCGGAGCCGGTGATCGAGGGGCTCGGGCTCGCGGATCATCGGCGCCTGCTGCCGCCGATGATCGACGGCTCCTCCCGGACAGGCTCGCTGAGCCGCGGTGCGGCGCGCGAGATCGGCTTCGGCGAGGGCCTTCCGGTGTGCCTCGGACCCATCGACATCGTGGCGACGGCGCTCGGCGCCGGGATCTACGACCGGCACGAGGCGACCGGCTGTACGATCGTCGGGTCGACGGGCATCCACATGCGGATCGCCCGGTCTGCCGCCGAGGTGAACCTCAACCCGGACAGCACGGGCTATACGCTGGCCTTCCCGGTCCCCGGCACCTTTGCGCAGCTGCAATCCAACATGGCCTCGACCTTGAACATCGACTGGCTGGTCGACCTCGCGCGTGGCGTGCTGAAGCAACACGGCGTGGCCAAATCCCGTGCCGACATCTTCGCCGATCTCGACGACCACGTCCTGGCGGCCGAGGCCGGCACGCTGCTCTACCACCCCTATATTTCCGACGCCGGCGAGCGCGGCCCTTTCGTCGATGCCGCGGCGCGGGCCCAGTTCCACGGCCTCTCCCAGCGCCACAGCTTCAATGACCTCATGCGGGCCGTCTACGAGGGCCTGGCGTTCGCGGCGCGCGATTGCTACGCCGCCATGGGCGCCATGCCGCCGGAAGTGAGGATCACGGGGGGCGCCGCACGCTCCAAGGCGCTGCGCACCATTCTGGCGGCGGCGCTCGGCACCCGCATCCGCAGCTCGACCCGGGAGGAGGCCGGTGCGGCCGGCACCGCCATGATGGCGGCCGTGGCGACCGGGCTCTACCCCGACATGGAGCGCTGCATCGATCGGTGGGTCGCCCCGACGCTGGGCGGGTCGCTCGAGCCCGACCCGGCCCTCGAGCGCCGTTACGACCGGCTGTTCCCGACCTATGTGGCGTCGCGGGAGGCGAGCGGCCCCGTCTGGCACGCCATGCAGGTCGCGCGCGACGCGGATTCACGAGGCGATGACGAGGGAACCACCCGTGGCTAGCGCCGCTATCGCGGTCATTGG
>CAXUOD010000085.1:0-21275 GCA_964252585.1 uncultured Lichenihabitans sp. | reverse complement strand
GTCAGCATGGCGATGGCGGGCGTCGGCATGGGGCCGAGCAGCATCACGTCCATGCCGACCGAGGTGAACCCCGCCACCATGGCGTTCTCGATCATGTAGCCCGACAGGCGCGTGTCCTTGCCGATGACGACCCGATGGCGATGATGGCCCCGCTGGAACAGCAGGCCGGTCGCCTGGCCGACCTTCATGGCGAGATCCGGCGTGATCACGCCATTGGCCCGCCCGCGGATGCCATCCGTCCCGAAATACCTGCGACCCATGAGGTTCTTTCCAACAAAGCCCGGCGACCAGCCTTAACACGGCCTGGATAATGAGCACAGTGTTGGCCCGCAACGGTTCAGATTCGATGAAAGCCGCGCCAGTGCGCAGCCGCCACCCGGCCGGTCTTGCAGTCCGGCCCGCAGCCGCTCACATGGGTCGAGCGGCGTTCCGCTCCGGCGACGCGGGTTGCCGGTCACCATGAGGCTCGACGATGTACGACAGCGCGATGACCCGGTTCTTCGGCGGCTCGCCCCTGACGGTTGCGGTTCGCCTCGTCGTCGTGTCGCTGCTCGTCGGCCTCGTCATGACGTGGCTGCAGATCGACCCGATGGACCTGTTCCTAGACCTGCAGCGCGGCTTCGTTCGTCTCTGGGGCACGGGTTTCGTTGCCCTCCACCAGATCGGAAATACGGTGTTGGCGGGTGCGGCCGTCGTCGTGCCGGTCTGGTTTGTCCTTCGCGTCTTGAGCTACCGCGGGCCGCGGTCTCTGGGGTCGCATCGACAGCAGGCAACGCGCCCGGAGACGACAGGTCATGAGGCGCCACGCCGTGAGGCGGCACGCCATGGGGCGCCGCGGTGGGGTCGGCCGATGGATGGCGGGAGCGTGTGACCGTTCCCCTCGTCAGGGCAGGCTGACTGAGACGATACCGAACCCGCATCTGCTGAACTCTGCAAGGCAATCAGGAAGGTCGTGCAGGGCCAAGCCGACCATCTAAATGGTGTGGTCTTCAAGAAGCTCGACAAGAACATGCACCGAAGTATCGTTCTCGCGAAGGGCGGTCTTTATTGGATCTATGTATCTTTTCGCGAAACGCAGCCAAGCTGACAATAGAGGACAGCGAACGACAGATTCTCGGATTTCGCAAAGAAACCGTTTTCGTAAGGCTAACAACGTGAGCCAACCGGTGTTCGCACGTTACCTGAACACGAGCGCAAGCATAGTCGAGTGGTGGACGGGCGCTAAGCGTCTAAGCGGAATGGCTCTTAGGCTGCTGTCAGTGATTCAGAAGCACGGACGACAGGTCCTGGGGTAGGCGCCTTTCCGCAAGCGGCTTTCAGCTTCGAAACACACTGTAAGCCCGATCACTCCGCCGGCAGCACACCCCGCAGCTCGTCGGGCGCTCGACGGGCCGACACGACGCCCTCGAGCAGCACGGCGGCCAAGCCCACGATGGCCGCCACCGACAACCAGATACCCGGCATCGCCTTGTTGCCCGTCACCTGAATCAGGTAGGTGGCGATGAAGGGCGTGAAGCCGCCGAAGGCCGTCGCGAGGCTATAGGCCATGGAGAAGCCCGTGCCCTTCACGGATTGCGGCATGATCTCGGTCAGGTGAACCACCATGGCGCCGTTGTAGACGCCGTAGATGAAGCTCAGCCACAATTCGACGGCCAGCAACCGGTCGAACGAGGCTGCCGATGCCAGCCAGGACATGGCCGGATAGGCGGTCACCAGGGCCAGAACGGTGCAAAGGATCAGCAGTGGGCGCCGGCCGACGCGATCCGAAACCGCGCCCGCCACCGGCAGCCAGAACAGGTTCGACACGCCGACGCACAGCGTGACGAGGAGGCTGTCCATCGCCGAAAGCTTCAGCTCCTTGCCGAAGGTCGGCGTGTAGCCGGTGATCATGTAGAACGAGACCGTCGTCATGATGACGAGCATCATGCCGACCGCGACGATCGGCCAGTTGCTGGCGAGCGAGACCCAGACGTCCTTCAGCGAAGAGGTCTTCCGCTTGCGATGGGTGAATTCCTCGGTCTCGACCAGGGTACGACGCAGCAGGTAGAGCAGCGGCACGATGAGGCAGCCGATCAGCAGCGGAATGCGCCAGCCCCATGCGGTCATCTCGTCGGGCGACAGCATGCCCTGCAGGGTCACGCCGAGCAGCGCCGCGAAGATGACCGCGACCTGCTGGCTCGCCGACTGCCACGAGACGTAGAAGCCCTTGTTGCCGGGGGTCGCGATCTCGGAAAGGTAGACCGAGACGCCGCCGAGTTCGGCCCCGGCCGAGAAACCCTGCAGGAGACGGCCCGCCACGACGATGACGGGGGCCACGATGCCGATCAAGGCGTAGCCCGGCGTCAGCGCCACGGACAATGTTCCGAGGGACATCAGGCCGAGCGTGAGGATGAGGCCGGCACGACGCCCGCGGTGGTCCATGTAGCCGCCGAGCACCAGGGCCCCGATCGGGCGGACGAGGAAGCCGACCCCGAACGTCGCGAGCGACAGCATGAGTTGGGCGACGTCGTTGCCGCTCGGGAAATAGGCCTTGCCGATCGCCGCCGCGTAATAGGCGAAGACGAAGAAATCGTACATCTCCAGGAAATTGCCGCTGCTGACCTGGATCACAGGCTTGATCTTGGCCCAGCGGCTTTCCGTCGACATCGCCATCGGCCCCTCCCGTTTGTTGTCCTATGCCTACCCGATCGCGCTGCGGATTGCACCTCAAGGTCGACCCTGGAGGACGGGAATGCAATGGATACCGTCGGCATCGAGCGGGAGTCGCTCGACCCATCGGACGGCGTCGAGACGCAGCGGGGCGTAGAGGTGGGGGAACAGAGCCCCGCCACGGGAGACTTCCCATTTCAGCGCCGGGCCGAGTGCTTCCGCGTCGACGGCAACGAGCAGAAGGTCGGCCTGGCCGGCGAAGTGCTTCGCGGCCGTTTCGGCGACCTGCGCGCCCGAGGAGAAATGGATGAAGCCGTCGGCGCGGTCGACGGGCGCGCCTTGGAACAGGCCAGCGGCTTCGGCCTCGCGCCACAGCGCGGCGGGTGCGATCTTGTAGACGAGCGTTGTCACGAGGGTGCTGATCCGGGCTGAGAGTGTCGAGGCGAGATTAGCATGGTGCGGCCGATGGGCTGCAGGAGGGTTGAGATGCAGGACCGAGACATCGAGGCGATCTCGGCGTGGCTCGTCGAACGCGGGCTCGCGGGGACGTCGGAACCCGATCTGCTCCAGGGATTCTGCAAACGCTGCAGCGAGGCAGGGCTCGACCTGTCCCGGGCCCTGGCACTGATCGACACGTTGCACCCCGTCTACGAGGGCCGGGCCTTCCACTGGCGCCACGACGATACAGCGACCGTTCCGATGACGGAATACGGCCGTACCGATCAGGGCGAGGCGGCGGAGAACTGGCGCCGCAGCGTCTTCTACCATCTGCTCAGCAGCGGGAAGGGCGACCTGCGCCGCCGCATCGGCTTCGGCGATCCTTGCGATTTCCCGCAGTTGCAGGGCTTTCGGGACGACGGCCATGTGGACTACCTCGGCATGGTGCATCGCTTCGCCGGCGAAACCGCCATCGGCGAGATGGATTGCGTCTACTCGCATTGGCTGACACGGAACCCGGAAGGGTTCCGCGAGACTGACGTCGCGGCGCTGCGGCGGCTCGTGCCGGTCCTGGCCCTGGCGGTGAAGAGCGCCTCGCTGGCGCGCATCGCCGAGACGCTGGTCGAGGTCTATCTCGGCCGCGATGCCGGACGGCGCGTGCTCAGCGGCCGCATCGCCCGCGGCGTAGCCGACAAGATCGACGCGGTTCTGTGGTTCTCGGATCTGCGCGGCTTCACCACGATCACGGATACGGCGCCCCCGGGCGAGATCATTCCGCTGCTCAACGACTATGCCGGGGTCGTCATCTCGGCCATCGAGGATGCCGGCGGCGACGTGCTGAAGCTGATCGGCGACGGCATCCTGGCGATCTTCAAGGCCGGCGACCGCACCGAGGCTTGCGGATGCGCCCTCAAGGCGGAGGCCGACCTCCGGCGGCGGCTGCTCGACCTCAATCGGAGCCGCGCCGCCGAAGACCGCCCGGTCACCAGCGTCTATCTCGGCCTGCATATCGGCGCGGTCTTCTACGGCAATATCGGGGCCGAGAACCGGCTCGATTTCACGGTCGTGGGGCCGGCCGTCAACGAGGTGAGCCGGGTCGCCGCCATGTGCCGGTCCGTCGACCGCAGCGTCCTGTTGTCGAGCGATTTCGTCGCGGCGGCTCCGGCCGATGCACGAACCCACATGGTCTCGGTGGGGCGCTACGCCCTGCGCGGGGTCGGCAAGGCCCAGGAGCTTTTCACGCTCGACGAGACTGCGTGATCTCGGATCGGTGTGCCCCGTCATGGTTAACAGTTTCATAAGCGTCTTGGTCGATAAAGATTGCATGCCGTCGTGCCGGACCTCGGGCAGGACGAGGTGCGGCGAGCGTCAAGAGGTTTCCCATGCGCACCGTTGCCCTGGTCACACAGAAGGGTGGTTCCGGTAAGAGCACCCTGTCGGCATCCCTCGCGGTCGAGGCCCAGGCCAACCGCGAAACCGTTTTCCTCGTCGACATGGACCCGCAGAAGTCGCTCACCACCTGGGCGGAGAATCGCAACGACGAGCGTCTTGGTGTCGAAGCCATCGCGCCGCGGCAATTGTCGGCCGTGTTGGCCTCGCTCGAGTCGAGCGGCGTCACGCTGGCCATCATCGATACACCGGCGAGCCTGTCGGAAGCGTCGGAAGCCGCGATGCTGGCGGCCGATCTCATCGTCATTCCGGTGCGCCCGACGGTCTTCGACATCTGGTCCAGCGAGGCGACGTGGCGGCGCATCCAGACCTTCGGCAAGGAATGCGTCTTCGTCCTCAACCAATGCCCGATCGTCCAGGGCAACCGCCGTCTCAAGGAAGGCGCCATGGCGCTCGAAGCGATGGGCGGTATCCTGCAGCCGATGGTTTCGGCCAGGGTCGACTATCAGGAAGCGATGCAGCGCGGCCTCGGCCCGACCGAGGTCAACCCCATCGGCCCAGCGGCCGACGAGATCCGCGAGCTGTGGCATTCCCTGCGCCGTCGCATCGCGCTGGCCAGGGTCCATCAGCGGAACGGCCGTCACGCGGCCTGAACCGATGACCCTTGTCTATGCCCGCAGCGGGACTGGCCAGTCGTGGAGATCGGGCGGCGACGATGTCGCGCCTGGTCGCTGCGCTTCGCGCATGTCGAACGCGAAGCTTGCCTTCAGGCCGAGTGAGCCCTTGCGGGTGATCTCGACCACGCGGGTCCCGGGGGCCTGAACGAGCCAGCCGAGCTCGAAGCACCGGGAGGCGATCGCCTTCCCGAGCCGTCCGGCCAGGTGCACGCGGCGCTCCGTGGCGTCGAGGCATGGCCGACAGAAGATGCGCCTCTGCAGACCGCCCAGGCGTTCGCAATCGAGGCCGAAGTCCGCGAGGAAAGCGACTCCCGCGGGCGAGACGTCGCCGCCGTCCTCGTCGAGGGTGATATACGCCCGGTCGACGAAGGCGTCGGCGATGCTCACCCCGAGGCGACCCGCCAGGTGATCGTAGCAGGTTCGGGCGAGGTTCATGCGGGCGTCGCGCGACGAGCGGGGCTGGAAACGAGCCGGCACCTCGAAGGCCGCCACGACCCCGATGCTCTCCAGCATCTGCGCCACGAGCGGCGACCCGATCCGGTAGTAGCAATGGCGGCCCTGCGGACTCACGGCCAGGAGCCGCGCCCCGACGAGCTTCGTCAGGTGACCGCTGGCGGTCGACTTCGACACCCCCGCGATCCCGGCCAGTTCGCCGCCGGTCAGCGATCGCCCTTCCATGAGCGCCGCCAGCATCGTGGCACGCGCCGTGTCACCGACCAGGGCCGCGACTTCGACGATATTGGCTGCGACGGACATCGCTCATCGTAAGGGCGTCGACCGGCGCCGGGCAAGGAGCACCATAGACCAACGGCATGGATTGTATCGCGTTCTGGGCGCGCCTGGTCCGGAGCCCACAGCGGAACGCGGTGGTGTCGAAACATGCTCCAGAGCCCTCATTGCCGCTCCGCGTCCTGTGACACGACCTGCGGGCGCTCTCCGCCGGCTTCTCCAGCGGGCCTCGCCGCCGAAGCCCCAAGCCGGCTCTGCTCGGCACGAGGATGCGTGAAATTCCATCGCTGGTATCAAGGATCCGGCACGGTCCAAATCCGCTGCGGCCGGTCGAGGCCTCGCAGCGGGAAAGTTCCCAGCGGGACAAGGCCGCGACCGCAGCGCTCGGCGAAGGACTCGGATATGAGAAGCGATCGATCGAGCTTGTCGCAGAGCTTTTCGATCCGGCTCGCCTCGTTCACGGCCCGTCCGATCACGGTGAAGTCGAGACGACGGCTCGTTCCCACATTGCCGTAGACGACCTCGCCGAAATGCAGGACGAGGTCGGCGTCGAGTCCCGGCAGATCCGCGGCGCGCCGTTGGGCGTTCAGCGCGCGATTGGCGGCCAGCGCCGCTTCAGCCGCGTCCAGGGCTCTCTCGCAGACCGCGCAGGGTCGGACTCCGAGGTCCGCGATGGGAAACACGGCGAGAAAGCCGTCGCCCAGAAACTTCAGGATCTCGCCCCCGCTCTGAGCCACCGGGTCGCCCAGAGCGTCGAAATGCTCGTCGAGCCAGCCGACGATGCGGACCGGGTCGATTCGATCGGTCAGGGCCGTGAAAGCGCGGAGATCGGTCAGGAGGATGGCGGCCGACACGGTCTGGCCCTCGCCGCGCCTGATTTGTCCATCGAGCACGCGAGACGCCGTGACCTGCCCGAGATAGGTGCTCAGGGTCTCGCGCAAAGTATAGGACAGGCTGAGCTTGCAGATGGCGAGCCCGAAGACCCGCAGCACTTCATCGATGTCGGCGAGGTCGAGGTCGCTGAACCCCGAAACGGTATCGGTGACGAACGAGATGGCGACGCCCCGCAGTGCCGACCCTGGCGTGAAGCCGATCATGTGCAGCACGTAGTCGGTTCCGCCGTCCTGCCGGATCTCGTGCAGCGGCGCGAAGCCTTGGCCGGGTTGCAGCGTGTCGAGACGCCAGCGGCCGAAAGGGAGGTTGGCCTCGAGCAGCGCATGGACGGGACCGCGCCGGAAAGCCGCTTCGTTCTCGAGGCCGTGCGCGGTGCGGACGAGCGACATGCCCTGCCCCCGCACCCAATTCATGCTGAAGGCGCGCGCCGTAGGGTCGATGGCCGGGGTCGACACGCTGACGCGCCAGAGCGGCAATCCCGCAGCGAGCAGCGTCGCGCAGAACGTCTCGAGCAGGATTTCCCGATCGTCGGACGAGGTCGCCTGTTCGGCGATCCATCGTGTCAATCGCGTCGCTTCAAGCCTCGCCAGAGTTTCGCTCCTCGCTCATGTGGCAATGGTGTCACGCGCGCGGGCGAGTACAAACGACGAACGAAGGCCGTACGCTGCTTCCAAAGCTTGGCCGACAACGGGCGGCCTCCGGTCGGCGCGGTGCAACCTCATTCGAACCCGCCGACCCCGGGTGGCGTGAGCACGTGGGCACCGGCCGCCGGTTGATCCTGTGCGGGTGCCAACGGAGCTTTCGGCCCGGTCGTCTCGGCCGCATGGGACGCGCCCGCAACGAGGAGCAGCCCGAATACCCCGATGCCCATCGAACCACGAAAGCAGAGGAGCCACGCATCGTCACCGAACCTCGTGGTGGAAGCCCTGTAACGTCCGACCGATGGCTGGAGTTCATCGCGATCCGAACGGGTCCGTCGATCATCGCGCCAGCAGAACGGCATCTGGGTCGCACCGGGTCTCCCAGCCCTGGCGTTCCAGGGCCGGCGCGTCGTCGTCCGCCACCGGATAACCCATGCAGAAGTAGCCTATGAAGGTCCAAGCCGTCGGCACGTCGAGGGCAACAGCAACGGCCTCCGGATCGAGGATCGAGACCCAACCCAAGCCGATCCCTTCGGCACGGGCGGCCAGCCACAGCGTATGGACCGCCATCACGGCCGAGTAGTCGATCGTCGAGGGCATGGTCAGCCGGCCCAGCCCGTGCCCCTGCTCGGTCGTGCGGTCGGCGTAGACCGCGAAGTGACACGGCGCTTCATCGATACCGGCGAGCTTGAGTTTGGCGTAGAGCCCCACCCGGTCTTGGCTCTGGCGGCGCAGGGCTTCTGCGTTGCAGCGCTCGAACGAGGCGCGCACCAGGCTGCGCCGCGACGCGCTGGCGACCGAAACGAAGCGCCACGGCTGGCTCAACCCGACCGAGGGTGCGAGGCAGGCGATCCGCACGAGCCGTTCCAAGGTCCCTTCGGGGAGCGAGTCCCGCCTGAAGCGTCTCACGTCGCGGCGCCAGACCAACAGGTCGAGCAGATCCGCGCGGAACGCATCCCCGAAACGTCTGTCACCTGTCACGCCCGCGACTTCCCACTGGTTCGTCTGTTGTGCGCGGCTGCCGGCCTAGCGGTCCGACCCAAACGGATGATCCACCTGTTTGGACCCGCCGGCCCACCCGCTTAGAGGCGGTGCACTAGCACGGAAAGCGGTCCGGTCGCGAGGCGGATCAGGGCGTCAAGGCGGCAGTGCGGCGCGACCGTTCGGCGCCCGCCGAACCCCGACGGCCCGCAGGTCTGGTCTGATCGGCTCGATCGAAGGGCGACCGACCATGATCGAGCACGACAGCCGGCAGCGCGGGACCGGCATCCTCCTGAACATCGGCGCCGCCGTGGCTTACAGCGCGGCAGGCCTTTTCACCCGCGTCATCGACCTCGATGTCTGGACCTTGTTGTTCTGGCGCGGGCTGTTCTCGGCGCTGTTCCTCGGCGGGCTCCTGTGGGCCTTGCATCGGGGCCGGACATTGTCGGTCCTGCGGCAGCTGGGCTGGCCGGGTCTTGCCGTCGCTCTCGCCTCGACGGGCGGCATGATCTTCTACGTCCATGCGCTCCGGCAGACGACGGTCGCGGATGTCGCGGTGATCTATGCGGCATCGCCTTTCGTCACGGCAGCCCTGGTATGGCTGTGGTTCCGCGAGCGGCAGAGCGTTTCGACGACGCTGGCCAGCCTCGCGGCTCTGGTCGGCGTCAGCGTCATGGTCAGCGGCGACGCGGGAGGCGGGCATCTCTTCGGCGACGCCCTGGCGCTCGGCATGACACTGTGCATGGCCCTGGTGATGATCGTGATCCACCGCTATCCGGCGGTCCCGATGCTGGTCGCGTCCTGCCTCTCCTGCCTCCTGACCTCGCTGAGCGTGGGGCCGCTGGCCTCGTGGGACATCACGACGGCCGATCTCGGCAGGCTCGTTCTCTTCGGTTCCCAGCTCGGCACCGGACAGGCGCTGCTGACGATCGGAACGCGGCTCGTCTCAGCCACCGAAGCGGCCCTCATCGGCACGCTCGACGCCCCGCTCGCGCCGCTCTGGGTCTGGTTCGCGGTCGACGAAGTTCCGTCCTGGCAGACCGTCGCCGGTGGAAGCCTCGTCATGGCGGGCGTCGTGGCGCAGATCCTCGTGGGCAAAGACACAGGGACCTTGCCGGACGTGGGAACCGTCAGGACGAGTAGGGGATGATGGCACCGAAAGGGGCCGACCGGTTCAACG
Organism: uncultured Lichenihabitans sp.; assembly: GCA_964252585.1. Taxonomy (GTDB): domain Bacteria; phylum Pseudomonadota; class Alphaproteobacteria; order Rhizobiales; family Beijerinckiaceae; genus Lichenihabitans. Next base: position 11,697 of record CAXUOD010000085.1, on the reverse strand, counting down.
TCTCGCGGCTCATTGCTTCGGTGGCGGTCGGCGAGGTCGTGAAATCGGACAAGCCGGAGCCCTCTTGGCCGCGTCGCTCCTCGGCCGTCTGCGGTTCAGCCGAGCCGTAGCTTTCTCCCGCCAGAGCCTTCAATCCGCTCCGGTCGAGGATGGTGATCCGGCCCCGCCTGGCCCTGATGAGATGGTGGCCCTCGAGGATCTGGGTCGCGACCGAAACACCGGGACGGCGCACGCCGAGCATCTCGGACAGAAACTCGTGGGTGAGCATCATTTCGTCGTCGTCGGCTCGATCGCGACACATCAGCAGCCAACGTGCGAGGCGGATCTCGATCGTACAGACCGCATTGGCGAAGGCGGTCTGCGCCATCTGGTCGATGAGGGCCTGGACCCCCCGCATCAGGATCAGCCGCAAGAAGGGACTCTGCTCCAGGGCCGCGAGGAGATCCTCCGTCGCGATCCTCAGGCCCTCGCCCGGCATCTGAACGAAGTGACAGTGCAGACTGCGATTGACGCCGAGGATCACCGGTGCGGCTGCCACCAACCCCTCCCGGCCGATCATGCCGATTTCGATCTGACCCGCTGACGTAGCGGTGGTGATCGACGTCATGCCACGTTCCATGAAATAGAGATGCTCGATCGGCACTTGCGGCTCGACCAGGACGAGCTTCACGGGAAGCGACACGCGCTCCAGCCGGAGCCGCTTGAAATCGCCGGGCGAGAGCACCTGCAGGAGTCGATTGCAAACGGACGATTGCTGAACCTGGATCATAGCTCCACCTTTCAGGGCAAGAGCGAAGCCAATCTCCCGGCCACCGGCGGTTCGACAGTGCGTCTGCGTTCGCGCAATCGACCACTCCCTTCGCCTCGATGATCTAAGAGCAATTGAGACGCATCGTATCGCGATACACCACTTCGCCTAGGCTATTCCGGACGTTGGCCTCGAAGGTTCGGGAAACTCCTTCGGGGAGGCGCTCGTAAGCCAAGAGGCTCAATAAGCTCTTCGTTTCATTGATGATGTCGACAGGTGAGAGATCAATTCCCACTGTGTCGTGAAATCGGCTTTCGCCGTCGCTGACATCGAAGAAATACCGACCCATGCCTGATCCTTCGAACGAACCCACCTTTCATGCACCATCCGCAAGGGTCTGCATTCACATTTGATAAACGAGGTACAAGGACCGTACTGAGATCCTCTTCTCGCCAACGGCAGACTTTTTCTGCCCTCTATGGTCTCAACCAGTGCCGATCACCTGTGGTCGACTCCACCAACCGTCACATCAGCTGAGTTCGAGCTTCTTTTAGTGGGAACATTATCTTGACGATTGTGGGATAACGCTTCGCATACTTTAAAGTTTTCAATGCTTCTCTGGTTAGCTTAGTATTTTCAGTGTACGTTTTCAGACCAACACCATCGCCAACCAACTGTTACGCCAACAGTGGTAAACTCAATTTCGTAGCATGGAGTTCTGCTACCATCGGCAATTCTGTGCTTCCAAAGGTCGTAAGGAGCGTCCGTGGCTCGGTTCTTCTTCAATATCCTTGATGATCGAACGCCGGTCGATGAAGATGGGACGGAGCTTCCGGACATCTCTACGGCGAGGAGCGAAGCCGTACGTCTCTGCGGCGAGATACTACGGGAAGCAGGGGCCTGTTTCGGCAGCGGGACTCAATGGGAGCTGGAAGTCACCGATGATCATCGCATCCGCCTCCTCACCCTCCGTTTTTCGATCCATGCCGAAGCGAATGCCTCAAGTGTTTGATCTCGCGACGATTTCTTCGCCGTTTGGCAGATCAAGATCGTTCTGATTGAAACCGATCAACTGCTGTACATCGTTGATTGCGATCTTGTTGTTCTAGTGGCCCAAGGTCCACGCAAGGTCCGAAGACCGTGCCACGGATCCCACGTACGATACAGGGGCCCGATCGGTAGCGCGCGATCGAACCTCGACGGGGTCGACCACCGTTCCCCGTTTTGACGCAGCAGTCGCGGTGTCGACACCATGCGGTAGATCTGGTCGACCTGCTCACATCAACGCACGGCGCCGAAGGTCAGGCCGCGCGCGAATTGCCGTTGAGCGATCCACCCGATCAGTATGATCGGTGCGATGGCGATCAGGGACGCGGCGGAGATCTTCGCTGGCATCGGGTCGCCCGATAGCGCCGCGATATAGGCGCTGAGCGGAGCTCCCTCGGCGGCGGTCATCTGGATGCTCCAGAAGGCCTCGTTCCAACACAGGACAATCGAAAGGAGTGCCGTGGAGGCGAGGCCCGGGGCACACAGCGGCAGCAACAGAAACACGATCTGCTGCATCGCGGAGGCGCCGTCGATCGTCGCGCTCTCCAGAATGTCGCGGGGGATGTCGCGCATGTAGGAGTGCAGCATCCAGACCACGAGTGGCAGGTTGATCGCGGCATAGATCAGCACCAGCCCGATCTGGGTGTCGATGAGGCCGATCGCCTTGAAGATCAGGTACATCGGCATCATGACGCCCACGCCGGGCATGAATCGCGTCATCAGCATCCCGAACAGGACGGCGTTCCGCCTCCCCGCGTGGAAGGCGAGCCCGTAGGCGGCCGGGAGCCCGAAAACCAGGCATAGGAGGGTGCCGCCTCCCGCCTCGACGACGCTGTTGAGCACCGGCCGCAGCATCCCGACGTCGGCATTCTGCGAGGCGAAGTTCACCAGCGTGGGGGTGAACGGCGCGAAGGGGCCGAGGTCCGCAGCAGCATCGGTTTTGAGAGCCGTCAGGATCATGAGGAGGATCGGTGCGGCCATGAGAAGGGCGATGGACCAAGCCAGCCCCGTCAGAACCAACTTCTTGGGAAGAGCCACGATCGCCCCTTCGCTTCAAGGCCGCCCCGCTCGGGCATTCAGCGACGGGCAGCGTCCCACGCCGACGGGCTTGAACCTACCGAAAACATATGCGCAAGCTGACGCGAGTTTACGCTGTTCAAGCGTCGAGTCGCACCAGGATCCGTCGATGGCCGATATCGCGTCGCCGTTCCGCCTCCTCATGTCCGCTCACGGAGCGGACTATTGTGCGAACCTTCAGTTTTGCTGCGATCACTACCGTTCGGTGTCGGAGGTGTGCCGCCGGCTGAGGGTGAACCGGCAGCAGTTCAACCGCTACCTGACGGGATCAGCGGCGCCTTCGCGCCACAATCACAAGCGCATCAGCGATTTCTTCGGGTTGGAGGAGCACGAGCTTCTGATGCCGCATCAGGCCTTCGCCGCCACCTTCGCTCAACGCACCGCAGCGCGGCAGCCGCCCGCAGCACTCGACCGCCACGCCGCCCTCCTTCGTGACGCGTCGCGATCAGGTTCGCGCGAGCTGCACGAATACCGTGGCTTCTACTTCAAGTATTTCTACTCCTACTTGGGCAATGGGCGCATCAAGCGCGAACTCGTTCACTGGCGTTACGACGGCGATACGCTCGTCTCCTCGGTGAAGCAGCGCTTCACGGGAGAGGACGAGGATGGCGAAGTCTCGCTGCGGTTCGCGACCTACCGCGGCCTCGTTGGCGCTCTCGGAGACCGCCTGATGAACATCGACGCCCAACGCAGCGGGACGCGCGAGGTGTCGATGATGGTCCTGTATCCAAAGAGGCGGCTGCTCAGGCGACTCCACGGCATGACGATCGGAGTGAGCCACGGCTCGGCCCGCGCCATCGGCGCCGCGCGGGTCGTCATGGATTTCATCGGCACCACGATCGACATCCGGGCGGCGCTGGGCGCGCTCGGTACCTTCGACCCTGACGATCCATCCGTGCCGGAGCCGGTCAGGCGCGGGGTCAGAAACGAGATCCGGCCCGACGAGACCCTGTTTCTCGCAAGGCCATGACGTCCCTTGAAGCCGTTGCGGCTCGCCCTGGCTCGCGACCTCGGCTCTAGCTCTGTGTTTCAACGAGCATCTGCAAGCGATGAGGTGATCCGACCTCATCGCGATCTGCTCTCATCCACTTCCCCATCGCTCGGCGACGAGATGGCGTGCCGCCGCGAGGGCTTGGGTTCGAGCTGCAGCAAGTCACGGGTGCGTCACGGCCTGAGATCCGTGCGAGAACAGCGCGTGACGTAGGGCATCGCGATCTCGCGCCGGCCCGCCAGCGCCGGGTCGGTCGCGATCAGCTGGCGCACCTCCGTCACAATCGCCTGCCGCTCCGGCTCTGGCAGGACGAGGAAATAGCTGCGCGACCCCACGAGATCGATCAAGGCTTCGGGGGAGATCGGATTCGACCAGGCGATGTCGCGCCGCGCAATGGGGCCGAAGGGCGGCCCCACGGGCGGATCGTCACTGTGGTCCTCCATGGACCCATGGCGACGCAGAAGCCGGCCGAGTGCCCGCGACCACCTGTCGGGCTCGGCGCGTACATTCCACAGGAGCCCCAAACGTCCGCCCGGCTTCAGCACGCGGGCGACTTCAGGCACGGCCCTCTCCGGGTCGACCCAGTGCCAGGCCTGGGCGACCAGCACCGCGTCGATCGAGCCCGCGTCGAGCGGGATGCGCTCGCCCGAACCCTCGAGGACCGAGACGTTCGGCAGCGCGCGAGCGAGTTCCGCCCGCATTCCCTCGGAAGGGTCGACCGCCACGACGTCGAGGCCGCGCGCCACGAGAGCGCGGGTCAGCTTGCCAGTCCCGGCCCCGAGGTCGAGGACCCGACGGGCGCCGTCCGGCAGTAGCCAGGCGAGGGCCTCGGCCGGATAGGCTGGGCGCCCCCGTTCATAGGCCTGCGCGGCAGCGCCGAACGAGGTCGCGTGAAAAGCTTTGGGGGTCGTGTCTTTCATCAGGCCTCTCCTGGCGCAGCATCGGCTTGATCAGCGATTGCTGCCCGGCGAAGCCCGCGTCAACGCCGTCGCCGCGCCTCGGCCCGCGCCCGCAAAGTCACCGACGGATCGATGCCCGAGGCGAGCCCCGTCACGTCCCGCAAATCCTGCCGCACGAGCCCGATATCCTTGAGCTCGCGGTCGCTGAAGGCGCCGAGCTGCAGCATCAGCCGACGGGCACGATGGACGCGGGCCGGCCAGGCGAGGACATGCCGAAGAACGGCCCAACCCGCCTGCAGCGCTGCTCGGGACGCGTGCACCTGCCCTGCACTTCTGATCGAGACACTCATGACATCCTCCGATGTCGGGGAGGATCGGCGAAAGACGCTGGCCCGAACAGGAACAGTCCGGTACAGTTGGGACGAACTGTACGGTCGGAAGGGCAGCACAGATGCAGGGCCAGAGTCGCGAACCCGCACCCGTCACGACCCGGGTCGAGGGGGTGATGGCGGAGATCCAGGCCCGGATCGCAGGCCGGAGGCTCGCGCCCGGCGCCCGCCTTCCCTCCGTACGGGATTATGCTGCGCGGTCCGGCGTGTCGAAATCGACGGTCGTCGAGGCCTATGACCGATTGATCGCGAACGGCGCCATCACGGCGCGCCGCGGATCCGGCTTCTACGTGGCCGGGACCACGCGGCCGCTCTCGTTGCAGAGCCTCAGGCCCGAACTCGAGCGCGCCATCGATCCGCTCTGGGTCACCCGGCAGGCCTTCAGTTCCGGGCCGGAGGTCCTGAAGCCGGGCTTCGGCATGCTGCCGAGGAGCTTCATGCCGGACGCTTCGCTGCAGAAGGCGCTGCGGCACCTGGCCCGCGACGGCACCGTCGACGACCGCATCCGCTATAGCAGTCCGCTCGGCTTCCAACCCCTGCGTCAGCATCTGGCCGGCAAGCTCGGCGAGCGTGGGGTCGGCGTCTCGCCCGACGGGCTCATGCTGACCGACTCGGCCTCCGCCGCCATCGATCTCGTTTGCCGCTTCCTCATCGAACCCGGCGATGCCGTTCTGGTGGACGACCCGTGCTACTTCAATTTCCTGGCCATGCTGCTGAGCCACCGGGCCAAGGTGATCGGCGTACCCTATGGCGCCGACGGGCCGGACGTTGAGGCGTTCGGGCAGGCCCTCGCGGCGCATCGGCCTCGCCTCTATCTCACGACCGGGGGGCTTCATAACCCAACCGGGGGCACCATCTCGGCCGCCAAGGCCCATCGGTTGCTCACCCTCGCCGAGCAGCACGACATCGTCATCGTCGAAGACGACACGTTCGCCGACCTCGAACACGAACTCTCGCCGAGGCTCGCCGGGTTCGACGGTCTCGACCGCGTCATCCAGGTCGGCGGCTATGCGAAGACGGTGTCGTCCGCGATCCGCTGCGGCTATGTCGCGGCAAGGTCGGACTGGCTCGACGCCCTCGTCGACCTGAAGCTCTCGACGTGCCTCGGCAACGGCCATTTCGCTTCCGTCTTGCTGCACCGGGTCCTGACCGACGGCAACTATCGACGTCACGTCGACGGTCTTCGAGCCAAGTTGGCGTCCGCCATGGGCATGACGCTCGAGCGCATCAAGACGCTCGGTCTCGCGCCCGCGCTCGAACCCGAGGCGGGCATGTTCGTCTGGGCTCGACTGCCGGACGACCTCGATGCTGCAGCGGTGGCCCGCTTCGCACTTGCCGAGGACGTCCTCTTCGCCCCCGGCAACGTGTTCAGCGCCTCGCACACTGCGTTCAGCTACCTGCGATTCAACGTTGCGCGCTGCGCGGAGCCGCGCATCTTCGCCGTGTTGGCCAGCGCCATGCAGGCCGCCGGCACGGGCCGGGACCGCCCATCCTCGCGGACCGACCGGCAGGTCGCACGATAAGATTGCCACGCTCAAGGCTCGCCGGGCGCCCCTGCCGTGCTATGGCATGCTGGCCCGTCCACCGACATGGCATCGGTGTGCCGAAGGCTCTTCGAGGAGACGACCCCATGTCGATAATGAGATCCGCCGCCGCCGCGGCCGTTCTGGCCCTCTCGCTCGGTGCCACGGCGCCGGCTAGCGCCGCCATGATGCACCATCACCACCCCATGATGCATCACCATGGCACGTTGATGCACGGCAAGATGATGATGCACCACGGGCACCACCACAGGATGATGATGTATCCCATGATGCGGCATCACCACAGGCACATGATGATGCATCCGATGATGCGCCATCATGGGCGCATGATGCATCATGCCCCGATGATGAAGGCGATGTGAGAGCGGCTTCGAACCTGTGGAACGGGAGGCCGCCGATCGCGATCGGCGGCCTTTTATCGCGGCGAAGGCCGCGCCGTCAGGGCGCCCGCTCGCGCAGGAAGGCCTCATGTTCGGCCATGAGCGTGCCGTCGAGCGCTTTGCTGATCAGCTGCCGCGTCTCCGGGACACCGTAGAGCGCCGCGAAGGATCCGAACCGCGGGCCGCGCTCTTCGCCGAGCAGCACCTGGTAGAGGCTGTTGAACCACTCGTTCGACACGCCCGGCCGCTCCGGGGTGGCGTTTTTGGCTTTGAAGTCCTGGTAGCGCGGGATCGGGCGGCCGACGTCATAGAGGGCCGACTGGATGTCTTCCGCACTCGCGTCCGGCGCCAGCGCCTCCAGCGCGGCGTCGAGCCGCTTCAAGGCATCGCGCTCGACGTCGTCCGGCGCGCGGTAGTGCTTCTTCGGGCGGACGAAGTCGCGGTAATAGCGCACGGCGTATCCGATCAGCCGGTCGAGCCTCGGATGCGTCTCGGGCGACACGCCCGGCGCGTAGCGGCGCAGGAACCCCCAGAGCACCCCCGGATCTTCGCTGTTGGCGACGGCCGCGAGGTTGAGCAGCATGGCGAACGAGATGGCCGTGCCGTTCTCCCGTTCGGCCGACACGTCCGCCGCGGCAAGACGCTCGGGCGCGGGCGGGCCCCCGCCGTGGACATGCCAGACCGGGTTGCCGAGCCGCTCCTTCGCGGCCTGCCGCCCGTAGGCATCGAGGAACGACAGGTAATCGTCGACCGCGCGCGGGATGACGTCGAAGTAGAGGCGCTTCGCGGCCGTGGGCTTCTGGAACATGAAGAGCGACAGGCTCTCCGGCGAGGCGTACCGCAGCCATTCGTCGATGGTGAGCCCGTTGCCCTTCGACTTCGAGATCTTCTGCCCGTTCTGGTCGAGGAAGAGTTCGTAGTTGAAGCCCTCCGGCGGCTCCGAGCCGAGGACGCGGGTGATCCGGCCCGAGAGCTTCACCGAATCGATCAGGTCCTTGCCCGACATCTCGTAATCGACCTTGAGCGCGTGCCACCGCATCGCCCAATCGGGCTTCCATTGAAGCTTGCAATGGCCGCCGGTCACCGGCGTCTCGTAAGCCGTGCCGCTCACGGGATCGCGCCAGGCGATCGTGCCGGCCTTCACGTCGTGGCCGATCAGCGGCACCTGCATCACGACCCCGCTCTCGGGATGGATCGGCAGGAACGGCGAATAGGTGGCGGCCCGCTCGCCCCGAAGGCTCGGGAGCATGATGGCCATGACGTCGGACAGGCGCTCCAGCATCAGCCGCAAAGCGTCGTCGAAGAGCCCCGACCGATAGGCCGCGGTCGAGGACATGAACTCGTAGTCGAAGCCGTAGCGGTCGAGGAAGGCGCGGAGCCGGGCGTTGTTGGCATGGCCGAAGCTCACGCCGGGCTCGATCGGGTCAGGCACCTCGGTCAGCGGCCGCCCGAGATGCTGGGCCAGCAATTCTTGATTGGGCACGTTGTCGGGGACCTTGCGCAAACCGTCGAGGTCGTCCGAAAAGGCGACGAGGCGGGTCGGGATGCTGTCATGCGTCAGGACCCGGAAGGCGTGCCGCACCATCGAGGTCCGGGCGACTTCGCCGAACGTTCCGATATGCGGCAGGCCCGACGGCCCGTAGCCGGTCTCGAAGAGCACGCTGGTCTGCCCGGTGCGCTCGACGCGCTTGATGAGTTTGCGCGCTTCCTCGAAGGGCCACGCCGTGGCGAGGCCGACCACGTCGGGCGGCATGTCGAGAGGCAGCATCGGAGCGGTAACCTTGCGTTGGGAGACGGGAGCCGGTCAGGTCCCGCGCGGTCACAAACACGCGGCCTCGTGGCTTTGCAAGCGCTTCGGCTGGGAAAGGGCGCCCGATCCTCAACGCGCCTGGAGCGACGATCCGCCAGATCTCCCGCGATCGATGCGACTCCTCAACCGACCGAGTCCCAACTCGGAAGATCAATGGTTGTATAGTCCATCTTTTTATAAATAAGCTGTTGTTTTTGCCCAAGGCCTCACCTAGGATAAGACAATCGATTATAAAAATAGATTTGTTATGACTCATATCAGAAGCATTTCGCGTCTGAACGACGCAACAATCGACATTGTCTCTGCTTATATTGCTCGACATCATGTCAGCCATATGGAATTGCCGCTCCTGATCAAGTCCGTCCAGACAGGACTGGCATCGTTGGAGCGAACTCCGGAACAGGTGAGCGAACCGCGAAAGCCTGCCGTCCCTGTGACTCGCTCGGTCTTCCGGGACCACATCGTGTGCCTGGAAGACGGTCGCCGCTTCAAGACGCTGAAACGGCACCTCAGGACGGCTTACGGGCTGACACCCGACCAATACCGTACCCGTTGGGGTCTGCCTCAAGACTACCCCGTCGTCGCACCCGCCTATGCGGCGTCTCGCGCCGTCATGGCGCGGGAGAACGGCCTCGGGAAGCGACACCGGGCGCCTGTGGCCTGACGGCTCCGGCGATCGTCCTGCTCGGGGTGCGCTTTGACGCGCCACCCCGCTTGCTTAAAATCGGACCTCGGCATGGCATCTCCCGCGCACCGCGCAGGACGGGTTGCGCCTGCCTGATCGAGGATCTCGCTGCATGGCACTCGGGTTATCGCGAAGAACTGCAAGGGCCCCTGGTCGTGGGATGGCGACCGTCCGCTGTCTCGTCGCTTGCGCGGCCGGTGCCGCGGCGGCGGCCGGCGCGGCGGCGGCACCCGCCAGGACATCGGTCGTGATCGGCATGAGCATCGAGCCGGCCGGGCTCGACCCGACGGCGGCGGCGCCGGTCGCCATCGGGCAGGTCACCTGGCAGAACATCTTCGAAGGCCTGGTCCGGATCGACCGTGACGGGAAGGTCCAACCGCAACTCGCGAGAAGCTGGAACATCTCGCCCGACGGCCTGACCTACAGTTTCACGCTGCAGACCGACGTCAAATTCCACGACGGCGAAGCTTTCGATTCGGCGAGTGCGAAATTCACGCTCGACCGGGCCCGTGGAGCGTCGTCCACCAACCCCCAAAAGCAGTTCTTCACGGTCATCGACGCCATCGATACTCCCGATCCTTCCACTCTGGTTCTCCGGCTCAAGCAACCCGCCGGCAATCTGCTATACTGGCTCGGCTGGCCGGCCTCGGTCATGGTGGCGCCGAAAGCCGCCGAGACCAACAAGGTCATCCCGATCGGAACGGGACCCTTCGTGCTCAAGCAATGGCTCAAGGGCGACCGCGTCGAACTCGCCCGCAACCCCGATTATTGGGACAAGAGCCGGCCGGTTCAGCTCGAGGGCGCCACGTTCCGTTTCGTCGCCGACGCCCAGGCGCAGGCGGCGGGCCTGCGCTCGGGGGACCTCGACGCGGTGCCGGAACTCGAGGCTCCGGAGCTCTTCGCCGCCTTCAAGGCGGACCCCAAGTTCACGGCGGCGGCGGGCAATACCGAACTCAAGGTCGTGGCCGGCATGAACGACACGAGAAAGCCCTTCGACGATGTGCGCGTGCGCCGCGCCCTGATGATGGCGATCGATCGGAAGGCGCTCGTGGACGGCGCCTCGTCGGGCTTCGGCCAGCCGATCGGCAGCCACTACACGCCGAACGACCCCGGATTCGTCAGCCTCACGGACGTCCTGCCTTACGACCCCGCCAAGGCCAAGGCGCTCCTCGCCGAGGCGGGCTACCCGAACGGCTTCAGCTTTTCGATCAAGGTGCCGCAGATGTCCTACGCGACCCGCTCGTCGGAGATCCTGCAAGCCATGTTGGCCGACGTCGGCGTCACCATGACGATCGTGCCCACCGAATTTCCGGCCACCTGGATCCAGCAGGTCTTCCTGGCCCACGATTTCGACATGACGATCGTGGCCCATGCCGAGCCGCTGGATATCGCGATCTACGCGCGGCCCGACTATTACTTCGGCTACCGCAACCCCGCCTTCGACAAGGCCGTCGACGACGCGCAGCGCGCCACCGACCCCAAGGCGCGAGACGCGTTCTACGGCGATGCGCAGCGGCTTCTGGCGAAGGACGTGCCGGCGCTCTACCTCTACGTCATCCCGAAACTCGGCGTCTGGAACGCCAAGCTCCAGGGCCTCTGGACCAACGAGCCGATCCCGGCCAACGACCTCGCGGAGGTCAAGTGGACCGAGTAGGCGACGCTGGCCGGAGGCTCGCGTGCTCCCGCAGCTCCTGCGACGCTTGATCGGGCTCGCCGTGACATTGCTCGCGGCCTCGGCCGCGATCTTCCTCGTGATGAACGTCCTGCCGGGCGATCCTGCCGCCGTGATGCTGGGGACCTCGGCACGGCCCGACACGCTGGCGGCGCTCCGGCTCGAGATGGGTCTCGACCGTCCGGTGCTGCTGCGCTACGGGCTCTGGCTCGCGGGTGCCCTCACGGGCCATCTCGGCGCCTCGGCCACCTATGGCGTGCCGGTCGCCGGCCTGATGGCGGAGCGGCTTTCCGTGACCTTGCCCCTCACCCTGTTGGCGGTGCTTCTCTCGGTGGCCATCGCGGTGCCGCTCGGCGTCGGTGCCGCGGCCCGGCGCGGCGGGATCCTGGACGGGGTCGCCGCGATCGTTTCGCAGGCCTGCGTGGCGGTTCCGAACTTCTGGGTCGGCCTCCTCC
>CAXUOD010000084.1:0-21346 GCA_964252585.1 uncultured Lichenihabitans sp. | reverse complement strand
CGGCTTCGGACGGGTGATCGTGGGGCAGGGCGGGATCCTGTCGACGCCGGCGGCGTCGAACCTCATACGGCAGAGAAAGGCGTTCGGCGGCATCATCCTGTCGGCCAGCCACAACCCCGGCGGCCCCGACGGCGACTTCGGCATCAAGTACAATGCGTCGAACGGCGGCCCGGCCCCGGAGAAGATCACCGACGCGATCTTTGCCAAGACGAAGACCATCTCCGCCTTCAGGACGCTCGACGCGCCGGATGTCGACCTCGACGCCGTCGGCACGACGAAGCTCGGCGGCATGACGGTGGAGGTCGTCGACCCCGTGGTCGACTACCAGGCCCTGATGGAGACCCTGTTCGATTTCCCGCGGATCCGGGCCATGTTCGCCGCCGGCTTTCGCATGCGCTTCGATGCCATGTCGGCCGTCACCGGCCCCTACGCGACGAAGATCCTCGAAGGCGCGCTCGGGGCGGCCGCCGGTACGGTCATCAACGGAACGCCGCTGCCCGATTTCGGCGGCCACCACCCCGACCCCAACCTCGTTCACGCCAAGGGTATCTACGACCTCGCCATGGGACCGGATGCCCCGGACCTCTGCGCGGCGTCTGACGGCGACGGCGACCGCAACCTCATCATCGGGCGCGGCCTCTTCGTCACGCCGTCCGACAGTCTCGCGGCGCTCGCCGCCAATGCCCATCTCGCGCCCGGCTACAAGGACGGCCTGAAGGGGATCGCCCGCTCCATGCCGACCAGCGGGGCCGCCGACCGCGTCGCGAAGGCCAAGGGCATCGGCCTCTACGAGACGCCCACCGGCTGGAAGTTCTTCGGCAACCTGCTCGACGCCGGCCTCGCCACGATCTGCGGCGAGGAGAGCGCCGGCACGGGCTCGAACCATGTCCGCGAGAAGGATGGGCTCTGGGCCGTGCTGCTATGGCTCGACATCCTGTCGGCCCGCAAGGAGAGCGTGGCCGCCATCATGGCCGACCATTGGAAGACCTATGGGCGGAACTACTACGCCCGCCACGATTACGAAGAGGTCGCGAGCGACGGCGCCAATGCGCTGATCAAGGGCCTGCGCGACCGGCTGCCGGGGCTGGCAGGGCAGACGTTCGGTGTCTTGAAGGTCAAGGCGGCCGACGACTTCGGCTACCACGACCCGGTCGACGGCTCGGACTCGGCCCACCAGGGGATCCGCGTCATGTTCGAGGACGGCTCGCGCATCGTCTACCGGCTGTCGGGCACGGGGACGGCCGGGGCGACGCTGCGCGTCTACATCGAGCGGTTCGAACAGGACAAGCTCGATATGGAGACGGGCCAAGCGTTGAAGGACCTCATCGCGCTGTCGCGTTCGCTGCCCGACATCGAGGGCCACACCGGGCGCAAGGAGCCGTCGGTCATCACGTGAGACAGGCGCGCTCCACGGTCATCGTTACCGCGGCGGCGTCGGTCCTGGTCTGCGCCGCCCTGAAAGGGCGTAGCTCATATTCCCCACTGGCAAATGTCCATTTTGATTTCCGTTTTCGAACCGGTGAAACCGACGCATCGTTCGGGACGGTGCCAAGAACGAAAGGAACATCGCAGCTCGCGGGATCGACTTTGCGGCCTCCTCTCTTCCTTGTGGAGAGGGACCGGAGGTGAGTGTCTGGTCGCAGCCTCGCGCTCTGCGATCGAAGCTGCGATCGTGTCGGGAGCGCCGTCGATGAAGACCTGGCGCGGTCGCGGGGGCGATGCCTTCTGTGCTCTTCCATCGACCCTCACCCCCTGCCCCTCTCCACAAGGGAGAGGGGAGACGTCCTCCTCGGCCGCTTTCAGGGCGGAGGTGGGCTGTCGGGGTGGGTGATCCAGCGGCGTGGGGCCGATCCTGAGCAGAGCATCGCGGCGTGGCCAACGGGAGCGCGACGCGCCGAGAGTGCGATGTGTTCAGCGGACCTTGGCGTCCATTCGTTCGGGCTTATCGCGTCCGGCCCGTGATGCCTTCGTCGCACAGGATGTCACGCCCTCACGCTTCCGGCCCGCACCGTCGCGATGCTAAGGATCACGCTCCCGTGATCGAGACAGGCAGGGCGATGCAGAACGATGGACCGACCGACATCTCCGCTGCTCGCGCATTGCGCCCCGGTCCCGGGCGCCCAGAGCCTCTCGGCGTCACACCCGACGACGATGGGGTCAATGTCGCGGTCTTCTCGGCGCATGCGGAGGAGATCGCTTTCTGTCTTTACGATTCGACCGGTCAGGACGAGCGCGCCCGCATCGTGCTGCCCGAACGCAGCGGCGACGTGTTCCACGGCTATCTTCCGGGCATCGCGCCGGGCGCGCGCTACGGCCTGCGGGCCCGCGGCCCCTTCGCGCCTTGGAACGGGCACCGCTTCAATGACGCCAAACTGCTCGTCGACCCCTATGCGATGGCGCTCGACCGGCACCTGACGCTGCATCCGTCGATGTTCGACGCGAGCCCGGGATCAAGCCAGCCCGATGGCGTCGACAGCGGCCCCTTCATGCCGAAGGCCGTGGTCAGCCAGCTCGACCCGGCGCTGCCCTGGTCCGGGGCGCCGTCGTGGCAGAGCACTTCCGTGATGGAACTGCACGTCCGCGGCTTCTCGATGCAGAACCCGGAGGTCCCGGAAGCCCTGCGCGGCACTTTCTCGGGTCTCGCGTCGCCGGCCTCGATCGCGCATCTGAAGGCGCTCGGCCTGTCCACGCTGGAACTCATGCCCGCCATGGCCTGGGCCGACGAGCGCCACCTCGGCCCGTTGGGGCTGACCAATTACTGGGGCTACAACCCCATCGCCTTCATGGCGCCCGACCCGCGGCTCGCGCCCGGCGGCTGGGCCGAGGTCCGCGCCGCGGTCGCGTCGCTCAATGCCGCCGGGATCGAGGTGCTGCTCGATGTCGTCTTCAACCATTCCGGGGAAGGCGACGAGTTCGGCCCCACCCTGTCGTTGCGCGGCCTCGACAACGCCTCGTATTACCGGCTCGACCCGTCGAACCCGAGCCTCTACGTCAACGACGCCGGCTGCGGCAACATCCTCGCGGCCGACCAGCGTCCCGTGGTGCGGCTCGTCCTCGACTCGCTGCGCGCCTGGGCGCGCTACGGCGGCATCAACGGCTTTCGCTTCGACCTGATGCCCATCCTCGGGCGCCATGCGAGCGGCTTCGATCCCAATGCCCCCATCATCGCGGCCATCGAGCAGGATCCGTTGCTCCGCGGCCTGAAGCTCGTGGCGGAGCCCTGGGACATCGGCCCCGGTGGTTACCAGGTCGGTGCCTTCGACGGCGCCTGGGCCGAGTGGAACGACCGCTACCGCGACGACGTGCGCCGGTTCTGGACCGGACGGGCGACACCGGCGGCCCTCGCGACGCGCATTTCGGGCTCCTCGGACCTCTTCTGGTCGAAGCGGCATCCCTCCCGTTCCATCAATTTCGTCACGGCGCACGACGGCTTCACCCTGGCCGACCTCGTGAGCTACGACCGCAAGCACAACGACGAGAACGGCGAGCACAACCGCGACGGCCGCGACGAGAACTGGTCCTGGAACCACGGGGTCGAAGGGCCGACCGACGACGCCGGCATCCTGGCGGCGCGGGAGCGCGACCAGCGCAACCTCCTGGCCACGCTGTTCCTGTCGCGCGGCACGCCGATGCTCAGCCCAGGCTCGGAGATGGGGCAGACGCAGGGTGGCAACAACAACGCCTATTCGCAGGACAATGCCCTCGCCTGGATCGACTGGTCGAAGCCCGCCCATCCGCTGATCGGCTTCATCAGGCGCCTGATCGCGTTGCGCACGCACCCCGCTTTGACGCGAGACCACTTCTTATCCGGCACGGCCCAGGACGGCGACACGTTCCCGGATGTCGTATGGCGCATGGCTGACGGGAGGGCGCCGAACGCAGGCGATTGGGACCATCCCGCGAACCCGACCCTCATCGGCCTCCTGTCCGCGCCCGCCCCGGAGGGCGACGCGCCGGACTCGGGCGCGGCCGAACGGGTCGTGGTCGTCTTCCACGCGGGCGCCGACGGCCTGCGGGTCCGCTTGCCCGATACGAGGTCCGGCGCGCATTGGCGCCAGGAGCTTGATACCGCCGACGACGCTGCCGGAACCCCGGCCTATGACGGCGCAACGGACGTCGAGGTCGCGGCGCGCTCGGTGTCGCTCTTCGTCGAGCGGGGCGGCGCTGCTTCGGACTTTCAGCCCCGGACGGCCGCGTCATCGGCCGAGCTGGTCGACCGTCTCGCTCTCTCGGCCGGGATCGCGCCGGAGTGGTTCGAAGTCTCGGGCGATCGGCACGAGGTCTCGATCGAGTCGAAACGCGCCCTCCTGGCCAGCATGGGCCTCGGGGCCGGGACCGTCGGCGAAGCGCGCGACAGCTTGGCCCGCCTCTCCGGCCGTCGCCTGCGGGCGTTGCCCGGCGGGGTCGTGGGCCGGGCCGGGAGCGTCGTCGCGTTCGATCTCATCGAGGCAGGCGGACCGGTCAGGCCCGACGTCGTGATCCTGCACGAAGACGGCACGCAAGAGCATTGTCGGCTCGACCTCGACGCCGCCGAACGCAGCTCCATCACCGCGCCAGATGGGCGCAAGGCCATTCGATACCGCGTCAGCCTGCCCCCGCAGCCGGTTGGACGGCATCGCCTGATGCTCGACGGCGACCCGGAGGGATCGGCTCTGCTCACGGTCGCGCCTCCGCGCGGCTACATCCCGCCCGAACTCGCGAACGGCCGCCGGGATTTCGGCGTTTCGGCGCATCTCTACACGCTGCGACGCAAGGGCGACGGCGGCATCGGCGATTTCACGACTCTCGGGGTCTTCGCCGAGGAGACCGCACGCCATGGCGCCACTTTCGTGGGGCTGAACCCCATGCACGCGCAATTCGCCGGGGATCGCTCCCGCACGAGCCCCTACAACCCCTCCGACCGTCGCTTCCTCGACCCGATCTACATCGACGTCGCGGCGCCCGAGATCATGGGCGAAACACCCGAGATCGGCCGGATCCTCGACGCCGAGGCGAACCGCCTGGCGGCGCTGCGCACCGGGACACTGGTCGACTATCCCGGGGTCTGGACCATCAAGGCACAGGTCCTCGAAGCCGCCTTCGCGGTCTTCGACGATCGTCGGACGCGGCTTCCCCAGGATGCCGACGTCCTGGCGATGGACCGCTTCGTTCTCGCCGGCGGCGTGCCGCTTCGCCGCTTCGCCGTCTTCGAAGCGCTCTCCGAGACCCTGCCGCGGCGGCCCTGGTGGACTTGGGACGAGGCGTTGCGTGGCCCCGACGCCGCGGGCATCGAGGCATTCGCGGCCCGGCACGCGACGCGGGTCCGCTTTCACCTCTACCTGCAATGGCTGGCGGCCGCGCAATTGGCGCGGGCGGCGGGACGCGGGCAGGCGGCAGGTCTCGGCCTCGGCTTCTACCGCGACATCGCGGTCGGCACCGCGCCGGACGGAGCCGAGGCCTGGGCCGGCGCGGGCTACTTCGCGCGCGGCGTTTCGATCGGCGCACCGCCCGACCCGTTCTCGGCCGACGGACAGGTCTGGAGCCTGCCGCCCCCGAACCCCGTCGCACCGGCGTCGGAGACTTTCTCGCACCTCCTCGCCATCAACATGCGCCACGCCGGCGCACTCCGCATCGACCACGCGATGGGGCTGCAGCGGCTCTTCTGGGTTCCGGACGGTGCACCGGGATCGGCGGGCGCCTACGTGGGATACGACCTCGATCGCAACCTCGCCGACATCGCGATCGAGAGCCATCGCGCCCGCTGCCTCGTCATAGGCGAGGACCTCGGCACGGTGCCCGAGGGCTTCCGCGACAAGATCGATGCCAACGACGTCTTGAGCTACCGCGTGATGTTCTTCGAGCGCGACGGCTTGAAGTTCCTGCCGCCCAAGGCCTATCCGGAGAAGGCCGTCGCCTGCGTCGCGACCCACGACCTGCCGACGCTGGCCGGCTGGTGGAAGGGTGCCGATTTCATCGAGCGCGGCGCCTTGGGCAAGATGAGCCCGGAGGACGCCGGTCGTGCCGCCGCCGATCGCGGTGCCGAGAAGCGTTGGCTCGTCGAGGCGATCGAAGTCGACGCCTCGATCGACAGCCCGGAGGTCCCGCAGGCCGTGATCGACGGCGTGCACCGTTTCGTGGCGGAGACGCCGAGCCTGCTGGCCGTTGCCCAGGCCGACGATCTCGTCGGCGAGGCCGTCGCGGTCAACCTGCCGGGCACGAACCAGGAGCGCCCGAACTGGCAGCGCAAGCTCGCCCCCGACGTGACCCAAATCTTCGACGGCGTGACCCTTCCGGTGCGGGCTCAAGGCCCGAAGCTGGAAGGATAGGGCGTTGTCTTCTCCCGTCACGGGAGAAAGGTGGGCCGACGACGTCGGCTCGGATGAGGGAACCCTCCCACCGCGGGTGGGAGGAGCGGTGTCGGGCCTCTACGCCACGCGGCGAAGCGCACGGTCGCCCACGAGGGCCCGCTCGGTTGCGCCGATGTACCATTCGACGAACTGCATCACGCCGGATTCGTGGTCGAGCGAATAGGGGCCGGGCTCATAGGCGGGCGACAGGATCCCGCGCTGGTTCTCCTCGACCACCGTCCGATCCTGGTCGTTGGTGGCCATCCAGACCTTGGTGAGTTCGTCGATGTCGTAATCGACGCCTTCGACCGCATCCTTGTTGACGAGCCACTTCGTCGTCACCTGGGTCTGCGTGGGGCTGATCGGCAACACGCGGAACGACGTGCAGGTGTCGCCGAGCACGTGGTTCCAGGTCGACGGGTAGTGGAAGAGCAGCAAGGTCCCGATCTTCGGCTCCGTCACGCTCGGGGTCAGCGGCAGCTTGACGGCGCGCTGGCCCGACATCGTATAGCTCTCGGCGCCCTCGATCAGCGGGGCCCGGGTGACGCGGTATTGGCCGTTCTGGGCGATCTGGAAGGTGCTGGGCAGACCCACGGATTCGCAGCGGCTCCAGTGTCCCAGCATTTCAGGGTCGCCCATTACGGCATTGACGCCCGTGACGGTCGGCGATTCGGGGAAGGTGCGGCAGAGCTCGGGGTGGTTGGCGGCGCAGTGGAAGCACTCGCGGTTGTTCTCCCAAACGAGCTTCCAATTGCCGTTCTCGACGATCGTGCTCGAAACCGCGACCTTCGTGTCGGCCAGGTTGTGAGGCGCGAGGTAGGGCGCCACGGTGCTGCGGAAGGGTTCCCAGGCCGGGGCGTCCTCGGCCACGCAGACGAAGATGTAGCCGCCGACGCTGTGGCAGTGGACGGGCTTCAGGCCGAACTGCGACTTGTCGATCTCGGCATCCATGTGGCGCGCCCGAGCGAGGCTGCCATCGAGGTCGTAGGTCCATTGGTGGTAGGGGCACACCAACCGCCGAGCCTTGCCGTGGTCGGCCGTGCACACCCGCGACCCGCGGTGACGGCAGCTGTTGTGGAAGGCCCTGATCTCACGGTCGTTACCCCGCACCACCACCACCGGATAGTCGCCGATCTGCAGTGTAAAGAATTCGCCCGGCTCCTTGAGCTCGCAATCATGGCCGGCAAACAGCCAGTCTTTATAGAAGATGTTCTCGAGATCGAGCCGGTAGATTTCCGGATCGCAGTAGAAGGCCCGAGGCAGGGAGAAGCCTGGCTTGCGGGCATTGAGTTGGGAAAGCATGTGCTGTTGCGGGCTCATGGACAGTCCATGAAAGGCTCGCCGCCTCAGCCGCGAGCGTGATTGACGTTACGCCGAATCTAGGCATCGGTACGCCGCCATGCGAGCCTCCTTGCGCGCCATTCTGGTCCGGAACCGACGCGGGCGAGCAGCATGAATCTCCGGCAGACGATGCGTCTGGAAACGAGTAGATAGATTGTTGCCGACGACGGCCGGGCGAAGGCTTGTCACGAAGACCGAACGAGAAGGTCCGCATGGTCGAGCTCTACGGGCGGCAGATGTCGCGACGCGAGGTGGCGCGTCACACGGGAAGCCTGTCGCAGTTCGCGGGCGTGCGCCTGATGACGCTCGGGGACGGTGTCGAGCGCGGCATACGCCTCCTCGAGTTCCGCACCGGGACGGGCCTGCGCTTCACGGTCCTGGTCGATCGGGCGCTCGATATCGCGGATTGCGAGCACAAGGGGCGCGCCATCGGCTGGCACTCGCCGAGCGGCTTCCGTCATCCTGGCCTGCACGAGACGGAGGGCGAGGGCGGGCTCGGCTTCCTGCGCTCCTTCTCGGGGCTGCTCGTCACCTGCGGGCTCGACCATGTCGGCTTCATGGCCGAGGAGCCGGCCGATCATTTCCACTATGGTCCGCGCCGCATCGTCCAGCACACCATCCATGGCCGGATCGGCACGATCCCGGCTCGGCTGACCGGCTACGGCGAGCGCTGGGACGGGGACCGCTGCACCCTCTGGTGCGAGGGTGTGGTGCAACAATCGGCGGTGTTCGGCGAGGATCTCCATCTCATCCGCCGCATCGAAGCCGAGGTCGGCACCGACGCGTTCCGCATCCACGACCGCGTCGTGAACCACGGCTTCTACGAGACGCCGCACATGGTCCTGTACCATCTCAATGTCGGCTATCCGCTGCTGGCCGAGGGAACGCGCCTCCTGGCGCCGATCGCCGACGTCGTGTTCGCGTCGCATGCGGGCGAGGATTACCGACGGCAGAACGTCGGCTACCGCCGCATGCTGGGGCCGCAGGACGACTTCCGTGAGCAGGTCTTCGAACACGATCTCGCACCCGACGCGGACGGACGGGTGCCCTATGCCGTGGTCAACGACGTGCTCGGCTTCGGTCTCGAGGTCGAGATCATGAAAGCCCAACTGCCGACCTTCACGCAGTGGCAACACTTCCAGGCCGGGCAGTATGCTTTCGGCGTGGAGCCGGGCACCAACCACGTCAAGGGTCATGCCTTCGCCCGCGAGCGCGGCGAGTTGATCCGCTTGAAGCACGGCGAGGAACGGGCCTACGACCTCTCGCTCCGGGTGCTCGATGGCGCGGAGGCCATCGAAGGCGCGGCGCGCCGCATCCGAGCCATCGCGGGTCAACCCGATGAGGACTACCCGGCGCCCTCGGAGGTATTCAAGCCGCTCCGGCGGAGCGGCTAGGACCACCCTTCAGCCGAACCCTCGTCCCGACCCGTCCGGCCAACCCTTCGATGATGGGGCAGTCGGGCCTGTCGTTGCCGGCGCAGCCATCGGCCAGGTCGTGCAGCGTCGCGACCATGTCGCGCATGCCGGCGATCCGATCCTCGAGTTCGGCGATATGGGCCAGCGCGATGCTCTTGACCTCGGCGCTCGATCGGCCGCGGTTGGTCCACAGCGCCAGGAGGTCGCGGATGCGGTCGATCGAGAAGCCGAGATCGCGGGCGCGTCGAATGAACTTCAAGCGTCCGACGTCGTCCGGCGAGTAGAGGCGGTAATTGCTGTCGCGTCGCTCGGCCGGAGCGATCAGGCCGATCGCTTCATAGTGCCGGATCATCTTGGCCGAGGCGCCTGAGGCCCGCGCGGCTTGCCCGATCTGCATCGTCTGGTGCTCCGTCGAAAGCCCTTGACCCTCCCATGATGGGAAGGTGCACAAGCCTTTGCAAGGATGTGCACCATGACCGAGATGCTTCACGATCACGGACAGGGCGGCGGTTGCTGCCGCGCCGATGTCGACCAGACGACAGCCGAGCCTCAAGCCGGCGTCTCGGCGAGGGATCCGGTCTGCGGCATGACGGTCGACCCGGCGAAGACGCAGCACCATGCCGCGCACGACGGGACGGCCTACCACTTCTGTTCCGCCGGCTGCCGGACGAAGTTCCTGGCGGAACCGCGCCGCTATCTGGCGCCCGCGCCGATCAGGGACGTCGAGGCGGCGCCGGGCACCATCTTCACCTGTCCGATGCATCCGGAGGTGCGGCAGGAAGGGCCGGGCGCCTGCCCGTTCTGCGGCATGGCGTTGGAGCCGGCCGAAGTCTCGACGGCGGCCGGGCCCAATCCCGAACTCGCCGACATGACGCGTCGCAGCTGGATCGGCGCCGCCGGGGCGGTGCCCGTCGTCGTGCTGGCCATGGGCGGCCATCTGCTCGGCCACCGCTCTCCGCTGGCCGGCCAGACGTCGAACGGGATCCAGTTCGTTCTCGCGAGCATCGTCGTGTTCTGGTCGGGGCTGCCGTTCTTCGAGCGCGGCTGGCGGTCGATCGTGACGCGTCATCTCAACATGTTCACGCTCGTGGCGATCGGAACCGGAGTCGCCTGGAGTTACAGCGCCCTCGCGACCCTCTTCCCCGGCCTGTTCCCGCCCGCCTTCCACGCGAGTGACGGTGCGGTCGGGGTCTATTTCGAGGCCGCGGCCGTCATCACGGTGCTGGTGCTTGTCGGTCAAGTGCTGGAACTCAAGGCGCGCGACAGCACCTCGACGGCCCTTCGCGGCCTGCTCGATCTCGCCCCCAGGACCGCACGACGGATTGCGGACGACGGCGCCGAGCAGGACGTCCCGCTCGACACGATCGTGGCGGGCGATCGGTTGCGGGTCCGCCCGGGCGAAACGGTGCCGGTCGATGGCCTCGTCGAGTCGGGCGAGGCGACGGTCGATCAAGCGAGCGTCACGGGCGAGTCGCTGCCTGTCGCGAAACGCCAAGGCGACGCCGTCATCGGCGGCACCGTCGCCAAGACGGGAACGCTGGTGATCCGGGCCGAAAAGGTCGGCCGCGACACGCTGCTCTCGCGCATCGTCCGCCTCGTCGCCGATGCGCAGCGCAGCCGCGCGCCGATCCAGCGCACCGCGGACCGCGTGTCGGCCTGGTTCGTCCCGGCCGTATTGGCGGCGGCTGCGGCGTCCTTCGCCGTATGGATGGCGGTCGGGCCGGAACCGCGCTTGGCCTATGCCGTCATCGCGGCCGTGTCGGTGCTGATCATCGCCTGTCCTTGCGCGCTCGGTCTCGCGACCCCCATGTCGATCATGGTCGGGGTCGGTCGCGGCGCCCGCGCCGGTGTGCTGATCCGCGACGCCGAGGCGCTGGAACGGCTTGAAAAGGTCGATACCGTCGTGTTCGACAAGACCGGCACGCTGACGGTGGGGAAGCCGGCCCTGACGGGCGTCGCGGTCGCGCCCGGCTTCGATGAGAACGAGGTCGTCGCTTTGGCGGCCGCGGTCGAGCGCGGCAGCGAACACCCGCTCGCCCAAGCCATCGTCGAGGCCGCCACAGCCCGCGGCCTCACGATCAGCGAGGTCTCGGGCTTCGATGCCCCGGCAGGGCGCGGGGTCTCGGGCCAGGTCGGCGGCCGGACGGTCCTGGTCGGCTCGCAGCGCTTTCTCGACGACCGCGGCGTCGGTTCGCAGACACTCTCGGATCCTGCGGACGAGCTCCGCCATCGAGGTGCCACGGCCGTGCTGGTCGCGGTCGATGGACGGATCGCGGGTGTTCTCGGTGTGGCCGACCGGGTACGACCCGACAGTGCCGCCGTCGTCGAGGCCTTGAGGGCCGCCGGGCTGCGAGTCGTCATGCTGACGGGCGACAACCGGGCAACCGCGCAAGCCATTGCCGGGTCACTCGGCATCGACGAGATCGAAGCGGATGTCCTGCCCGACGGCAAAGCCGAGGCGGTGTCGCGGCTGATGCGGCAAGGCCGCGTGGTCGCCATGACGGGAGACGGCGTGAACGACGCCCCCGCCCTGGCCCTTGCCGATGTCGGGATCGCCATGGGGACGGGCAGCGACATTGCCATGGAAAGCGCCGGCGTCACCCTGCTCGGGGGAGATCTCGGTGGCCTGCTCCGAGCCCGGCGTCTCTCGGCCGCCACCATGCGCAACATCCGGCAGAACCTGATGTTCGCGTTCTTCTACAACGGGATCGGCGTTCCGGTCGCGGCGGGCGTTCTCTACCCCGTCTTCGGGCTGTTGCTTTCCCCCATGTTGGCCGCGGCCGCCATGGCGCTCTCGTCCGTCAGCGTCATCGCCAATGCCCTGAGGTTGCGCCGTGTCGACCTCGGCTGATTACGCCGCATCAGGAGACCAATAGATGCTTCGCACATTTCGCGCCCGGATCGGGTCCGGCGTACTCACGGCTGTCACGATCCTGGTCGCGTCGGCCGTCATGCCGGCACTCGCCGAGGACATGACCGCGATGCCCGGCATGAAGCCGTCGCACGGCGCACCCGCCACGTCTCCGGCCGATCGCGCTTTCGCGACCTCGATGGAGACCATGATGAAGACCATGGCCGTAAAGCCGACCGGCAATCCGGATCGCGATTTCGTCGACATGATGATGCCCCACCACGTCGGCGCGGTCGACATGGCCAAGGTGGAGCTCAAATTCGGCAAGGACCCGATGCTGCTGAAGCTTGCAGCCGACATCGTCAAGGCCCAGGAGAGCGAGATCGCCGAGATGCGAGCCTGGAAGGCCCGGCATCCTTAGAGCGCTTTCGCCTTTGGCGAATTCGCTCCAGCTTAGAATGTCGAGCAGTTTTATCGGGATGGAATCGCAAGAGCGATCCCGTCTGATCCGATACTGCTCTAGACACAGGTCTGCGACGTCGGCAAGAGACGCACCATGGCAAAAAAGTCAGGCCGAAGCCGCCGACCCAATAGCCGCGACGGCAGTATAGGAGCATACTCGCAGAGTGCCATGACGTGCAGAGAGACGGGTAGGACGCGATGGATCCGACCGATCCCAAGCCATTGAGCCATTACTTCCACGAGGGGTTGGACGCTCGTGCGCAGGGCAAGACGCTCCATGACAACCCCTATAGTGCAGGAAGCCAGCAACGGCGCGAATGGAACGCTGGGTTCTGTGCCACCGTCGACGTCGAGGACGACGAGAGCCTGCAACTCGATCCCAATGAAAACGCGCCTCTCCGTACTTCGGATTGAAGGTAGCGATACGGTGTAGATCGCGGGTTCGCGCCTGCCAGGGCTACTTCGCTTTGGCTGCCTTGGCGCGCTCGATACCCTGCTCAATGAGCACCTTGGCTTCCGCAGCATCCACCCATTTCACGATCTTGACCCATTTGCCGGGTTCCAGATCCTTGTAGTGGGTGAAGAAATGCTCGATCTGCTCGATCGTGATCTGTGGCAAATCGGTATAGTTCTGCACCTTCTCATAACGGCGCGTCAGCTTGTTGGACGGGACCGCGACGATCTTCTCGTCGCCGCCCGATTCGTCCTCCATCATCAGGGCGCCTACGGGTCGGCAACTCATCATGGCCCCGGGCACGATCTCGCGCGTATTGGCCACGATGACGTCGCACGGGTCTCCGTCGTCGGAGAGCGTGTGCGGAATGAAGCCGTAGTTTCCGGGATAGCGCATCGCCGTATAGAGGAAACGGTCGACCACCAGGATCCCGGCCTCCTTGTCCATCTCGTATTTGATGGGTTCTCCGCCGATCGGAACCTCGATCACGACGTTGATCTCGTCAGGCGGGTTCTTGCCGATCGAAATGGCGTCGATGTTCATCGGGCGTCTCCGGTCGTTTCGCGTTGACGTTCGGCTCGTCGAGCCGAACGCGTTCGTTCATGGACGAACTCGGTTGTTATTTGATGAAGCTAGTCGAAGCCGAACGCGATGCGTCCTCGCAGGGCTTGGCCGAAGCGTTCCTCGGCCCGCCGCACGATCCGGCCACCCAGACGGAGATAGAACGAGGTGGCTCTCTCGTTGTCGGCGAGCGCCCAGACGAGGCACGTCGGATAACCGTGTTCGGCGAGATCCTTCCGGGCTGCGTCGAACAGTCGCCGACCGAAACCGATGCCCTGAAAATGCGGCGCCAGGTACAGCTCGAAGATCTCGCCGCGATAGGGCAGAGCCGGGACACGATTGCGGCCGTAACTCGCGTAGCCGCCGATGCAGTCGTCGAAATCGAGAACCGACAGGCGACTGCCGTTGCGGATGGCTTTCTGCCACCAGGCCGCACCGCGTCGCGCCACCATCTTGTCGAGTTCGCGGCCCGGGATGATGCCCCGGTAAGCATCCAGCCAGGACGCGTCGTGAACATCGGCGATGGCTTGCGCATCGCCTGTCCGTGCCCCCCGGATCGTGATCACAGTCTCGGCCATGCGCCGATGTTAGGACTGCGTCCCGTTCCCGCGCAAGACCTGGGCCGCGGGTTTTTTCAGCGTGGCTGCTGCCGGCGATCGGCCTGGTTCCGCTCCCGCGGCCGCCCGGCGGCAGGACCCTGGGGGCGCGCCGGTTGCGGGCGGGCCACAGCCGCGCCGGGGCCGTGGGGGCGACCTGGATTGGCGGGGGCACGCTGTTCCATGCGAACGCCATCGGCCTGGTGGCGGGGCTGACCGCTGCGGCCGTTGTTGCCGCTCGGGCGCTGCTCGCCTTGCGGCTTGCCGCCATCGCGTCGCTGACGCACCTGCCTCGGATCGCGATAGGCGGGCTCGGCCGACTGCGTCGGCGCCGACACCGTGCCGAGTTTGCCTTCGCGAACCGGAACCTTTTGCCGGATCAGCCTCTCGATATCGCGCAGGAAGCCCCGTTCGTCGTCGCCGCACAGCGAGATGGCAGACCCCTCGGCGCCGGCCCGCGCCGTGCGGCCGATCCGATGGACGTAAGTCTCGGCGATGTTCGGGATGTCGAAATTGATGACATGGCTGACGCCGTCGACATCGATGCCGCGCGCCGCGATGTCGGTCGCGACCAGCAGGCGGGATTGACCGGCACGAAACGCCGCCAGAGCCCGCTCGCGCTGGCTTTGCGACTTGTTGCCGTGGATCGCGTCGGCCTTGAAGCCCGAGGCGTTGAGATACTTCACGACCTTGTCGGCGCCGTGCTTCGTGCGGGTGAAAACGAGGGCACGGCTCAAGGTGTCGTCGCCGAGCAGGCCGTGCAGCATGGCCTGCTTGTCGCGGGTCGGGCAGAAGATCACGCTCTGGGCGATCCGCTCCGCAGTCGATGAGACGGGTGCCACCGTAACCTCGACCGGATTGCTGAGCAGCGAGCCGGCGAGCTTCGCGATGGCAGGCGGCATCGTGGCCGAGAAGAACAGGCTCTGGCGCTTGCGCGGCAGCATGCCGACGATCTTCTGGATGTCGCGCATAAAGCCGAGATCGAGCATGCGGTCGGCTTCGTCGAGCACGAAGACG
Organism: uncultured Lichenihabitans sp.; assembly: GCA_964252585.1. Classification (GTDB taxonomy): domain Bacteria; phylum Pseudomonadota; class Alphaproteobacteria; order Rhizobiales; family Beijerinckiaceae; genus Lichenihabitans. The sequence continues at coordinate 6,323 of CAXUOD010000084.1, read as the reverse complement.
CCGACATCTTCGAGCGTCAGGGCGCGTTGCGAGATGAGGTCGAGCAATCGTCCGGGTGTCGCCACCACGATGTCGACACCGCGCGCGCAGGCACGGATCTGCCGGCCGATCGGAACGCCGCCGAACACGAGCGTGGTCGAGAAGCGCAGGTTGCGCGCATAGGCGATGATGTTGGCTTCGATCTGGCTGGCGAGTTCGCGGGTGGGCGACAGGACCAGGACCCGGCAGGCGCGGGGACGCGCCTGCACATCCGACAGCATCAGCCGTCCGAGAATGGGCAGCGCAAAGGCCGCGGTCTTACCCGTGCCGGTCTGGGCGATGCCGAGGAGATCACGGCCGGCCAGAACGTGGGGAATGGCACCTGTCTGGATCGGAGTGGGAGTTTCGTAGCCTTCGGCGGCAAGCGCCTGGAGTATCGGCGCGGGAAGGCCGAGGTCGCTGAAAGTTGTCAATTGGTCCTGACTTTTTTCGTTTGAACTGCGCCGCGAGCCTCCAGGCCAACCTCGTTTACGAGGCGGCCATCATCCGGAGCAGGGCGCGAAAAAGCCGATAACGTGAAGCTTCCACTCCGGGGTGGAAGAAGCATGGTCGACGTTTCGATCCATGTTGTTCGGCAGCTTTGTATATGCCTGCAGTGCAGCAAAAAATCAACAGGCGGAACGTTGCTGCGGGCGAAGCGACACCAGTCCGGTGCCTGCGCCCATGCCGCGTCGCTGCTGGCCCGGTACCGCATGCGTGCGTTGCATCAAAAGAGCCCTGTCGGGCGTCATCCTGCCGACGCGCCGATCCGGCGCAGCGGCATTCATCGCCGACAGCGCGAGGAGCGAAGATGCGGGACGAAGCAAGGCCCAGACCCGAGCGTGGGCAAGGGCGGCCAGCAACCGTCGTGGCGCCGCCGAGGAGCGGCGGTGCCTTTCGTTGGATCGCTCTCGGGTTGATGGCGGTCTCGACCATGGCCTTGCTGGCCATCGCGGGGCTCACGGGCCTGCTCTGGCTGCAACTCAAGGCAACCGACGTCGCGGCGCTGAAGCAGGACATCGCCGGCGTAAAGACCGAGACCGCGGCCTTTCACGCCGACGTCGGCAAATCGCTGCAGGGGCTGCAGAAGGGCCTCTCGGATACGGCCAATCAGGTCAATTCCGCGACCCTCGAACTGAACGACATCGCATTGAGCCTACATCATAAGCCGTGAACCCCGATGCCCCCTGGCGCCCGCGGGAAGGCTCGATGGTTCAGGGCTTGCGCGTGGCCACGAGGTCCAGGTCGACATCGACGTCGAGCGCCACGGTGTCGCCGCTGCTCCATGAGCCCTGGCCGACGCCGAAATCGGTCCTCAGGAGTTTCGTCCTGCCGACCGCATGGGCCTGGTTTCCGGCGATGGTCAGTGTGAAGGGGAGCGCGACGTCCTTCGTGACGCTGCGCAACGTGAGCTTGCCCACGGTTTCATAGCTGTCGGGTCCTTTCGGCGTGAAGCCGGTTGCCTCGAAGGTGGCCTTGGCAAAATTCGCGGCATCGAACCAGTCGGATCCCGGCATTGCCGCGTCCTTCTGGGCGTCGTCGGTCGTGGCGCTGGCCACATCGACCGCGGCCGTCACATGCCCGGCCTGCGGTTTCGCCGGATCGAAATCGATCGTCGCGGTCCAGATCTTGAAACGGCCCGAAAAAGGCACCCCGCTCTGCTGGCCCGTGAAGCCGAGCTTGCTCCTGCCGGGGTCGACTGCCCAGGTCGCGGCTCGGGCCGCCGTCGCAGCCCCAAACACCAGAAGCAGCCCGGCCGCGGCCGAGACGGTGAAGCGTTTCATGAAACCCTCTTCGATTGCGGCACGCCGAACCGGGGCAGACCGGGGATCATCCGGTGCAGAACGTCGTCGCGCATGACGATGTGGTGGCGAAGCGCCGCACCGGCGTGAAGCAGCAGCAGCGCGATCAGGACATAGGCCCCGTAGGCATGGATCATCCCGAGGACCGGCGCCACATGCGCCTTGTCGTGCAGGTCGGCGAACACCGGCAGGTGCGGCCATGGAATGACGCCGTAGAGGACCGTGGGGATGTTGAGCGGCGACGCCGACACCAGGGCCCACCCGACGATCGGCATGCCGATCATCAGGAGGTAGAGCAGGGCATGCGTGCCTTCGGCCGCCCCTTTCTCCCAGTGTGGCATGTCGGACGGGAGAGCCGGCGGCCGATGCGTGAACCGCCAGAGAAGGCGCAGCACCGCCGCGACCAGGATGGTGATGCCGACCGACTTATGCAGCTGGTACAGCTTGAACAGGGTGAATGGCGCGAGCTTCGCATGCGTCATGACGAGGCCCATCGCCAGCATGGCGACGATCCCCAGCGCGATCAGCCAATGAAACGCGATGGCGACGCTGGTGTAGCGGGTGCGTGATGGGTCGGGACGCGGCATGACGGAACCTCGATCGGATCACCTGCGACGCGACCGGTCGCTGGCTCGGCAAAGCACGGACCGCTGGCGGCGCCGCGCGGTCCGTGCCGGGATCGATGGGTGCTGAAACGCAGTTACTTGGCCTTTTCGAAAGCCGCCGAAATCATGATGTCGACGTCGTCGCCGATCAGCGGGACGTAGGTCTTCACGCCATAATCGCTGCGCTTGATCATGCCCGTGGCCTCGAAACCGCTGGTGTAGTTCTTGTCGAGCGGATTGGTCCCGGCCCCGTTGAACTTGACGTTCAGGGTCAGCGGCTTCGTGACGCCATGCAGGGTGAACTCGCCCGTGACCTTGGCCGTGTCGGCGCCGGTCTTGGCCACCTTGGTCGATTTGAAGGTGATGTCCGGATATTTCGCGGCATTGAGCCATTGGTCGCCGTCGAGCTCTTCCTTGAGCTTGGCATTGGGGACCATGACGCTGCCGGTCGGGATCTTGACGTCGACCGAAGAGCTGTCGGGCTTCTTGGGATCGAGGTTCAGCATGCCCGACGCGTTGCGGAACTCGCCGTAGTAGTTGGTGAACCCCATGTGCGAGACGCCGAAGGTGATGCGGCTGTGCTCGGGCTCGATGTTGTAGACGCCGGCTTCCACCTTGCTGGCATCGGCCGAGGCCACTTGCGCCATGGCCGGAGCGGAGACCGAGGCGATCATCGCGACTGTGGTCAGAAACGTTCTCATCGAAATTCCTCAGGCAGAGGCGGCGCCGGATGACGGCGTCGCTTGCGTTCTCACTACCGCACATGGTCGTAGCGAAGAACGCGCAAAAAACCAGCATGAACTATCGATCGATCCGATGGGTCATGCGGCGTCCAGGCAGGCGAGCGTGTCGCCATCGGGCGCAAGGCCGCGCATGTGGCGGCGATGCCAGAGCGCGAAGAAGAGGAGCCTCCAGGCCAGGAGACGGTGCGCCTTGTCGGGGCTCCCGAAGATCTGCCGCACGACCTCGGGGCGGCAAAGATCGGCGACGCCGGGCTCGCGCGACACGAGTTCGCCAAGGCGGTTGCCGTCCCGGGCGATCCATTCCCCCACCGGCACCGTGAACCCGAGTTTGCGCGCAAAGGGCTTGGCGACGGTGTTGTGATCGGCCAGCCACCGCCGCAGCAGGTATTTGCCCTGACCCCGCCTCAGCTTGAGGCGGTTCGGCAGGGCGAAGCCGAAATCCGCGACGACGCGGTCGAGCAGCGGGGTGCGGCCTTCGAGCCCGAAATGCATGAGGCACCTGTCGAGCGCCACCAGGACGGAATGCGGGAGCCAATCGACGAAATCGAGGGCCTGGGCGCGCTGAAGCCCGTTGAACGGGTGGGCCGCCAACTCGGCTTCGGCTGCCGCGATGCCATCCCGCCAGCCCGAGAGCGGCCGGGTGAAGAGGTCGAGCCCGTCGCAAGGCCCCTTGCGGCGGCGGGGCCTGCCACCGAGCCAGCGCGGCAGGGCCTGTCGCCTGTAGCGGCTGTAGCCTGCGAAGATCTCGTCGCCCCCGACCCCGCAGAGCACCACCTTCACGTCCTGCGCGGCGCGCTCCGCCAGGAGGAAGTTGGGCACGATGGCGTAATCGGCCACCGGGTCGTCGAGCGCCGCGCAGATCTCGGGCAGGCGGGCGAAGAAGATCTCGGCCGTGATGGGCACCTCGGTGTGGTGGGCACCGGCCGCTGCCGCCATGGCGCGCGCCACCTCGCGTTCGTCATGGACGCCGGTCTCGGGGAAAGCGGCCGTGTAGCTCCGCACCGGTTCGCGGTCGATCCGCGCCATGGCGGTGAGGACCGCGGACGAGTCGATGCCGCTCGACAGGAAAAGGCCATAGGGGACGTCGCTGCGCTCGTGCAGCGTCACGGTATCGATGATCGCGCGGTCGGTCTCGGCGAGGGCGTCCCGCTCGGGCCGGCGCCTGACCGCGCGAGGCAGCACGTCCGGGCCGGGGCGACGCTCCACGACGACGCCGTCCTCGACCACGAGGATCTCGCCCGGCAGCAGCCGTTCGATCCCTGCGAAGATCGTATCGCGTCCCGTGGTGAACTGGAGCTGCAGCAGCTCGTAGAGGGCCTCGGGACGGATCTCCTGCGCGTTGCGCCCGCCGGCCGCCTGGCGCAGCGCCACGATGGCCTGCGGTTCGGACGCGAAGACCACGCCTTCCGCCCCGATGGCGTAGTAGAGCGGCTTGATGCCGAAGGGGTCGCGGGCCAGCACCACGCGGTTCCGGCTGGGATCGTGCAATGCGAGCGCGAACATGCCGCGCACGTCGTCGAGGAAGTCGAGGCCATGCCGGTCGTAGAGCGCGAGCAGGGTCTCGCAATCCGACGCCGTGCGCCATCGCGCATCCGGCATGGCGGCCTTGAGCTCGATGTAGTTGTAGATCTCGCCGTTGACCACGAGGGCACGGTCCCGGTCGTCGAAGAGCGGCTGGTCGCCGGTGGCCAGGTCGATGATGGCAAGGCGGTCGTGGCGGAAGCCGATCGATCCGCGGACGTAATGGCCTGCCCCGTCCGGGCCGCGGTGGCGCTGCGCCCTGCCCATGACGTCGAGGTCCGCGACCGAGACCTCGGCCGCGTCCCGCATCATCATGCCCGCTATGCCGCACATGGCCCGCTCCGATGCCGCGAGCCGCAGGGCTGCGAGACCGCCCGCAAGGGGTTACCGGAGCGGGGTCCGCGGGGCAAATCGCGGGTCGAGGGCGCCGAACCGGACAGGATCGGTTTCATGCCGCCGCATGGCGATCGGCGAAATCGAACCACAACAGGGCTGCGGCTATGCTGGCGAGCCACCAGGGTTGCCAGGCGCTGAGGCCGACGAGGCCGATCCCGATGACGGTGACGAAAAGCCCGAGCCTCGCGGCGAGCGGCACCCCGCGTCTCGGCACCAGTCTGGCCAGCAGGAAACAGCAGACCACGGCGGCGGTCACGAGACCGAGGAGGCCCAGTTCGACCCAGAACTGGAGCATGACGTCGTGAGGGTGGAAATCGACGATCCTCGCGCTGTCGGGCGGCGGCGGCGCCCCGCCGGGCCGTGGGCTCACGGCCACCTTGAAGCTCGAATCGAAGCCGTGGCCGAGCAGAGGACGGTCGAAGCCGCGCGTCTCGAAGGCGTTCCAGATCACGAGCCGATGTTCGGCATGTTCTTCCTGGAGCGTCACCGTGGTGTCGGCCGGGAGACCGTGCGACAGGATCGATCCGGTCCAGGGTGCCGTGACGAGGAGGATGGCCAACCCCGCCGCAAGAAGCCCGAGCCCGAAGCGGGGCGCCACGAGGGCGACGGCGAAGAGCCCGGCGCCGCAGCCCGCCGCTGCGGCCGCCGCACCGGAATGGGCGGCCGCAACACCGATCGCAACCGCCATGGCCAGAACACCGACCATCCAGAGCTGTCTTCTGGCGAGGCATAGCACGACGGCGGGCCATAGCAGCAGCGCCGGCGGCATGGCGCTGCGCTTCATGTCCCAGGCCTCCCCACGGGCGCGGGCCAAGGCGTGAAGCGGCATGCCGGCGAGGTGTTCAAAGAGAATGAGGAGGCCCGCCCCGACGATGCCGACGAGGACCCATCCGGCATCGCGCTTTTCGGCGACGAGTGGCCATGCGGCCGCGGTGCCGAGCGCGAAGACGAGTTCGGGGAGGCCTTCGACGAGACCGCGCCGCGTCATGCCGGCGTCGATCGTCCAGGCGAAGCTCGCGACGAACAGGACCACCACCACGGCTACCACGGCCGTATCGGGCGATGCGAGCAGGGCGCGGTACCGGGCAGCGAGCTCGCGGCGCCGTCCCCCGAGCAGGGCGGAGCCGTTGGCCAGCAGCGCCGCTGCCGCCAAGGCCGCCGGTGCGGACTTGTTGGCCACGACCATCAGCATGGGCAGGACGGCACCCAGCACGACGGCGGCCAGCACGGCCATGACC
>CAXUOD010000083.1:5736-22020 GCA_964252585.1 uncultured Lichenihabitans sp. | reverse complement strand
GACCCCGCCCTATCCCTCGACCCACAACATGGGCACCAACCGGATGAGCGAGAAGCCAAGGGACGGCGTGTTGAACAAGTTCGGCCAGACGCATGACATCAAGAACCTGTTCGTCAGCGACGGAAGCCAGTTCACGAGCGGGGCCGCATGCAATCCGACCCTCACCATCGTGTCCTTGGCGATGCGGCAGGCCGACCATATCGCGGACGCCATGCAGCGGCGCGAACTTTGAGGGAGCCGTCGATGCACACGTTCTTTGTCAAGGCGGCGCTGCCGCTGTTCCTGACCGCGGCTTCGTTGGGAGCCGCCCAGGCCTGCCCGTTGCAGGTCCAGGCGTCGCGAGCGCCGCTCGTGTTGGCCGACAATGCCGCGACGTCGACCCCCGCTCCGGGAAACACGTCCAAGCCCGATACGGTGGCGTTCCCCAACAGCCCCAACGGCTCCCCTGTCACGACCGACAAAGGTGCTCCGGTGGTGACCGACAAGGCCGCCTGCAGTGGAACGGGGGCGGGCCAGTGTCCGGACAAGCCGGCGCCTTCGGTCAAAGCGGACACGAGCGACGTCAAGATCGCCACTCCGACGACATCGGACGGCTCGGCGACAAAATAGCCGAAACCTCGCCCCGGGTAAGGATCTGCCCGGGGCGAAGCAGGTCGAGAGTGAAGGCGACAGAGGATCATCGACGTCTTCGCGAGCGCAGCAGCAAAGCTCCCGGCGTGCCCAGGGTCCTGCACGGCGCTGGCTTGTGGCAACCCAAGCGAGTGGACAGTAACGCTCAGGCTGCAACAACGATCGAGGCTGTTTAGGACGCCTCCAGCATCATCATCGGCTCGCCGACCAACTCCGGCTTTGCGCTTTTGACAGAACCACTGGCGATGTAGAGCAGGCAAGAGCAGCGCAGCAGCGATGCAACATTACTGACGTCGCCATGGTGCATCAGCACCTCATCATGCAGCGTGGTGATGAAACGGGCGACGCTGTTACCTTCCTTGGCCGCGATTTCCTCGAGGATGGTCCAGAAGACATTCTCTAGTCGGATCGAGGTACCATGTCCGCCGATGCGAACCGAGCGCGTCTGATAGGCGTAGTTGCTTTGTGGCTGGTGAGCGAACATTCGACACATGGCGTTTCCCGGTAGGCTTCTTTTCTTAAATAATTCTAGTCTGCAGGTCGGCGTGACGCAATGCTTCGTCGAAGCTGCCGCGCTTTCGACGTGCGGAGTTTTGTCGCGGGGCAACGCCGTGAACTAGCTCGGCTCAGGCCGCCCTGGCCCGGCGGTCGGAACCAGGACGGTAGGACAGGGCCTCGGCCAGATGAGGCCGGCCGACCCCCTTGCTCCCGTCGAGGTCCGCCAACGTGCGGGCGAGTTTCAGCACGCGGTGGAACCCGCGCGCCGACAGCCGCATCCGCTCGGCCATGGCACGGACGAACTCCGCCCCACCCGCATCGAGGGCCGCAACCTGTTCGATGACGGAGGCGGGTGCAGCCGCGTTGGTCGAGACATGCGGCAACCCGAGGGCCGCATAACGGGCGACCTGGAGGGTGCGGGCCCGCGCGACCCTGGCCGCGACCTCGGCCGACCCTTCGGTCGGAGGCGGCAGGATGAGGTCGGCGGCCGAGACGGCCGGAACGTCGAGGTAGAGGTCGATCCGGTCGAGCAGCGGCCCGGAAATCCTTGCGCCGTATTGCGCGATACAGCGTTCGTTGGGCTGGCGCTTGCAGGCGTACCCCGGCTCCATGGCATGGCCGCAACGGCAAGGGTTCATGGCGGCCACGAGTTGGAACCGCGCCGGATAGGTGACGCGATGGTTGGCCCGCGCAATCGAGACTTCGCCGGTCTCCAGCGGCTGACGCAGCGAATCCAGGACCGGCGTGGCGAACTCCGGCAGCTCGTCGAGGAACAGCACGCCATTATGGGCCAGCGAGACCTCGCCGGGGCGAGCGCCGGTGCCGCCGCCGACCAGCGCCGGCATGGAGGCCGAGTGGTGCGGCGCCCTGAAGGGCCGCCGATCCGTGAGGGCCCCGCCCGCGAGCGCTCCCGCGACCGAGTGGATCATCGAGACGTCGAGCAGTTCGCGGGGGCTCATCGGCGGCAGGATCGAGGGCAGGCGTGCAGCCAGCATCGATTTGCCGGAGCCCGGAGGACCGTTGAACAGAAGATTGTGGCCACCGGCGGCCGCGATCTCGAGCACCCGTTTGGCGGTCTCCTGCCCTTTGACGTCCCGCAGGTCCGGCAAGTCCGCACCGGCAGCCCGCATGGCAGGTTCGGGACGCGACAGAACCTGGCTCCCCTTGAAGTGGTTGGCGAGTTGGATCAGCGAGCGGGGCGCCAGCACGTCGAGGTCGCTCGACGCCCAAGCGGCTTCGGGACCGCAGGAGGCCGGGCAGATCAGGCCGTGGCCGGCCGCATTGGCCGCGACTGCCGCGGGCAGGACGCCCGAGACGGCCGAGATCGAACCATCGAGGGCAAGTTCACCCAGCACCGTATAGCCGGCCAGGGCATCGGACGGGATCGCGCCGATGGCCGCCATCACGCCGAGGGCGATCGGCAGGTCGTAATGACTCCCCTCCTTGGGAAGGTCGGCCGGCGCGAGATTCACAGTGATGCGCTTCGCCGGCAGGGCCAAGCCCGAAGCCGTCAGGGCGGACCGGACGCGTTCGCGCGACTCGCCCACCGCCTTGTCGCCGAGGCCGACGACATTGAACACCACCGAACCGTTGGTGATCTGGACCTGGACGTCGACGGGGCGGGCCTCGATCCCCTCGAAAGCAACCGTCGCTACCCGAACGACCATCGCGTTCCTCGAAGATTACGCCCTGTCGTTGCAAAGCTAGCGTGCCTGGGATCCACCTGCAAGGCGGGATCTCGGGACTGGCGCCGGCCATTGAGGGCTGGTGCGGGCCGCCGCGACCTGCTAGGGCGCGCAGCTCACGCCAGGAGCCATCCGCCATGATCCTCCGTTCCGCTCCCGCTTCGCCGTTCGGCCGCAAGACCAAGATCGCCGCCACTCTACTCGGCCTCGGTAGCCAGATCACCGTCGTCGAAGCCGACACGACAAGCCCGACGGATTCAATCCGGCGCGAGAACCCCCTCGGCAAGATCCCCACGCTGATCCTCGACGATGGCGAGACCCTCTTCGACAGCAGCGTGATCGTACAGTACCTCGACCATGTGGCCGGCGGAGGCAGGCTCGTTCCCACCGAATCGAAAGCGAGGTTCGCCGCATTGCGGCTCGAGGCCCTCGCCGACGGCCTCGCGGAGGCCGCCCTTCTCCAGGTCTACGAGGCGCGCTGGCGCGACGAGAACCAGCGGCACGAGGGCTGGGTCGACCATCAGGCCGGCAAGGTGGCGCGCGTCCTGGCGTCGCTCGAACCCACGCCGCCGCAAGGTCCCGTCACGGTCGGCGATATCGCGCTGGCCTGCGCGCTCGGCTATCTCGACCTCAGGTTCGGCGGCGCGTGGCGCGCCGACCACCCGCAGCTCGTCCAGTGGCTGGACCGCTTCTCGGAGGCCGTACCGGCCTTTGAGGCGACCCGCGTGAAGACCCTATGACCGAAACGGCCCAGCGGGATCCCACCCGGTTCGATGGGGATGCCCGCCGCGCCGCTCTCACGACGATCGAACCGGCCGAGGCCAAGGTCTCGTCCCGGAGAACCCACAGGCCCTTGCAGGACGTTTGCGTTTCCGACTGACTTAACTCCTAGAAATGATAGTTCACGCCCACCTTGATGTTGGACGTGTTGAGACCGATGCGGCTGACATCCGGCGTGCCGACGAAATTATAGGCCTGACCAAGATCGGTGTAGAGATACTCGACCTTGCCCGAAAGGTTCGGCATGAAGGCATATTCCACACCGGCACCGATGGCATAGCCGTTCAGGTAATTGCTGTTGGCCGCGTAGATGTTGGTCGGGGTGTCGTAGACCGTCGAATGCAGATTGCCCCCGGCATAACCCCCTGTGACGAAGAACAGGGCGCGGTTGATGGCGTAACCGGCACGGCCGCGGATCGTAAACTCCGAGTTCAGATTACTCTTGGCGGTCAGAGGTCCGGCCGATGTCTGGGTATTGCCGACACCGGCGAAGTCCGCATCGGCTTCGAGACCGACGACGAGTTGCTGATACTGGTAATTATAGCCGATCGTGCCGCCCACGAGGCCGCCGTCGGGGCTGCCGGCCAACGCCTTGCCGCTGCCCTTGCTGTCGCCAAAGCCGTACCCCCCGTTGATGCCGGCATAAAAGCCCGTCCAGGTGAAAAGCGGGACGTAAGCCGGCGGTACATAGGCGGGGGCGCGGCGCGGCAGATCGGCAGCGGACGCGGCGGACAGGGCCGAACCGCCGAGCACGGCCGACATCGTCACGGCGGCCAACAACAGATGTTTCATTTGAGACTCCGAACCCACGCTGAACGCTTCGAGACCCTTCGCGCGCGAGACGCTTAACTTGGCTCGACCACAGCTTTTTACCTCAGAGGGCGTGAGTTCGGCAAATATGGCTACAAATTGTCTAAGATCAGAATTGCGGTATCAACCATAATCTAACTCTTAGCTTTTTGTTTACCTTGGACGTCATTACAACCATTACGAATTTGTACTCACAATTAACCGAACAACGACGCTATTGTTAGGTGAATTTTATATTAACTGTCGCAACTGAACTGCGGCAGCGGATGAGATCGAGGGCGCTCAATCGGCCGTGGGAAGGCGGCGGATGGTAAATTCGATCCTGCCGTCGGCGAGTTCCCGCCAGGACTCGATTTCCGTCATGTAGGCAGCCTTGGGGAATCGATCGAACCACGTTCGTGCAGTCTCGCGAGCCTCGTCGCGCGGCAGGGTGAACGTCTCGCGACGCCAGGCGTCGCTCCCGGTGCGGTTCTCCGAGCGGGCCGGTTGCCGGTCGCGCCTGTCGCGAAGCCGTCGCGCGAGGTCGCTCGGATTTTTCGGCTCGATGGCCATGCAATGCTCTCCGGAGGCTCGTGGCCGTGGGAGTGTAGCGCTCCGGCGTTGCAGGTCGAGTCAAAGGGTCGCAGGGGCGACCTGCGACAGGCATCGAGCCCCGAACGCGGCCTCGATTGAACTCAGCCCACGCCGAGCTTTTTCTGCAGGCTTGTCGAAGAGGTCGTGTACTGGAAGGTCTGACGCCTGTCCGGGAAGACGTAGCGGCCGATCTTCTGGGCCGCCAGCGCTGCCTCGTGGAAGCCCGATAGGATGAGCTTCAGCTTGCCCGGGTATGTGTTGATGTCACCAACCGCGAAGATTCCGGGGACACTGGTCTCGAACTTCTCCGTATCGACCGACACCAGGTTTTCGTTGAGGTTGAGGCCCCAATCCGCAACCGGGCCAAGCTTCATGGTCAGGCCGAAGAAGGGAAGGAGCACGTCACACGGAACCGTCGTGCTGGTGCCGTCATCGTGTTTGACGACCGCGGCCGAAATCATGCCACCGGAACCTTCGAGCGCCGTCACCTGCCCGAGTTCCAGGTCCATCGTGCCGGCGGCGACATGGCCTCGCATGGCGTTGACCGAGTGGGGTGCGGCACGAAAGACGTCGCGCCGATGCAGCACGGTGACGCGTTGGGCTACGGGATGCAGGTTGAGGGCCCAATCGAGCGCCGAGTCGCCGCCGCCGACGATCAGCACGCGTTTGCCGACGAAAGCTTCCATTTTCCGCACCGCGTAGAACACGGAGGTGTTCTCGTAGGTTTCGATCCCGGCGATGGGCGGCTTCTTCGGCTGGAATGAACCTCCACCGGCCGCGATGAGAACGGCCTTGGCTTCGAAAGACGTGCCCGCATCGGTGGTGATTTGGAAGAGCGGGGACTCGGTCGAACCGATCGGCTCGAGCGACGCCACCATCTCGCCGAAATGAAACTGCGGCGCGAAGGGACGGCATTGTTCCAAGAGATTGTCGACGAGCCCCTGGCCCGTGACGATCGGAAATCCGGGTATGTCGTAGATGGGCTTTTCCGGGTAGAGTTCGGCGCATTGGCCACCCGGCATTCCCAGGATGTCGACCAGATGGGTTCGGACATCCAGAAGACCTAGCTCGAAAACGGCGAAAAGGCCCACCGGCCCTGCCCCTACGATCAACACGTCCGTCTTGATGGTGTCGCTCATCTCCGTCTCACTTACCCGTTCCGACCGAGCGTCACAGCGTTCCGTGCGGCCGCCTCTTCACGTCGCGACTGTAAAGCACGAGTCCGGCGACAAAGCCGCAATATAATCGACGCGGGGATTTGGACCGCCGACCCGCTTCTCGCAAGCGCCGGCTCAGCCTTGACGCGAAGGCGTCCGCACGACGAGTCCGTCGAGCGGTTGCCTGACCTTGATCTGACACGAAAGACGCGACGTCGGCTGAACCTCGAAGGCGAAATCCAGCATGTCTTCTTCCATCGGCTCGGGCTTGCCGGTCTTCTCGACCCACGCGGGGTCCACATAGACGTGGCACGTCGCGCAGGCGCAAGCGCCGCCACATTCAGCCTCGATTTCGGGGATCGCATTGCGAACCGCCGTTTCCATCACGGTGGCACCGATCTCGGCCTCGACCGAGCGCGCCTGGCCAGCCGAATCTATGAAGGTGATCTTGACCATGCCGTGACTGATCCGCTCCGCAATCCTGTCCGCCAGCCCGACGCGGCAGACGGGCCGGCCTGGTCGCGGCCTTCACGTGGCTCGAAGAAAGGCCGCCCGCTCGGTCATAAAGAAGTTCTACCCGGTTGGCGAGACCGGAGGCCGCAGTTCCGCGGAACGCACGCAGTGTTTGCGCCCTTGCGCCCCGAACCTTGCCGGATCGACGCGCGACCGCGAGACCCGGCCGCGATGGTCCCGGCAGTGCGAGCGACGCCGAGTTCCGCCTGCATCAGGCCGCGTCGACCAGGTCGGCGATGTAGCCGCAGGCTTCGTCGACGGCGGCGCGCAGCGCGGCGCGCTCCCGCTCGCTCGGAGCGTCCTTGCCCGAACCGCGAAGCGCAGCCTCGCAGTCCTGCGCCAATGCGGCGACCCGGTGAGCCCCGACCACCCGGGCCGAACCGATCAACGTATGCAGGAGGTCCGCAGCCGGCAGGCAGGACACGGCATCGTCGCCGTAATCGGCGTCGAGACCGGCTTGGATCTGTCGCGCCTGGCGCATGAACAGGTGGAGCAGTTCCGTCTCGAGGCGCTTGTCGCCGAAGGTCTGCCGGGTCAGGTGAACGAGATCGATCGGGCGCTCGCCGCCGCCCGTCTCCCGCCGGCGGGGTTCGCCGGGCGACATTGAAAGGGGCTCCGTCTTCAACGCTGACGATCTCATCCGCAAATCCTGCCGTGTTAGAGGGTCCGCCCGCTCAGCCGTGGTCGGCTTCGCCGCGCGACGCGCGGCGGCATGCTGGTTGTAAGGTGAACAAGTCGTTAACGACGTTCGCCGATCCTGGTGCGGGGTGGTTTCCATCGCACCCCGCCACGAGTAGACTGTGTTTTGGTTAACGTTTCGCGCAATGTCAGGCTGGTCGAGTCCTAGCGACACCGTCGAGCGGCAGCGCGTTACTTCAAGACCGCGTAGATGACGATCGGTGAGGCGAGTATGGCCGTACAGAACGAAGCCAAGGATCCGGCCGCGGCCGCCCTCATGGCGATCGAGGAAGCCCTCAACCTCGTTAAGCAGGAGACGCCGGACCTGTCGGCCCCCAACCAGCCGTTGACGGACCCCCGTGCCCGAGCCGCGACGCCGATCGCCGTCGAAGGTCCGCTTGCGTCGCCCCGCGCCTCCGACGTTCCGGCACCGGAGATCGAGCCCTTCGCCGACACCGGTCGTGCGGCTCCTCGTCCGATGATCCCGGCCGGTCTTCACGCCAACGACGACCGTCATTCGGTGGGCCAGCTGCTGCAGAGTCTGCAAACACGGCCGAGCGCCGTTCCTTTCGCGGCGGCGACGATCGGTTCCATTCTCTGGGTGCTGACTTGCGGCTACGGCCTCCACGCGGCTGGCGTTTTCGCCGACGGCATCTCGGCCGCAAGCCTCGGACAGCCGGCCGTTCTCGGCGCCCTCGGCGCCCTGATCGGCCCGGTCGTCTTCTTCTATGTCGTGGCGGCCCTGATGCGCCGGACCCAGGACATGCGGCTGACCACGCGGGCCATGGCCGAGATCGCGGTTCGGCTTGCCGAGCCTGAAACGATCGCAACCGAACAGGTCGTCAACCTTTCGCATGCGATCCGGCGCGAGGTCGCCTCCATGGGCGACGGCATCGAGCGGGCGCTCGCCCGCGCGGGCGAACTCGAAAACCTCGTGCGCAACGAAGTTGCCAGTCTCGAACGGTCCTATACCGACAACGAGCGCCGCATGCGCTCGATGATCGACGAGCTCGTCAACGAGCGGGAAGCGGTCGTCACGAATGCGGACAGGATGCGGGGCGCCATCTCGGGTGCTCACGAAGACCTGGCACGCGACCTCACTGCCGTCACCGAGCGGCTGTCGTCGAGCGTCACGGATGCCGGCCTGCACGTCACGGATACGCTGGGCCTCAAGGGCCGCGACATCACCGATTCGATGGCCGACGCCGGAGAGGCGACCGCAGCCCTCATCGGCCAGCACGGTGCGGAGATCGCGGGCCGCCTCAGCGGCACCACGCAGGACGTGGCGAACCGACTCGCGGCCACGACCCAGATCGTGTCGCAGGAAATTGCCGAGCAGGTGGCCCGCGTCGACGACAGGCTGCGCCAGACCGGCGACGATCTCGCCTCGAAGCTTTCGGCGCGGGGCGACGATGTCGTGGCGCGCATCGAACAGATCGCGTCCCGGATCGGATCCGATGTCGCGGCCCGCGGCCAGGACCTCCTGGACCGGCTGTCGGGAACCCAGGACGTGCTGCGCGAAACCGTTTCGGCCCAGGCCGCGGCACTCGATGCCGCACTCGCGGCCACGGGCGAGCGCATCGCCGTACAGATGGACGAACGGGCGGTTCTGGTCTCCGACGGCTTCGCGAGTGCCAGCGACAACATGGGTCGCCTCTTCGATATCCGGAGGGCGGAACTCGATACTGCCGCTCAACAGCTCGCGTCCCTGTTCCACGACCGGACGGCCGCGGCCCAGGCGGCATTCGATGGCGCTCAGGCCGAGCTGACGGCGATTTTCGAAACCCGTCTCGACGATCTCTCCGGGTTCGGCAAGGGCCTGGTCTACGCTATAGACGAGAGAGCCGCTGCTGCCCGTACGGCCTTCACGGCCTCTTCGGCGCAGATCGAACTGATGTTCGCCGAGCGTGAGGCTCAGCTGGGAGATCTCACCGAACGCGTCGCCAATACCATGTTGGCGCGCACCGGCGAGGCCCGGGCCGCCTTCGAGGCTGCCGGGCTTCAGATGGAGCAGCTGCTCGCGACCCACGATGCGGACTTCGCCGCGGGGCGCCAACAGATGGCGGACCTGCTCGGCGACCATGTCTCGGTCACCCGCGCGGCATTCGACGCGTCCAACGACAACCTCGAGCGCCTCTTGGCCCAGCGCGAGGCTCAACTTGCGTCAGCGGGAGACCGGCTGGCGACCTTGGTCGACGATCGCACCGCCGACATCCGCGACCACATCGACCATTCGACCGCCTCGCTGAGTGAGGTTTTGGAAGGTCATCGTTCCGAGATCGCCGCCACGGGCGAGCGCTTCTCGGCGCTTCTCGACAACCATCTGGCAGGTACGCGGGATGCCGTGGACGTCGCGAGCGGCGAGATCGATCGCGTCTTCGCTGACGGCCGCACGCAGACGACGGCGCTCTCCGGGGACATCGCGGACAGGTTGGCCGACAGGCTCGCGGACATCAACGAGGCCTTGGCCCAGATGGGCCATGTGTTCGATGTTCACAGAACCGATTTCACCGCCGCGTCCGATCATCTGACGGGTCTGCTCGACACCCATGTCGCCGCGACCCGCGACGTCCTCGACAGCTCCGGCGAGACGTTCGACCGTGTCCTCGAGGCACGGCGTGCCGATCTTCAGGCCGCGACGGACGGCATTGCGGCGCTTCTCGGACACCACCTCGGATCGACTCGGGACCTCGTTGCGGAAAGCGGTGGCTCCTTCGACCATCTGCTGGCCGACCGGCAACGCGATTTCACGGACGCCAGCACGCGCTTCATCGAGGTCTTCGACAGCCGAGCAGGGGCGGTGCGCGAGCACCTGGCCGAGGCCGGCGAGCGCTTGGCGGCGCTACTCGAGGCTCGTGACGGCGACCTCGGCGGCACGACCGAGCGGCTCGAACATGTTCTCGATGGCCATGCAGCCTCAATCCGGGCCGTACTCGACGGGGCGACGGGCGCTCTCGACGGCCTGTTGCGAGAGCGCCATGCGGCGCTCGCGGCGACCGGCGAAAGTCTGGCGGGCGGTGTCGAGGAGCGTCTGGCCGCCACCCGCGACCTCATGGCCGAGGTCGGAACGACCCTCGGCCAGACCATGATGGATCAACAGGTCCAGGTCTTGCGCGCCGCCGAAGGTCTGGTCGCCAATCTGGACGAGAAAACGGGCGCGATCTGCGATGCCGTAGCGGCGGCCAGCGAACTCGTGACCCAGAGGCTCGACGAACAGAGGATCGATCTGGTCAAGGCCGGCGACGATTACGCTGATCTTGTCGACGAACGAACCGCGGCGGCGCGGAACGCGCTCGCGGGTTCGGGAGGAGCGATCGATCAGGCCTTCGAGCGGCATCAGGCACGGCTGGTCGCGGCCGGAGAGGACTTCGCCAACCTCGTCGACCAGCGGACAGCCGCGGCGCGGGACGCGCTCTCGGGGGCTTCGGTCGACGAGGCCTTCGACCGTCACCAGGCCCGGCTGGTCGCGCTCGGCGAAGACTTCGCGGCCATCGTCGACCAGCGGACCGAAGCGGTGCGGGACAGCCTGTCAAGCGATGCGGTCGATCGGGCATTCGCACGCCACCAAGTGAGGTTCATCGCGGCCAGCGAGGAGTTCGCGGCCATCGTCGACGAACGCACCGCCGCGGTACGCGATGCGCTCAGCGGACAAGGCGGCGTTGTCGAACAGGCGTTCGATCGGCACGAGGCCAGACTCGTCGGTGCCGGCGAGGACTTCGCTGCCATGGTGGGCGACAGGACCGAAGCGGCTCGCGAAAGCCTGTCGGCACTCGCCGATTCGATCGACGAGATCCTCCTCGAACGACAAGGCCGGCTGGCCGACCTCGGCCAACAGCTCCTGGCCGGGATCGAGGACCGTACGGCTGCAGCACGCGAAGCCTTGACGGCTTCCGTCGAAGCGGCGGGTTTGTCCGTCTCCGAACGCCAGACGGCGCTGATCGATGCGGGCGAAAGCTTCGCGGCCTTGATCTCGGAGCGCACCGGCGCGGCTCGCGACGTGCTGACGGCGTCGCAGGCGGCCCTCGAACAGGCGCTCGAAGCCTATCGCCTTCACCTCGCTGCCACCGGCGACGACCTCATCGGTGCCATCGACAGTCGGGCCAACGAGGTCGGCGAAGCCCTGGTCCGTGGCCTCGACGAGCAGCAGTCTCAGCTGCTGGCGGCCGGCGACCATCTGCTCGGGACGATCGAAGAGCGTACCGCGGCGGCCCGCGAGAGCCTCCTCAAAGCCGGCGAGAACCTGGGTGGTCTGATCGAGTCGCGCGGCAACGATCTCGGCGGCACCAACGAGGTCTTGACGCGCTTGCTCGACGAGCATGTCTCGACGACGCGCGAAGTCCTGGACCAGGCCGGCTCCCTGTTCGATCGTCTCTTCGCAGACAGGCGCCGGGAACTCGGCGCCGCGGCGGAAGAGGTTGCGATCCTGGTCGGAGAGCGAACCGCCTCGGCCCAGGAAGCCCTGATCCATTCGGGTGAAAGCCTGCGCCAGATCCTGGACGAGCGGGACGATCGCCTCGCGGCGTCCCGCGAGGCCCTGGAAGCCTCGGTCGACGCCCTGCAGCGGGTCTTCGAGGGCCGGGAAGTCAGCGTACGTGACCTCCTGGCGCAACATGTGGAAGGGTTGCGGGACAGTTTCGTGGCCGCGACCGATGCTGCGCTCTCGAACTTCGGCGCGAGCGCGGGAACACTTCATCGACGCTTCGAAGAGACGGCCGGAGACGCGATCGCGGCCATCGGCACGCATGGCGACCGCCTGAACGAGAGCGTGGCCATGCGCCTCGGCGCTTTCGAGGCCACCGTCCTGCAGCCCGGAGCCGCTCTGGCCGAGACCATCGCGGCTCAGACCGACCGTTTGGCCGCGGAAATCCAGGACGGCACACGTCGGATCGAAGTCGCCTTCGCCGATCTCGACGGCACCGACGGCGGCGGCATCGCCCGGCACATCGACGACCTCGCAGGGCGGATCGACCAGCATCTCGCCGAAATGGACACGCTCCTCGTGGCCAAGGGCGGCGCCCTGGTCGAGAGGCTCGGCGCGCGGACCCGCGAAGCAGGAGAACTGCTCGACAATCAGATCGCCGCTTTCGAAGATCGGATCGACGGTCGGGCGGACGGTTTGCGAACCGTTCTCGACGGGGCGCTGGATCGCATCGAGACGGGGCTCGACACCCGCGGCCGGTCGGTCGCGGAGATGCTCGCGGCGCTCGGCGACGAACTCCGTCAGATCCTCGACGAGGGCGGCCGGCAAGTGAGCCAGGGCCTCGACCACAGCGGCGGCGAGATCGAGCGGCTCTTGGCGGACCGAGGCCAAGCCATGGCCGATGCCCTCGCGCATCGGGCTACGGTGCTCGACGCGACGCTCGGCGCACGCCAGGACGACATCGCGGGGGCGCTCGACACGCGGATCGCTCATTTGGAAGAGCAGGTGATCGAGCGTCTGGCGGCTCTGTCGCAGGAACTCGACAGCCGCGGTGCGGAGGTGGACGAACGGTTGGCGGCCCGGACGACCGAGCTCGCGCGCCTCGTGGCGCTTCAGACCGAAGGCTTCGGCGCAACGCTCGACCAGGGCGGCGGCCAACTGGCGGAAGCATTGGAGCAGCGGATCGGCGATCTGAAGCGTGATCTGGGCGACGCCGCGGATGCAGTCGCGGCGACGCTCGAAGAGCGTACGGCCTGGATGCGGGACGTGATGGCGTCGCGCCTCGGCGACGTCGAGACCGTCTTCGGGACGGGAACGTCGCGCTTCGCGGCGACGCTCGACGAACGCACCGAAGCGATCGACCGCGTGGTCTTCGGCCATGTCGATGCCATACGGACTACGCTCGACGACGGTGCGGCGACCCTGCGCGAGGCTCTTTCGGAGCAGGTCACCGGCTTGAGCCAGGAGTTCCGGGACGCCAATGCGACGCTGGGCCACCAGGTCGACGATGTCCGTGCCACCTTGGCGTCGCAAATCGGTACGTTGCGGGCGACCCTGGGTAAGTCGGTCGTCGATCTCAACGAGACGTTAAGTTCGCACGCAGCCGACATCGGGCATCGCGTCAACGAACTCCACGCCACGCTCGAGGCCCGGACGGGTGAGATCGGAGCCAGCCTCGCCACCCATGCGACCGGCATCGATGCGATGTTGGGGAGCGGCGCCGCCGACCTCGACCGCAATCTCAGCCGCCATGCCGGCGAGATCCGCGACGCTCTGGAAAGTCGCAGTCACGACATCGAGACATCGCTCGCGACGCATGTCGAAGCCTTGCGCGAGATCCTGGACCGCTCCGCACAGGGCTTCGAGGGTGCTCTGGGCGCCACGGAACTGTCGAAGAACTTCGCCCTTCATCTTGCGGCATTGAGACAGGTGCTCGACCAGACGCTCGGCGGCCTCGACGCGACACTGCGCGACCATGCGGACTCGGTCAGCGAGGCGATCGCCGGATCCGGTCGGGACATCGACATGTCCGTCACCGGCCAAGTCGCCACCTTGCGCGAACTCCTCGACGATTCGGTCCATCGCATCGACGGCACCCTTGGAACCCGATCGACGGAAGTCCACGAAATCCTGGTCGACCGGACGGTGGAACTCGAAACCACGCTCACGACGCAAGTGACGGCCTTCCGCGACCTGCTGGACGGGGCGATGAGAGACCTGGAAGGTGCGGTCGGGTCCCGGGCCGACGCTCTCCGGGATGCGCTCGCGACAGGATCGCAGGACCTCGACGCGACCCTGAAGGCGCGGACCGAGACGCTGCAGACCTTGTTCGAGACCTCTGCCGAGGCGCTCGACGGCAATCTCGGAGCGCGAACGATCGACCTCGACCGTTCGCTTGCGGAACGCTCGACGCGGATCGAAGAAGCCGTGCAGGCGCATGCGGACGCGGTGCAGCGCGGCTTCGACCATTCGCTCGACCGCTTCGACGAGATGCTGGGAGCGCGGCGTGAGGACATCGAAGGCACGCTCAGGGGCCAGATCGACGCGTTGCGGGAGGCTCTCGACGCGACGGTGGTGGAACTTTCGGGCACCATCGGCACGCGGAGTGCCGAGGCCGAAACCACGCTGAAGCGCCGGATCGAGGAAGCCGTCGGGTCCGTCGCCGAGCGGATGCGCGACATGGCGGGCGTGCTCGACGATCGCGGCCGCGGCCTTGCCGAAACCCTGCAGGTTCGATCGGGCGAACTCCATCGCCTCTTCGAGCATGAAGGGAACCTGCTGGTCGATCTCCTGTCGGCCCGCGGCAGCGAGGTCGCCCAAGAACTCGCTCAAACCGGCGAAGCCCTCGCACAACTCGTCGACGAGCGCGGTCATCGCCTCGTGACCGATATCGACGGCAAGCAGGCGCAGATCGCGGCGGCGCTCGATCAATCGAGCGAAGGTCTCCGCAAGGCGCTCGATGCGGGAGCCAGGCGTTCACTCGCGGAGTTGTCGGGCACCAGTCGCGAGCTGCTGGACGGGTTGACGGGCCTCATCGGCCGCCTCGAAGTCTCGAGCCAAGCCCTGGTGGGCCTGGTCGAGACGGCAGGCGCGAACCTCCACTCGGCCGAGGAGGCGCTCAGCGGGCGCGTGGCGGACTTCGGCAGAGTGGTCGACGAGGTCGGCCAGCAGATCGACGCGATGCATCAGGCCGCCGGAACGACGCTCGGCGATGCCGACGCGATCGCCAGCGCCCTGGAACAGCATCACCGTGGGCTCGCCGAAGCCGCCCGCGACCTTAGGATCACGCACGACGACGTCGACCTGCAGATCGAACGCCGGCGTCAAGCGCTCGACAGTCTTGCGTCGAGCATCGGCGGCAGAGCCGGCGAACTCGAAGCCACGATGGAGCATTTCTCGACCCTGGTCGACGAAGCCTTGCAGAACGCTGACAATCGCGCCCGCGAGCTTGGGACCTTCCTGGCCGAGACCTCCCAGAATGCCGCCGGTTCGATCGGCGATCACTTCGACGAGCTTCGAGCTACCGCTGGTCGGGAAAGCGAGAAAGCGGTCGCTACCCTCGAAGAGACCTATTCCGGCGCGATGCGCGACATGGAGGAGTTGTTTGCCAA
Source organism: uncultured Lichenihabitans sp. (assembly GCA_964252585.1). Taxonomy (GTDB): domain Bacteria; phylum Pseudomonadota; class Alphaproteobacteria; order Rhizobiales; family Beijerinckiaceae; genus Lichenihabitans. The sequence goes on along the minus strand of CAXUOD010000083.1, from coordinate 6,665 downwards.
GGCGGTGGAGCGCTTCCGCGGCTCCGCGGGAGACGTAAAGGAGATGGCGGCCGAGATCGGTCGGGAGTTCGAGAAGGCTCGCACCGAACTGCAGCGCGCCACGATCGAATTGCCGCGCGAAACCGCGGATCAGGCGGCTCAGGTCCGACAGGTGGTGGGTCAGCAGATCGAGGCGCTGCAGGCCTTGACCTCCGTCCTGACCCATCTTGCGGACAGTGCGGACGAGGGCACGGCGGTCGAGACCACGGCGCCCCAACCGATGCTGCCGGCCCCGGCGGTTCGAGCGCCGGTTCCAGCATCGTCGCCAGCCCCGGCCCAACCGGCCGCTGCCGCCGTCTCCGAGCGGAGCAGCGGTGGGCGGCGGGGCAACGGTTGGCTGTCGGATCTCCTGGCCAAGGTCGACCGCGACGACGCGGCAGCTCAGCCGCCCGTGACGAATGCCCCTGCCGATCCCGCGCCGGCCCCGCAGCCGGCGCCTCCGGCGGCACCCGCGGTAGCAGCACCAGTCGCCGCAGCGACAACGGCGCGCCAAGCCGGCCCGTCGGCGGGCGGTACGTCTGGCGCACTCTCGATGCTCGACTCGGTCGCGTCCGATATCTCGACGCTCCTGCACGAACGCGTGATGATCGAGATGTGGGACCGCTTCCGAAAGGGCGAACGCGGCGTGTTCACGATGCGTCTCTACACGGCTGCCGGGCAGCGGAGCTTCGAGACCATCCGCCGACTCCATGGGACGGATCGCGATTTCCGCGACACCGTCAAACGCTACATCCAGGAGTTCGAAAGGTTGCTCGCTGAGGCGGGACGCGAGGGCCGCGACGGGAGTCGGATGGGCAGCATCATCGCCACGGACAGCGGCAAGGTCTACACCCTGCTGGCCCATGCTTCGGGGCGGCTCGGCTGAGCCACTCCATGGGGCGGCAGGTGGC
>CAXUOD010000083.1:0-5636 GCA_964252585.1 uncultured Lichenihabitans sp. | reverse complement strand
TGGCGCCGGCCCCAGCACGCCGGCGGGGCTCCCCGTCAATCCATGACGGCGGCCTTCAGGATGCAGACCATCGTCGCATGGGCCGGCGCGGCACTCGGGTTGCGGATCACATGCGGGCGATCACACCGATAGCGCAGCGTGTCGCCGGCCTTGCCGCGTTCGATGCGACCTCCGACCGCCACTTCCAACTCTCCGTCCAGGACCGACAGCGACTCGATCGAGCCGCGCTGATGGGCATCGGATTCGAGCACTCCCCCGGCATCGGCGTGAAAGTCGTACCACTGCAGCCATTCGACCGTTTTGATCCAACCGATGATGGCGAGGCGGCACCGGCCGTCGTCGGAGATCAGGATCGGGCGGTCGCCGCGCGAGGTGTTCTCGACGAAAGGCTCGTCCTCCGCGCCTTGCAGGACCTTGTCGATCGAGACGTCGAGGGCCTGGGCAAGACGCCAGATCGTGGCCAGCGTCGGATTGGTCTCGTTGCGTTCGATCTGACTGATGATGGACTTCGCTACACCCGACTGTTCGGAGAGTTCGGAAAGCGAGAGATTATAAGCCTTGCGGAGACGCTGTACGGTTTTGCCGAGCTGCCCAGAAAGGGCCATCGCGCCGGCTTCGAGGGCTTTCGCCTTGTCTCGACCCTCGACACCCATAACGCTCCTCCGCCTTTCGTTTGCGATGATAGACGATTTCGTTCGAAATATCGAACGAAACTGAGCCGCTCGTCTTGCCAGGACCGCAACGGTGCGCTTGTCACCTTCCCGTGGGCGGGCGGAAAGCCCTCGCAGGTTCAATGGCCGGAGCCGAAAGGCGCCAATCATAGCGGCACGGCACCGGCGAGGAAAAAAGCTCGGTGACCGTTTAGCGAGAGATGAACACCGCCTTCTCGTCACGCCGGAGCATGTCCCTCTTCCGCGTTGCAACAAAGCTACGCTGCCCCACGTTTTCTTGTTGTTGCATTGCGGCGACGCTCGCCCCGAGCGATGTTGAGGTCGACGTCATATGCCTGCCATGGACCTCGCACTACAGTCGACAACACCGAGGATTGAGTCGCTGGATGCTTTTTTGCCGACAGCCGAGGCGCCTCGCGGCCGAGGACGAAGGCAGAACCCGACAAGCACCGACGATGAACCGCCGAGGATCGGAATGACGCAGAGCACGTCCTGCTATCGCGCCCTCTTCATGTCCGACCTCCATCTTGGGACTCGCGGTTGCCAGGACCAACTCGTCCTCGACTTCCTCAAACACCACGATGCGGAAACCATCTACCTCGTCGGCGACATCATCGATGGCTGGCGCCTCAGAAGCGGCTGGTATTGGCCGCAGGCCCACAACGACGTCGTCCAGAAGCTGCTTCGCAAAGTCCGCAAGGGCGCCAGGATGATCTATATCCCTGGCAACCACGACGAGTTTGCCCGAGAGTATGTCGGCATGACCTTCGGTGGCGTCGAGGTGATGCGCACGGCCATCCACACGACGGCGGACGGTCGGCGTTTTCTCGTGACGCATGGTGACGATTTCGACATCGTGGTGCGGCATGCGCGATGGCTGGCGCATTTGGGCGACTGGGCTTACGAGACCGCCCTCGTGACCAATACGTGGTTCAACATCATCCGTCGGCGACTGGGCTTTCCCTATTGGTCTTTCTCGGCTTGGGCCAAGCTCCGGGTGAAGAACGCCGTCAACTTCATCGGAGACTTCGAAGAAGCCCTGTCCCAGGATGCCGTCAAACATAGCGTCGACGGCATCATCTGCGGTCATATCCATCATGCCACGATACGCGAACTCAACGGCGTGACCTATGTGAACACCGGCGACTTCGTCGAATCCTGCTCGTTCGTGGCCGAGCATTTCGACGGACGGCTCGAAGTGCTGCACTGGCTCGAGGTCCGTCCCGACGGGCAAGCCGACGATGCGGAGACCCATCGTCCCGGCGAGAGCCTCGCCGGTGTCGAGGAGGCCGCCTCGGTCGCGGCTTGATGCACATCCTGGTCGCGACCGATGCCTGGCACCCGCAGGTCAATGGGGTCGTCAGGTCCATCGAGGCGTTGGCCGGCGAAGCCCGGTTGCTCGGCGCCGATATCTCGGTGATCACGCCGGAAGGGTTCCGCACTGTTCGGATGCCCACCTATCCGGATATTCGCCTGGCCTTCGTGACGGCGTCGGGGCTCGGGCCCCGCATCGAGGCCCTGAAGCCCGACCACGTTCACATTGCGACCGAGGGACCGATCGGCCTCGCCGCGAGACGCCATTGCCTCCGTGTCGGCCGCCTGTTCACCACGAGCTACCATACCCGCTTTCCCGATTACCTGGCCGCCAGGGCGCCGATCCCGAGGGCCTGGTCCTATGCATGGCTCCGGTGGTTCCACAATGCCGGCCGCGGTGTGATGGTGTCGACGCAAAGCGTTGCCGACGAATTGCGGCATCACGGCTTCGGAAACGTCATGCGCTGGTCCCGTGGAGTGGACCACACGCTGTTTCGGCCCCGCGAGCATTCCGTCCTCGATTTGCCCCGACCGATCTTTCTCTATGTCGGCCGAGTCGCGGTCGAGAAGAATGTCGAAGCCTTTCTGGCGTTGGAATTGCCGGGCAGCAAGGTCGTGGCCGGAGACGGGCCGTCGCGCGCGGGCCTCGAAACCCGGTTCCCCGACGCGCGGTTTCTCGGCACGCAGACCGGAGAAGACCTGGCCCGGATCTATGCCAGTGCGGACGTTTTCGTGTTCCCGAGCCGGACCGATACATTCGGTATCGTCCTGCTCGAAGCTTTGGCGAGTGGCCTTCCGGTGGCGGCCTATCCGGTGGCGGGTCCGAGGGATGTCATCGGAGACAGCGACGCTGGCGTCCTCAGCGAAGATCTCGGCCGTGCCTGCCGGGAGGCGCTGGCCCTGTCGCGCCAGGGCGCTCGAGAGTTCTCTTTGCGCTTCACGTGGTCGGCCAGCGCCAGACAGTTCCTCGACAACGTCGTTCGGGTCCGCGCCGCATCGCCCCGTTCCGCTTGAGGGAAGCGACGGCGCTATCCGTCGCGCTGTGCAAAGCACGCGACACTTGAAGCCCGCCGTCGCCCATCACCATATCGGGCATGCGGGCCTATCGCCCCGCTTCGCAGGCTTCTCATGTCGTCCCCACTCGGTCGCAAACATCCTCTGATCCGGATCCTCGCGCTGGCTCTCGCCCTGTCGAGCGCCGTTCCCGCCATGACGTCGCCAGCCGACGCACGGGCGGGCGGCGGGTTCAGTTTCGGTTCGCGTGGAGCCCGCACCTTCAGCGCGCCGAGTTTCACCCGCACGGCGCCCTCGGGCGCGCAGCCCATGCAGCGCAGCGAAACGCCGAGACCCGACTTGGGCGGCAGTGGCTTCGGCGCGACCCCGTTCCAGCCCCGCCGCTTCGGCTTCGGCAGCGGCCTCGCGGCGGGTCTCCTCGGGGCGGGGTTGTTCGGGATGCTGACCGGCAACGGCTTCTTCGGCGGCCTCGACGGGCTCACGTCGTTCTTCGGCCTGCTGTTCCAGATGGCCTTGCTGGCAGGGCTGGCGCTGGTGGCGTTGCGCTTCCTGCGCGCTCGTTCCGCTGGTCCGGCTTTCGCGGGAGCGCCATTCGGCGCTGGCCCCCGCCCCGTCTCCGGAACTGCGGCAGGCTCCGGCGCCACCGGTTCGGTGCCGATCGGTCCTTCCGACTTCGATGCGTTCGAAGCGACGCTGGTCGACGTGCAAACCGCCTACAGCCGCGAAGACATCAATGCCTTGTCGCGGCTTTCGACGGCCGAAATGGTCCGCAGCTTCGCCAACGACCTCGGGCAGAACCGAAGTCGCGGCCTTCACAACGACCTCAGCGACCCCAAGCTCCTGCAGGGCGACCTCGCGGAAGCTTGGCAGGAAGGCCGGAGCGATTACGCGACCGTTGCGATGCGGTTCAGTCTCCGTGACGTGATGATCGAACGGAACAGTGGCCGCATCGTCGGAGGCGATCCTGTGCGGCCGAGCGAATCGACCGAACTGTGGACCTTCCGCCGCGACGACCGCGGCCCGTGGCGTCTTTCGGCGATCCAGCAGGCCGCTTGATTTCGCTGGATTGGCGGTGAAGCTTGAGCTTCACCGCTCGGTTTGCGAGGCGCGGTTTGGCCGGGATGGCGGTCGATGACTTTCGCTTCAGGCTGGCCGACACACTTTAGAAGCCGCGTCGGCTGGCTGCGCGGGCCGCGAAGAACTTCCCAGGATCGCGGTCGATAGGCAGCGCCGTAGCGTCCCGAAGATCCTGCCGCGTGAGGCCGATGTCCCGCAGTTCGTGGTCGCTCAAACTGCCCATGCCGTCGAGCAATCGACGGTTCTCGAGGACACGGAACGGCCAGAGCATGACCACGTCGAGAGCGGCAAGCGCCGCTCGAACAGCCCCGCGAACTCGAACGAAAGCGGAAACAGGCCGATCGTAGAGAGGCCGATCGATCATCATGAGCATGGCTAATCCCTCCGTTAGGGCATCCGGTGACGCTGCCCTTGACAACAAGGTGGTCTCCGAGCATCGATAGATCCAACGAATGTTTTGCATTCCATCGATCGTAAAACGGCATCAATCATGCTCGATACCGACCAGCTTCGCTCCTTCCTGGCCATCGTCGACACGGGGAGTTTCACCCGCGCGGCCGATCGGGTGAACAAGACGCAAAGCGCCGTTTCCATGCATATCAGGCGCCTCGAAGAGCGGCTCGATCGACCCCTCTTCGTCAAGCATGGCCGCGGCACGCGGTTGTCGCCCGATGGCGAGCGCCTGGTCGACCATGCCCGTCGCATGCTGCAAGTCGAAGCCGCAGCCTTGGCGGATCTGACGTGCAACGGACTTACGGGGCGTATCGTTTTCGGGATACCCGACGACTACGCCGAGCTTCTCCTCCCAGAGATCGTCGGCCGCTTCACGCGGCGGCACCCTCAAGTGGAGCTTTCGGTGCTGTGCCATCCGAGCACCGACCTTGCCGAACGTGTCCATCTCGGCGAAATCGACGTCGGGATCGTGACGGATTGCGCCGAAATCAAGGGGATCGAGATTCTGCGCGAAGAACCGCTGGACTGGGTGGCGGGGCTCAGAGCCGGACCGATCGAGGAGCAGCGTCCCCTGCCTCTGGCGCTCGCGACACCGAGTTGCGCCTGGCGGCAGGTCGCTTTGGCGTCCTTGAAAAAGGCCGGCATCCCGTCTCGGCTCTTTCTGATGTCGACGAATTACGCCGCCATCGCGCCGATCGTTCAGGCCGGTTTGGCTTTGACGGTGCTGCCGAGGGCGGTTGTTGATCTCTCGAAACAGAGGATTCTCATGCCGGACTCAGGGCTCCCCGCCCTCCCGACCGTTCGGGTCGGGTTGTTGCGAGGGTCCTCGGGTCACTCCGATGTGGCGGCGGCCCTGGCCGACGACATCAGGGCGAGCTTGGCGCCAGAGGTGGCGGGGGTGAAGGAAGCGGCGTGACGGCGAGATCGCCGCTTCAACCCGCGGCCAAGACAGCTGCTGATCGCACGACCCTGCGCCACAGCGACCGACCCCGCAGGTGACGTTCCGGCTGCCGAGCGGGTTGTCTCGAAAGCGGTTGTCCCCCGCCCCCAAGCCGTCCTATACCGGAGCACGCCGTCGGTTCGATCCCACGGCCCCGGGTGCGCTCC
>CAXUOD010000082.1:0-22050 GCA_964252585.1 uncultured Lichenihabitans sp. | reverse complement strand
GTGGGGTCCCCCGCCAACACCCGGGCCCCCCCCCCCGGGGGCGCCCCCCCCCGCGACGTCATCAGGGAGCGGATCATACGGGCTAACCTCTGAACGGCCGGTCGAATCGTGATGCCGGATCCGCTTCAGTCGCCTTTTAGCGGTCCACGCCGCGGGTCGACATGCCGAAGATGACCATTAGCGCAGAATGCCTCGAAAGAGGACAGTCCTTACCTGGTCATGGCGTCTCAATCGATCATGTAGCGGATGCCGACGCGGACTTCCTGACTGCTGAGGTTCTTCGAAACGGAGGTCGAGGGGAAGAGCGATATCTTGGTGGTTCCGAGATCGAGGTATCGATAGCCCACGTCGAGGAGCATATGGGATGCGACCGCGTAGGAAACGCCCGCCATACCGGCCCAGGCGAAGCGGTAGTCCGTGTGGCTCGGGATCGATGAGGTGAAGACGGCACCGGTCTTCGGATCCTGGATCCCGTAGGTGAGGGGAAGCCCGTTCACGCCGATCGATCCGTCCTGATGGGTACCGCTCACGCCTGCGCCCGCGCCGACATAGGGGGTCAGCCCGGCCCAGGTCCCGAGGTCGAGGTAGCCGTTGAAGAGACCGTCCCAGCGCCAGACATTCGTGCTTTGGTTGAAAACGCAGCCCAACCCGCAATCCGTGTTGATCTTGTAGCGGAACGGGTCGAGGTAGTCGGCCGTCAGATCGGCGCGAAAGAAGTCGTTGAACTTGTAGCCGGCGCCTCCGCCAAAGCCGTAGCCGAAATCGCTGCCTTTGCGGTCGAAGCTCGCAGTGGATCCACCGAGGATGTTCGAGGTGGACTGAAGGAGGAGCTTGGGCTGGTCCTCGGGCCCGAAGGAGGCATCACCGCGCAGGTACCATCCCGTGCCGAATTCAAGCGGCGTATCGGGCGTGTCTGACGTCATCGGCGGGGCCCCGTAGGCCGGCATGTCGGCCGCCAATGCGGGTCGTCCCTGACCGAGTCCGCACAAAGCCACCAGGGCTAGGGCGCCGCATGCCTCTGTCACCCGCATGGAAGCCAATCCTCGCTTTGGGCGTCGAAACGACACCTATGTCAACGTTTGAGAAAGCATAAGGCTGATCGTTTAAGCAGAGATTAAGCATAAGGAGGGACATGCGCTTGACACTGACAAAAAAGGCGGGCCATCGGCCCGCCTTGCAACGCTTTCCGTGTCGACGCTTAGTATTTGCGGACCAGCGGTGGCGCGTAGGCCGGGGGCGGCGGCGCATAGACGGGCGGCGGCGCGTAACTGCCGACGTCGCTGAACATCCAGCGCATGCCGAGCTTGATGTCCTGCGACGCGAGGCTGATCTTCTGGACCTCGTGCGGGCAGACCGGGGTGTTCTGGCAAGCGATGGGGCCGCTGCGCACGTCGCCCATGTCGAGGTAGCGATAGGCGATTTCGAGCTTCAGGTTGGGCGTGACCGAATAGGACAGACCCACCATGCCCGCATAGGCGAGATCCACCTTGGTACGGTCGGCGGCATAGCCGAACCCGGTGTTGATCCCGCCGACCCCGATGTCCGTCAGACCGGAGAACCGGTTGAAGGCCCCGCCGATGCCGGCGCCCACGAAGGGCGTCACGCCGTAGAACGTCCCCAAGTCGACATAGGCGTTCACCAGTGCGACCGTGCTCTGCACTGACCCCGTATAGGTGTCGAAGGCCCGGGTCCCGTCCGGAGGAGAGTTGAAGAACCCGGCGTTGTAGCTCTCGATCGCGCTGAAGGACTGCTCGGTGCGATACTCGCCGGTGGCATCGAAGCGCAGCCAATGGTTGAGCTGGTAGCCGACGCCGCCGCCTACGAAAGCCGAGTCGCCGAGGCGCCGTTCGTTGAAGATCGGATTCGGCACCGTGACGTCGGAGTCGAAGGTGGACCGGATGTCGGGGCGGAGCGAGGAGCCGACGCCCACGTCGCCGCGCAGGTACCAACCACCGAACTCGACGGGTTCGGGCGCGACCGGCTCGAAGGGCGGCGGTGGCGGCAGGTCTGCCGCGTGCACGGACCCTACGGCGCCGAACGCCACCGCTCCCATGAGAAGAAGGGCTTTCAGCTTGCCCATGTCGCGTGTCCCCTGTGATGTCGCGCCAGGGAGGTCCCGGGCGTCAGGCCGATCCCAGCATCCTGGCAGCGACAGCTTAAGGGACCCTTAACCCTAACGGTTAAGCGCAATCTGAGGCGGCATTGCCCGAAACGCGGCGCCGCGGTGCATCGTGCGGCCGAAGCCTGTCGCTGCACTGCCACAGGTGGGCGAGAACTGGCTCGACAACGCCCTCGCGTGTTGCGGGTCGGCGTTATTTTGCCTAACGAGATGGGATGATGTGCCCGTTTTGCGGCACGCAGCACGCGTTTCCGACGCTGGCCCAACAGGACGATAATGACCGGTGATCGGGAAGCGCGGTTGATGAAGGTCGTATTGGCGCAACCGCGTGGCTTCTGTGCCGGGGTCGTTCGGGCGATCGACATCGTCGAACGTGCCCTCCTGAAGCACGGTGCTCCCGTCTACGTCCGTCACGAGATCGTGCATAACCGTCATGTCGTCGAGGGTTTGAAGCAGAAGGGCGCGATCTTCGTCAAGGACGTGTCGGAGGTTCCGCAAGGCGCCGTGATCGTGTTCAGCGCCCATGGCGTCGCGCGCTCGGTCGAGCGGGCGGCGGCGGACCGCGGCCTGAAGGTGCTCGATGCGACGTGCCCCCTTGTGGCGAAGGTCCATTCACAAGGGTCGCGCTACGTGGCCCAAGGCCGGACCGTGATCCTGATCGGTCATGCAGGCCATCCGGAAGTCGAGGGGACACTGGGCCAGGTTCCGGCCCCGGTCCACCTCGTGGGCAGCGTTGCCGACGTGGAAGCGCTCGACCTGCCGGCCGACACGCCGCTCGCCTACATCACGCAGACAACGCTCAGCGTCGACGACACCCGGGGCATGATCACGGCCCTAAAGGCACGCTTTTCCGACATTATTGGGCCGGAAACGCGTGACATCTGCTACGCGACGCAAAACCGGCAGGCATCCGTCCGCCAACTCGGGCAGATCGCCGATGTCATTCTCGTGGTCGGAGCGAGCAACAGCTCGAATTCGAACCGGCTCCGGGAGATCGGAACGGAACACAACATCCCGAGCTATCTGATCGCCGACGGCACCATGCTCGATGCCGCTTGGGTGAAGGACGCCGAAGTCGTGGGTGTGACGGCCGGGGCCTCGGCTCCGGAAGTGCTCGTGGACGACGTGCTCGAGACGTTGCGCCGCTTGGCACCGATCGAGGTGACGACGCTGCCCGGACTGGAAGAGACCATTTCGTTCCGCCTGCCGGCTGAACTCGCCGATCACTGACTGTTCCCATGGCCGGCCCGCTTGGCTGGCGCGGCCTGAAGGAGTTGACCTTGGGTATACCTTTCCACCAGACGGCGCGCATCGGCGCCTACGTGCTGAAGCAGCATCTGACGGGCCGCAAGCGCTATCCCCTTGTGCTGATGCTGGAGCCGCTGTTCCGGTGCAATCTCGCCTGCGCGGGCTGCGGCAAGATCGATTACCCCGACAAGATCCTGAACCAACGCGTCTCCTACGACGATGCCATGCGGGCCATCGACGAATGCGGGGCGCCGGTGATCTCGATCGCAGGCGGCGAACCGCTACTGCACAAGGAAATGCCGCAGATCGTGCGAGGCGCCATCGCCAAGAAGAAGTTCGTCACGCTGTGCACCAATGCTCTGCTGATGGAGAAGAAGCTCGACCATTATAAGCCGAGCCCCTATTTCAACTGGTCGGTCCATCTCGACGGCGACGAGTCGATGCACGACAAATCCGTGTGCCAGACGGGCGTCTACGACAAGGCGGTCGCTGCCATCAAGGCCGCCAAGGCCAAGGGCTTCCGGGTCAACATCAACACGACGCTGTTCAACGGCACCGATCCCGAGAAAGCGGCGCGGTTCTTCGACACCGTCACCGAGATGGGGATCGACGGCATCACGGTGTCGCCGGGCTATGCCTACGAGCGCGCGCCCGACCAGCAGCATTTCCTCAACCGCGCCAAGACCAAGGAACTCTTCCGCGGCATCTTCGCCCGCGGCAAGGGCGGCAAGGCCTGGCCCTGGTTCCAGTCGCCGCTGTTCCTCGACTTCCTGGCCGGGAACCAGACCTACAATTGCACGCCCTGGGGCAACCCGACCTATACCGTGTTCGGCTGGCAGAAACCCTGCTACCTGCTCGGCGAGGGTTACGCCAAGACCTTCGCCGAACTGATGAACGAGACCGAGTGGGAGAAGTACGGCACCGGCAATTATGAGAAATGCGCCGACTGCATGGTCCATTGCGGCTTCGAGGCGACGGCCGTCAAGGATGCCGTCAAGGCGCCTTGGAAGATGCTGACCTTGGCCCTCAAGGGGATCAAGACCGAGGGCCCGATGGCGCCGGAGATCTCGCTCGAGAATCAGAGGCCGGCCGATTTCGTCTTCTCGCGGCACGTGCAGGCCAAGATGGACGAGATCGACACGATCGAGAAGACGACCGGCAAGTCTTTCAAGAGGGTCGCCAACGACCGTGCGCAACCGATGGAAGCCGCGGAATAAACTCGCCTCGAGTTTGTCAGATCACCGTTGAGGCATGAGCAGTACCGTGCGTCCATTGCGAGGCGCGGTGCGCCGAAGCAACCCAGCCTGTGACCCGGACTGGCGATGACGGCTTTGCGGATCGCCTGGCCATCATTCTCTTGTAATTGGCGCGGCAAAAGCCTGGGGGCCGCCTGATGCGCTCGTACTCACCCGAACTGTGTCACTTTGCGCCGCCGTTGGTGTGAGATGATGTTTGCGTGGCGTGTAGCGAGGCAAACAGGATGGTGCTGGTTCCGCCACGATCCGCTCGCGATGACGTCCGACCATCCTCCCTGCTCACAACGGGGCATCTCTACTGGCGCGGCACCGCGATCACCTTGATTTCCCCCGGCGCGGGCGGATGGGCAATGACCTCCGCGGCATCGTCGAGCGGTATCGTCCGCGTGATCAGCCGGTCGAGGTCGAGCAAGCCGGACGCCACGAGGTCGGCGGCGCGTTGCTGCGTGAACGGGTTGATGAAGGAGCCGAAGACGCGTAGTTCGCGGAACAGGAGGTCGAAAGGTTCGATCGTGACCTTTTCGCCCTGCGGCATCACCCCCAGGATCACGACCGTGCCGCCGGACCGGGCCAGTCGGGTCGACTGTTCCACCGTCTCGGCGACGCCCGCGCATTCGATCACCACGTCGGCGCCGCCGGGCAGAAGCCCCGCCGGTCCCGCGACGGCCGCCACCACGTCCCCGGCCGATGGGTCCACCGTCGCGGTCGCCCCGACCTCGAGGGCGACCTTGCGGCGCGAGGCTTGTCGGGTCGAGAGGACCACCCGGGTCGCACCCGCCAGACGTGCCAGCTGGACCACGAGAAGGCCGATGACTCCGCCGCCGAGCACGAGGACCGACGAGCCGGCCTTGATGTCGGCGACATCGATGCCGTGCAGGCAGCACGCCAGGGGCTCGCAGAAGGCGCCGTGCAGGGGGTCGAGCGACGGCGGCAGTGCGAACGCCTGCCGTTGCGGGATCACGACATAATCCGCGAAACCTCCGTCGCGGTGGATGCCGATCGCCCGCAGATTCCTGCACTGGTTGACGCGGCCGGCATGACAGGCATCGCAGCGTCCGCAAGCCACGTTGGGGTCGCCGGTGACCCGCATGCCGGGCCGGAACGAGACGACGTCGCTGCCGACGGATTCGACGATGCCGCTGAACTCATGGCCGATGGTCACGGGCGGCGCCGATGGGAAGTCGCCGTGCAGGAGGTGCCGATCCGTCCCGCAGATGCCGCAAGCCTCGACCCGCACCAGCAGATCGTCGGGACCTGGCGCGGGCTGGTCCACGGTCCGCAATGCAAGCTGTCCCACGGCTTCGAGGCGTAGAGCCTTCATGGTCGTTCTCCTCCCCTTTTGCTCCCGTCTTAGCAGATCGTGAGCCCGGCGTGGTCCGCTTTCGCAGGCGGGCTTGGTCTGCTTTCTGCACGATGGTGCAACGAAGCGGGCAACTCCCGCGGTCCTCGAGGAGGTAGACGGGAATGGATTTTTCGATCGGCTGCAGCCTTTCCTATCGGGTCAAGATCCGGACGCCTTTCGTGTTCAATATCGAGGCCGTGCGCCATGCAGGTCAGAGGGTTCGGAGCGAGACCTTGACGCTCTCGCCGGACCTCGAACCCGAGCGCTGGACGATGCCGGAAAGCGGCAACCGCTATCTCAGGGCAATGGTCGAGCCCGGCCCTTTCAAGCTCGAATACAAATCCGAGGTGACGCTCGATCCCGTGCTCGAGGCGCCCGAAGCCGTCACCGAGGTGGCGGCGGGCGACCTGCCGCTTTCGGTTCTGGTGCATCTGTGGCCCAGCCGCTACTGCCAGGCCGACAAGCTGCAGCGTCTCGCCCAGCGCACGTTCGGCCACGAGCCGCAAGGCTACCGGCGCGTCAACGCGGTCTGCAACTGGATCCACGACAATGTCGACTACGTCGGCGGCATTTCGGACGAGATGACCTCTGCCTTCGATACGGCCACCCAGAGGGCTGGCGTCTGCCGCGATTTCGCGCATCTCGCCATCGCGCTCTGCCGTGCGCTGGGCATTCCGACGCGCTACGTGAGCGCCTATGCCCATCGCCTGCAACCACCCGATTTCCACGCCGTCATCGAAGCGTTCCTGCAAGGTCCAGCCGGGACGGGCTGGTACCTGTTCGACCCGACCCGCAAATCCGCGCCGGATGGCTTGGTCAGGATCGGCATCGGCCGTGACGCGGCCGAAGTCGCGTTCGCGACCCCTTTCGGCGCGATCGAGTATGATAAGCCCAAAGTCTGGATCAAGGCGGCCCAGGAGACGACATCCGAGCCGACCACCCAGGCGGTTCGGGCTGAGCTCTGAGCGAGGACGAGATGGCGGATCGGGATGCGGCCATCCAGGCGGCGGCACGGCGGCACGGGTTGAGCGAGGGCGCGGTCGAGGTGTTGTGGGACGCCTTGGTTCGTGGTCGAGGCCAGGCCCAGTTCAGCCACCCCGAACTCGGCGGCATGGGCCAATGGTCGGGCGGCATGCTGCAGATCGGCGACATGTTCAACGCCGGTCTCAAGGCCAAGGTCGCGGCGGCCTGCGCCGATCTCGCCGCCCAGGTCGGCGAGAGCAGGGCTGTGGCGGTTCTGGCCACCCAAAGCCAGCGGCAGTGGCAAGGAACGGATGCCCCCGAGGCTCCGTTCGGCGCAGGGTCGCATCGCACCAGCGTGCCGCGGACCGGCTTCGCGACGTCGGTCGCCGGCCTGCAGCAAGCCCAAGCACCCGAGGCACCAGAGCGTTGGCCGGCCCGCTATGGGGCGCCCGCCTCCTCAGGGTCCCAGAACGGCATGCGTTACGCGTATTTTCCGGATCGGCATCGCCTCGTCGTCGACCGCGACGGTCACGTCACGATCTACGATACCAGTCACCATCGGCTCTCCGGCGTCGCACAGGCGCAAAGTCGACATCAGAGCCTCGTCTTCCTGAGCCAGCATGGCAGCATCAGCCTCGAAAGCCTGGCCGAAGTCGACGAGCGAGGTTCGGCCGGCTGAAGGGCACGCACGTTAACCTTGATGTAGCGTTACGATCCTGCGTTGATCTATGCAGTGCTACGTCAGGAGGACGGCGTGCGTTCGCCGTGCGGTCCCGATCCAACCTTTGTTGAGCTCGATGCGTACGGTCATCCCTCATACGGCTTTCACCCGGACCGCGGTTGCCGTTCTGGCGGGCGTTTGTGTCCTGTCTCTCTTCAAAGCTGCGACCGCTCGCGACGACCTCGGATTGCACCGCTTCTGGACCGATCAGATGCCTGCCGTTGCGGCGGACGATCGGGCCGCCGTGCCTCTCCTGCAGCCCCGCCGCGCTCCATTCGTTCGCCCGCTCCGCATCGGGCTCCTGAAGCGGCACGATGGGCACCTGGCACGGGTTCGGCAGCGGGGCTTCGTGCTGGCGAGAACCACCCGACCTCGCCTGCTCAACCTCCCGGTCCCGACCAAACCCGCCATTGTGTCGATCTACGAGGACCGAACCTTGCGCAACGGCGATGCCGTCATGCTGGCCGACGGCATCCATATTTTCCGAGGCGAGGCTGCCGGCCCGCATCGCCCGCGCGACTTCGTGCGCCTGCCGTTGGTAGCCAGCCTCGACTGGAAGTTGCGCCAGACCTTGAACGATCTCGATCGGAACCTCCCGACGCGCTGGACATCGCTCATGTCGACGCCGGGCTGACGCCGCTGCGCGCGGCCGCGCCCTTCACAGCAGGGAGCGGATCGCTACCTTGTTGAGCTTGCCCGTTGCAGTATGGGGCAGGTCGTCGACGATCCTGAGGTCGCTCGGGATGCTCCACCGGGCAACGCGGCCGTCGAAATGGGATGTCATCTCGTCGAGATCGAGGCTCATTCCGGTCTCCGTCACGACGAAGAGGACAGGGCGCTCGCCCCAGCGCGGGTCCGGGCGCCCGACGACCGCGGCCTCTCGCACGGCCGGATGAGCGAGTGCGATGTTCTCCAGCGTGATCGAACTGATCCACTCGCCGCCGGACTTGATGACGTCCTTGGTCCGGTCGACGATCTCGATGAATCCCTCCGGATCGATCGTGACGACGTCGCCTGTCGCAAACCATCCTTCTTGCGCGAAGGCTTCGTCGTGCTCCATGCCGAAATAGCGCGCCGCCACGCAAGGGCCGCGGACCAGCATCGTGCCGAACGCTGATCCGTCGGTGGCGATGTCCTCGCCCGAGGCGCTCGTGGCGCGAACTTCGTAGCCGAACAGCGGGCGCCCCTGTTTTCGGCTCAGCGCTCTTCGATCGGCGGGAGAAAGTGCCGCCTGCCGGTTCTTCGGAAAATTGGCGACCGCGACGGGACTCGTCTCGGTCATGCCCCAGGCGTGGACGACGTCGACGCCGAAGGCCGCGAAGCGCTCGATCATGACCGGCGGGCACGCCGAGCCGCCGATCCCGACCCGCTGCAACGGCGCCAGCGTCTCCCCCCGGGCCTCGACCCAGTCGAGGAGCGAGCCCCAGACCGTGGGGACGCCGGCGGTCGCGGTGACGCCCTCCTGCCGGATCAAGCCATGCAGGCTCGCCCCGTCGAGTTTCGACCCCGGCAGGACGAGCTTCGATCCCGCCATGGCGGACGCGTAGGGGAGACCCCAGGCGTTGACGTGGAACATCGGCACGACCGGCATGACGGTGTCGCGGGCGGAAAAACCGAAAACGTCCGGCATCGAGATCGCCATGGCGTGCAGGACGCTGGAGCGATGCGAATAGAGAACGCCTTTGGGCGAACCGGTCGTGGCCGAGGTGTAGCAAAGGCCGGAGGCCCGGTGTTCGTCGAGGAGCGGCCAATCATAATGGTCGGGTTCGTCGGCGATCAGTGTCTCATAGCAGATCAGACCCGGCAGGTGCTCCGCCGCCGGCATGGCATCCGGTGCGCAAAGGACCACGATGGCGCGAACGGAGGCGAGCCGGTGGGCCAGCATGTCGACGAGACCGACAAGGCCCGGATCGACGAACAGAACGGCATCCGCCGCTCCTGCGATGATCGTGGCGATCTGCTCCGGAAAGAGGCGCGGGTTGATGGTGTGGCAAATGCGTCCGGAGCCCGAGACGCCGAAATAGAGTTCGAGGTGCCGAAACCCGTTCCAGGCAAGGGTCCCGATGCGTTCATCGTCGGCGAGCCCCATGCGGTCGAGCGCATGGGCGAGCTTCTGGCTCCGGCGCGAGAGGTCGGCGTAAGTCGATCGGTGAAGAGCGGCGTCGGAACTGCGCGACACGATCTCGGTGTCGCCGTGGCAGGCCGTCGCGTGTCGCAGGATCGACGACACCAGCAGGGGGATGTCCATCATCAGGCCGCGCATACCGTCCTCCCGCCTGTCCGTGACTGGAGCGGGCGGGCCACACGGGACCGCGCACCAGTTGGCCGCCGGTTGCGAAGGCTGGCCTTGGCGTATTCAACCACGCCTCGGCGGAGAAGGACATCGCTCGATCGGCGCCGCCGTACGGCCCCGGATCAGCCGGCCGGGAAGGCGCGCCGGATCCTGTCTCGCTGACGGTCGAGTTCGCTGAGGATGCGCACGGGCGGTGATCGTACCTCCTCCTCGGGTACGCGAATGGTCCGGTCGAGATAGATGATGCGGTTCTGGAGCCTGATGGATCGGGCCGTGAGATCCTGGAGCGAGGCGGGCAGTTGAGCGAACAGGCTCGGCCCGGACGCGACATCCTGGGCGCATAGCCTCACCTTGTGCTTCTCCGCCTCGGCCTGGTCCGGGCTGAGATCACCTTCGTTGACCCCGCGCTGCACCAGTAGCCAGGAGGCCACCTGCATCAGCCGCGTGGTCAGCCGCATGCTTTCGGCCGCGTAGGCCGCCGCGACCGTGCGCGGCAGAGACTTCGCCTCGTTCCGGCCGGGCCCATCGAGGTAGGCCGCGACCTGCTCGACGAGGTCCATGCCATCGCGGAACAGCGTCTTGAAGCGCGGCGATCCTGCCAGTCTATGGGCAAAGCTGACCGTATTGTCGCCGTCGGCGCTGGAATGCACGTTGGCCATCATGTTTCCTCGGTGATCCATCAAGCGTCGCGTCCGCCGGCATGTCCCTGTGCTGTTCGGCAGCGGGACGTCCGGTCGGGCGAAGCTCCGGTGGAGAAAGTCTAACACCAAGCCGTCGTTCGAACGTCGTTCACGCCTTGTTAGGGTTAACGTCGAGCGTCGAACAAAAAAAAGCTGCCGTCCGGCAGCTTTGAAGTTTTTGCAGGGAGGCGTCAAACACAGCAGGCCAAATGGGACTTCCAAAATCAGGGCCAGCCGAGCCGGACAGCTATCGTGGTAAAGGAAATCATTTAAGCGATCGTTAACGGGTCAGGAAAACGCCGGCGCGTCGTTTCGGCGAACCGGGCAAACGTCCCAGAAAGGCACGAAATTTGCTGAGTCCCGTCCCGAGCGTTGCGGCCTTGACGCCTACGTCGATTTCCTCGATGGAGCGTAGTAGTTGCACGCCGGTCGACGACGGGTGGACGCGCCCTGAGCCGATCCTGCGGTCAGAACATCAAATCCGATCTGTCGGATGCAGGTATCGACTGGACTCGGGCAACGCCTTCGCATCAAATCCGCCGCGGCCTCACTGGCTCAACGGCCATTCTTGGACTGGAGACTACCATCGTGAAATACATCGGATTGACGGGTTTCGTACTCGCGGCAGGTTTGGCGTTCTCGGGCGCCGCGCAGGCCGACGACTTCAAGCTCGGCGTCGCCGGCCCGATCACCGGCCCCAATGCCGCTTTCGGGGCCCAATTGCAGATGGGCACGCAAATGGCGGTCGACGACCTGAACGCCAAGGGAGGCATCCTGGGCAACAAGATTTCCGTCGAAGTCGGCGACGATGTCTCCGATCCGAAGCAGGGCGTTTCGGTTGCCAACAAGTTCGTGGGCGACGGCGTCAAATACGTGGTGGGCCACTTCAACTCCGGGGTGACGATCCCTGCGTCCGACGTTTACGTCGAAAACAACATACTGATGATCACGCCCTCGGCCACCAACCCGACCTTGACGGAAAAGGGCAAGTGGGACGTGTTCCGCACCTGCGGGCGTGACGACCAGCAAGGCATGGTGGCGGCTAAATATATCGAGACCACCATGAAAGGCGAGAAGATCGCGATCCTTCATGACAAGACCACTTACGGCAAAGGTCTCGCCGACGCCACCATGACCAACCTCGCCAAGGCGGGCATCAAGCCGGTCCTGTACGAAGGCGTCAACGCTGGCGAGAAGGACTATTCGGCGGTCGTTTCCAAGATCAAGGCTTCCGGTGCGAAGCTTGTCTATTGGGGCGGCCTGCATCCGGAAGGCGGCCTCATTCGCCGGCAGATGACCGACCAAGGCGTAACGTCGACCATGATGTCGGGCGACGGCATCACGGACAACGAGTTCGCCTCCATCGCAGGCCCCGGCGCGGAAGGCACCCTGATGACCTTCGGCCCGGATCCGCGCAAGAAGCCGACCGCTGCCGCGGTCGTCAAGGAGTTCCAGGCCAAGAACTTCGACCCGCAGGCCTATACGCTCTACAGCTACGCCGCCGTCCAGGTGATGGCGCAAGCCGCCGAAGCCGCGAAGTCGATCGACCCTCATAAGATGGCCGATAAGATGCACTCGGGCATGATGTTCCACACCGTGCTGGGCGACATCTCGTATGATAAGAAGGGCGACCTCACCAAAGCCGACTACGTGATGTACACCTGGAAGAAGCAGCCCGACGGCAAGATCACCTACGTCGAGAACGACTGATTTTACTTTCCTCTTGCGTCAGGGAAGCCCGCCCTCGAGGCGGGCTTCCTCGTTTAAGGGTCATCGACCGGGTCGCATGATCGAACGCCTCGGCTGGCGACACGGTCCGCGACCCGCGACGGGTTTGCAGTCCTGACCTTGAGGTCCATTCGACCATGATGGAACAACAGACCGACAAGGAAGACACCGCATTGGCGATGTCTCCGGACGATTTGCAGGACACCCTTCAAACGGCCATTTCGGCAACGCCCGAACCCGTGATGATCCACGAGATCATCCGCGAGGACGGTGAACGCGAACTCGAGCGCAGCTTCTCGGCGCTCGCTTGGTCGGGTCTCTCGGCGGGCCTGTCGATGGGGTTCTCGTTCCTGATGATGTCCGTGATCCGATCCGTCCTGCCGGACCAGCGATGGCAGATCATGGTCTCGGGTTTCGGATACACGACCGGCTTCATGATCGTCGTGCTCGGCCGGCAGCAACTCTTCACCGAAAGCACCCTGACGGCCGTGCTGCCCGTGCTGACCAAGCATAGCATCGGCGCGGTGCTGAGAATGCTTCGCCTCTGGGCCGTCGTCCTCGTGGCCAACGTGGTCGGGACGATCCTGTTCGCCTGGCTGCTGAGCGTCCCGGACCTGTTCCAGGCGGAAGTGACCGAGGCCCTCTCTCAGGTCGCGCAGGACGCGTTGCGTGACCCGTTCTGGCCCATGATGATCAAGGCCGTTCTGGCCGGTTGGCTCATTGCCCTGATGGTCTGGCTGCTTCCGACCGCCGCCCAGTCGCGGCTGCTCCTCGTTCTGATCATCACCTATCTGGTGGCCATCGCCCATTTCTCGCATCTCATCGCCGGCTCGGTCGAGGCCGCTTACCTTGTCGTGACCCATCAGTTGAGCGCGATGCACTACCTGACACGCTTCTTCATCCCGACCTTCCTCGGCAATGTGCTCGGCGGGACCTCCCTCGTGGCTCTGCTCAACCATGCACCGGTGCGCGAGGAGCTGGACGAGGGCATCGCCGAGTGAACTCGGCCGGCACCCTCATCCGAGCAGGAACTGGATACTCTGCTCGTAGAGGTCCGTCAGGTCGCCGAATCGCGACAACAGCGTTTCGCTGAAATCCGCGATCTCGACCAGGGACGCCCTCCGGTCGGCAGCCGCCAGGGCACCACGAAAGCTCTCCCAGGCGGTTTTCGCGTCGGCCAGTACCGAGCGGATCTCCCCGGTGCTCAGGGGAACGGCGTCGAGGTAGGTCAGCCCGTCGACGAAGGCCTGCTCGGCCTTGGCGTCCGGCCCGGGACCTGTCTTATGAGGCTGCAGCAGCGTCGACATGATCGCTTGTTTGGCCATCCGCTGGGACAGCATGCGCTGCCGGCCCGAAACGTTGATCACCCGCAGAGCCGCCGTGAACCCCGCTGTCTCGAGGTTCTTGGTCAAGGCTTCGGCCTGGGTGAGCAGACGTTCCGCCAAGCGGTCGACGTCGCCGAGACTTTTCAGCGAGGGCGTTTCGGCGAGGGCGCGTCTCAGGACCGCCCAGGGTGCCGCTACGCCGTCGATGAGATCGCCGAAGGTCGGCTTCGAGAGCGTCTTGGTCAGTACGCCGAGATTGTTCTCGGCCTGGGCGATCGAGCTCCTGCAGAGGTCCGCCGTCCGTTCCGGTGTGACGTCGGCGCACATCAGAGCGTAGAGTTTGACGATCCGCTGCGACAGCATGCGGAGCTGGCCGGCGCGGTTGACCGCATCGGCGTAGCGCGTCGCGTCGATGACCTGCTGGGCGACCTGACCGATGCGTTGCTTCGTTTGCATCGCAGCGGTTCGCAGCACGCGAAACGCTTCTTCCTCCGGGATGTTACGCACTCGCATCACGATGCCTTTGGCCCGATCGACGAGTTTGCGCTCGCTGAACCGGTTGTGGACGTCCGCCAATTCGTTGCGCAGCGTCTGCTCGTGGCGGAACCGCGCCTGCGCGACGTGAATGACGGAGCGCAGACGGTCCGGCCCGTAGCCGTTGATCACATAGGCATGAATACCCGATGCGGTGGCGCGCTCGATCTTCTCCGCGTCCGGATCTCCGGTGAACACCACGACCGGGCGAGGAGAGGCGGTTTGCAAAGCGGTCGTGATCGCAAAGAGGGCATCGCCAGGGTGACTTTCATAGCAGACGAGCACATCCGGGGCTCCCCGGATCACGTCCTGCACCATGGTCTTGAGAGCCACGGTACCGTTCACGTCGATGCCGACAGCTTCGAGGTCGGCTTGCAGCGAAGGAGAGCCGCGACCGCCGGAGGTGAACACGCAGGCCGATGTCATAGAGGAGCATTCAATCAGGTATCGCTGGGAGTGAGGCGAAGGGAATGCGCTCTGCTGGCACGAAATGTGCCTGATTTTCATTGCCGCACCGCTGCGGCTGACTTTCTCCGTGCACGCCGAGTCGTGTCCACACTGCCGTGGGCAACCTGTGCCTCCACCCTTCTCGTCGAAGGGGCTTTTTGTTTGGAGCGCAAAATGTCGATCGGAACGACCTCCGGTAAAGCCACACGCATCGATCTCTTCAGCTTCGCCACGCCGCAAATGCGTGCGTTTCACCTGACGTGGATGGCGTTTTTCGTCTGTTTCTTCGCCTGGTTCGCCACGGCGCCGCTGATGCCCATCATCAAGGGTGACCTCAAGCTCACGAACGATCAGGTCTACAACATCACCATCGCAGGCGTTTTCGCGACGATCCTGGCCCGTATGGTGATCGGCCCGATGTGCGACAGATACGGCCCGCGCATCACCTACACGCTCCTCCTGGCGCTGGGTTCGATACCGGTCTTCGGCATCGCCTTTGCCTGGGACTATCCGTCGTTTTTCGTGTTTCGACTGCTCATCGGGGTCATTGGCGCGAGCTTCGTGATCACCCAGTTCCACACTTCGGTGATGTTCGCGCCGAACGTCGTCGGCACCGCCAATGCCACCGTCGGCGGCTGGGGCAATGCGGGCGGCGGCGTCACGCAGAGCCTCATGCCGCTCGTGGTCGCCGGGATCGTGGGGTACGGCGCCAGCCAAGCCACGGGATGGCGCTACGCCATGATCCTGCCGGGCATCCTCATGCTGGTCGTCGCCGTCCTTTACTGGACGCTCACGCAGGACACGCCGCAGGGCAACGTCCTCGAGCTTCGGCGCCGGGGCATCACGGTCGATTCGGGCAAGAAGGGCGGATGGGCCGTCATGAAAACGGCGTCCCGCAACTACCGCGTCTGGCTCCTGGCGGCGTGCTACGGCGCGTCCTTCGGCGTCGAGCTCTTCGTCCACAGCATCGCGGTCACGTATTTCTTCAACAAGTTCCAGCTGACGGTGGAGAATGCCGGTTATGCGGTCGGAGCCTTCGGTCTTCTGGCGCTCTTCGCGCGGGCCCTCGGCGGTCTCCTCTCCGATCGCGTCGCAGGGTCCAAGGGACTCGACGGACGGACCTGGCTGCTGTTCGGACTGCTGATCGGCGAAGGCGTCTTCCTGATCTCCTTCTCGCAATCGAACCAGGCGGCGATCGCGATCACGTTCCTGTTGGTGTTCGGCCTCTTCACGCACATGGCCTGCGGATCGCTCTACGCGCTCGTCCCCTTCATCGACCGCAAGGCGCTCGGTGGGGTCGCAGGGATCATCGGGGCGGGCGGCAATATCGGCGGCGTCGCTGCGGGCTTCCTGTTGCGAGGGACCGGAAACGTCCAGCAATGTTTCTTCATCCTCGGATGCGCCGCGATCGTGTGCGCCTGCGGCGCAGCCGTCATTCGGTTCTCGCTGGCCCACAAGCAATCCGAGCAGGCGCTCTACGACGAGGCCGTTGCGCAACGCCGCGCCTCGATGATCGGCGCGGACGTCCCCGTCACGGCGTGACCGTCACGGCGTGACCGTCACGGCGACCCCGTCACGGCGTGACCGTCACGGCGTGACCGTCACGGCACGACCCTAGCCGGAGTGCGCGCACCGGTGCGGCGCGGGTCTCGGCCACCGCGCCGCATCCGGCGTCCGGAGGAACGGCTCTCGGACGGGCGACGTTGAGAACCACGTCTTGTCCGAGAGGTTCTCATGAAACGTATGACGTGGAACTGCGTAGCGCCTTGGCTCCTCGCAGCCGCAGTGGGGGCAGCGGGTGGATCCGTTCTGGCGCAATCGTCCAAAGCCACCGCGCCTCTCGCCACTCCCTCGATCGGCGCCGCGACCCTGCAGAAGGTCGCGAGCTTCGAACACCAAGTGACGGGTGTCGCGGTCAGCGAGGACGGGCGCATCTTCGTCAATTTTCCACGCTGGTTCGAAGACGTGCCTTTCTCGGTGGCGGAACTCACCAAGGACGGAAAGCTGCATCCCTACCCGGATGCCGAATGGAACCGGTACCGGAACGCAGCTCCGCTCCCGCCCGGCAACCACTTCGTCTGTGTGCAGGCCGAGACCGCCGACGGGCACGGCCACCTATGGGTCATCGACCCCGCCGCTCCGGCCACGGGCTTCATCGTGCCAGGCGGCCCGAAGCTCGTCGAGATCGATCTCAAGACCAACACCGTGTTGCGGACCTATCTCTTCGACGGTCAGGCAGCGCCGCAAGGCAGCTATCTCAACGACGTCCGCCTCTCGCCCGATGGCAAATACGCCTACATGACCGACAGTGGTGCGCAAGGCTCGCTCGTGGTGCTCGACACGACGACGGGACAGGCGCGTCGCGTCCTCGACGGCGTCGGGTCGACCCAGGTCGACAAGACCGTCAAGGTCGTCATCGGTGGCAAGGAGATCCATACCGACGATGGTCGAGGTGTCCAATTTGCAGCCGACAGCATCTCGATCGACCCCAAGGGGGAGTTCCTGACCTGGCAACCCTTGACCGGCAAGACGCTGTATCGCATCCCCACGGCGGCCCTCATCGACGCGAGCCTGTCGCCCGATCAGGTCTCGGCCAAGGTCGAGACGGTGAGCCCCAGCGAACCCAATGACGGGCTCTGGCAGGACGCTTCGGGCAAGCTCTACCTCACGGCTGTCCAGGATGGCGCCATCGAGACCCAGGATCCGGGTGCAAAGACGCGCAAGATGCTCGTCAAGGATCCCCGCCTCGTCTGGCCCGATACTTTCGCCGAGGGGCCGGATGCCGCCCTCTACGTCACCAACTCGGCGATCCAGAACTCGCCTCGCTACAACCCGCACGGCTGGACGGAACGCACCTTCAATCTCTGGAGGATCGTCCCGAAGGCAGCGGGAACGATTGGACCCAACCCGGCTTTCGCGAAATAGACCTGAGACGTCGACAGTGCGATCGCTTCGGCCGATCAGCCCCCGGTGACGCTCATCATGCGCCCCACGCGGGGCTTGGCGGCCAATCGATCCGCCAAAAAATCGTGCCCTCTAGGCTTCCGCGTGATCGCCTCGGCAATGGCGCTCTCGAGCGCGCGATCGCTGTCGGGAGACCGCAGGGCAGATCTCAGATCCGCGGCATCGTTCTGCCCGAGGCACATGTAGAGCGTCCCCGTGCAGGTCACGCGGACACGATTGCAGCTTTCACAAAAGTTGTGAGTGAGCGGCGTGATGAACCCGACGCGACCTCCGGTCTCGGCGACCCTCGCATAGCGGGCGGGCCCGCCGGTCGACACTGCCAGAGGCTGGAGCGTGAAGCGCTCGGCCAAGCGGCCCCTGACCTCGGTCAGCGGCATGAACTGATCGGCGCGGTCGCCCCCTTCCTCACCAAGCGGCATCACCTCGATGAACGTGATGTCCATGCCGCGATCATGCGACCAGGCCACCATGTCGGCGAGTTCATCCTCGTTGACACCTTTCAAGGCCACTACGTTGATCTTGACCGCGAGGCCTGCCTTGCGGGCCGCGTCGATACCCTCGATGACCTTGCCGAACTGACCCCAACGCGTGATCACCCCGAACTTCGCCGCGTCCAGCGTGTCGAGCGAGACATTGACCCGCTCGACCCCACAATCGACCAGTTCATCGGCGAAGCGCGCGAGCTGCGATCCGTTCGTCGTCAACGTGAGTTCCCGCAAGGCCCCGGACACGCGATGCCGTGCGAGGCTTCGGAACAGGCTCATGATATCGCGCCGGACCAGCGGCTCGCCGCCCGTGATCCTCAGCTTGCGGGTACCGCGATCGACGAAGGCCGTGCAGAGCCGGTCCAGTTCCTCGAGCGTCAGAAGGTCCTGCTTGGGCAGGAACTGCATCTGCTCGGACATGCAGTAGACACAGCGGAAATCGCAGCGATCCGTCACCGAGACGCGCAGGTAAGTGATCGCCCGCCCGAAGGGGTCGATCAATGGCGCGGCGTCGGAGGCCTCGAAGCGAGCAGGGGGCGGCAGGAGCATCGGCTTCATATAAGGCGTCTCCCACCGATGCGGTAGTCAGACATAGTCGGCCGCGACGGTGGCGTCGCGTCGTTCCGGGCGCGACACCATGTTGATCAACAGGGTTCCAAGGACCGTAACGACGATATTAGCCAGCAGAGCGTCGATGGCCACGTAGGCCGGGATGGTGATGCCGAAGACCGAGACGACATAGGGGGCGAGCTTGAAACCCGCGTTGGCGACCGCCGTCGTGCCGAACACCATGCCGACAGCCCATCCCAGAAGCAGAGCCCAGGAGTTCAACCAGCGGGTATAGAGGCCCACCAGTACCGCGGGCAGCGTCTGGATCATCCAGATGCCACCCAGCAGCTGCAGCGTGATGGCGAAGTCCGACGGGATCCCGATCACGAAATAGAGTGCGCCCAGTTTGACGACGAGCGACACCAGCTTGGCCATCCTGGCCTCCTGCAGCGGGGTCGCTCGCGGGTTGATGAATTCGAGATGGATGTTGCGAGTCCACAGGTTGGCCGCCGCGATCGACATGATGGCGGCCGGCACCAGCGCCCCG
This sequence comes from uncultured Lichenihabitans sp., assembly GCA_964252585.1. Lineage (GTDB taxonomy): Bacteria > Pseudomonadota > Alphaproteobacteria > Rhizobiales > Beijerinckiaceae > Lichenihabitans. Next base: position 2,849 of record CAXUOD010000082.1, on the reverse strand, counting down.
ATGCCGATGGCCGCGAAAGCGAAGCCCGCAAACCACGACGGAAAGATCTCGAGGAACAGGGCCGGGACGGCGAAGCTGTTCTTGTAGCGGGCGAACATGTCCGCATACTGCGGCATGCCCTTGACCCCGATCGCGAGCGCCATGAAGCCGAGAAGCGTCAGGAACGCCAACACCAGCGAGTAGGCCGGTAGCAGGGCCGAGTTGCGGCGGATGACGTTGCGGGTGGAGGAACTCAGGATCGCCGTGATGGCATGCGGGTACATGAAGAGTGCCGCGGCCGAACCGAGCGCCAGGGTGGCGTAGAAGCTATAGGATCCCGTCGATCCGGCCGGCGGTGGCTTCAGGATGAGGGTGTCCGGCGTAACGGCCGCGAAGATGGGCGCAAAGCCGCCGAAACGACTGATCACGACGCCGACCGCGGCGAAGATCGTCGCATAGATCATCAGGTCCTTGACGACCGCGATGGCGGCCGGTGCGCGTAGGCCCGACGTGTAGGTGAAGGCCGCCAGGATCACGAAGGCGATGATGAGCGGCAGGTCGCCCGCGAGCCCCGTGGTCTCTACGCCGAGGCCGGCGATGACGACTTCGAGCCCGACGAGCTGCAGCGCGATATACGGCATGGTGGCCGCGAGGCCCGTGATGGCGATGGCCAGGGCCAGCCAGCGATTGCCGAAGCGCCCCCGCACGAAATCGGCCGCCGTGATGTAGCCGTGGCGCCGGCACACCGACCACAAGCGCGGGAAGATCACGAACGTCATGGGATAGATGAGCGTCGTGTAAGGCACTGCGAAGAACGCGATCGCTCCCGCGCCGAACGCCAGAGCCGGCACGGCGATGAACGTATAGGCCGTATAGATGTCGCCGCCGATCAGGAACCACGTGATCAGCGTACCGAACGTGCCGCCGCCGAGGCCCCATTCATGCAGAAGGTTGAGATCGGCCCGGCGCCAGTAGGCGGCCGCGAAGCCCAGGACGGTGACGCCGCCGAAACACAGCACGAAGACCGTCAGGGCGACCCAATTGACCGGCATGGCTCTCTCTGATGTTCCTGGGGATGGACCGTTCGAAGACGCGGGCGTAACCCGACAACCGTCACTCGGTGACGAGATAGACGAAGGCCGTCAGCACGGCCGTGACGACCACGAACGCCATCTGGTAGGCATAAAAGAACGGGAAGCCGAACACGGTGGGCTCGATGCGATTGTAGAACGGGACCCAGAGCACCGCGGGGTAGGGGATGACGAGAAGCCAGAGCCATGGAGACGCGCGCTTCCGGCGCGGTGCGCTGCCCAAACGATCGTCCATGCCTTCCCTCCCGTTTGGCCGGAATACTATTGGAGCAAGCGCTGGCGTGGCAATGGATTGAATCAACGGTTTGGGGACCGACACCATGGCGAGCGAACATTGGCCACGAGAGCTGAAGCTGAAGGACGGCGGGCGCTTGCTGTCGATCGACTACGAAGACGCGACATTCGCGCTCTCGGCCGAGTATTTGCGCGTGACGAGCCCCAGTGCCGAAGTCCAGGGCCATTCGGCAGCCGAACGGCGGACCATCGGGGGAAAGCGTCACGTCGTCATCAAGGCCGTCGAGCCCGTGGGCAATTACGCCGTCAAGCTGGTCTTCGACGATGGCCACGACAGCGGGTTGTTCACCTGGGACTACCTCTATCGGCTCGGAGCCGAAGAGACCGCGACTTGGGCGCGATACCAGACCGAGCTCGACGCCAAGGGTCTGTCGCGCGACATCCCGAACCTTTGAGCTCACTCTGAGGTGTCGATGTGCGAAGCCGGGCTTTCGCCCGGCTTTTCAGGTCGCCTGCGCTCGGCGTTCAGCGCGCCACGACGACCTTGGTGCCGACTTTCGCACGCTCGTAGAGGTCGGCCACATCCTCGTTGGTCATGCGGATGCAGCCCGACGAAACCGCCTGGCCGATGGTGTCGGGCTCGTTGGAGCCGTGGATCCGGTAAACGGTGCCGCCGAGATACATGGCGCGGGCCCCGAGGGGGTTGTCGAGACCGCCCTCCATGTGATGCGGGATGTCGGGACGGCGCTTGATCATCTCGGGCGGCGGCGTCCAATCCGGCCATTCGCGTTTGGCCGTAATGGTCTTGACCCCGGCCCATTCGAACCCCGGCCGGCCGACGCCGACGCCGTAACGGATCGCCTGGCCGTCGGGAAGAACGTAGTAGAGGCGTTTCTCATCCGTCGAGATCACGATCATGCCGGGCGCATAAGGGCCGTTGTAGGCCACGAGTTCGCGCGGGATGGCCGAAGCGAGCGGTCGTCCCTCGGATGCGGGCGCACCGCCGTAGGCCATGTGGCCACTGCTGAAGGCGGGCTGCTGGTCCTGGTACGGGTCTGCAGCAGGCTGCACCGCGGCGACCGTCGCGGCGGGAGGAGCCGCCTGGGTTCTGGCGGGCGCGTTGGGGGATTCGAAATAGGCTTTATGCTGTTCAACGAAGAAATTGCCTTCGCTGGCCTGAGCCGGGCCTTGGACCGCGGTGATCGCGATCCCGAGAGCGCCGGCCAAGACAAGGGCGTGTGACCGCATCGTCATGCCTCGTGTGATCTTGTTCAAGAGTGCCTGGGGACAGGCGAGCGTAATGTCGCCATCGATAGGTTGCCATTGTGCCAAGCTTCGGCCACATCGCAACGGACGCTCTTCCCTGCCGGCTTCATTGCGGCCGACCGTGGCGTCCGAGTCACAGTCCTGGTCGCCCGGACGATGCGCTTGACTTCGCTCGGGCCGCCGCTGTAATCCGACCTCTCGGTCGGGGCGCGTAGCTCAGCGGGAGAGCACTCCCTTCACACGGGAGGGGTCACAGGTTCAATCCCTGTCGCGCCCACC
>CAXUOD010000081.1:9238-22120 GCA_964252585.1 uncultured Lichenihabitans sp. | reverse complement strand
GGCTCCTTGCCGAAGAACTGCTTCACGATTTCCTGGACCTTCGGCATGCGGGTCATGCCGCCGACCAGGACCACTTCGTCGACTTCGCCCGCCGAAAGGCCGGCATCCTTCAGGGCCTTGCGGCAAGGCTCGACGGTGCGCTGGACGAGATCATCGACCAGGGCTTCGAGCTTGGCGCGCGTCAGCTTCAATGTCAGATGCTTCGGGCCCGAGGCATCGGCCGTGATGTAAGGCAGGTTGATTTCGGTCTGTGTCGCCGAAGAGAGTTCGATCTTGGCCTTTTCGGCAGCTTCCTTCAGCCGCTGAAGCGCCAGTTTATCCTTGCGCAGATCGACCGTGTTCTCCTTGCGGAATTCGTCCGCGAGGTATTCCACGATGCGGTTGTCGAAGTCCTCGCCGCCGAGGAACGTGTCGCCATTGGTCGACTTCACCTCGAAGACGCCGTCTCCGATCTCGAGGATCGAGACGTCGAAGGTACCGCCACCGAGATCGTAGACCGCGATGGTGCCGGCGGCGCGCTTGTCGAGCCCGTAGGCCAGGGCCGCGGCAGTCGGCTCGTTGATGATGCGAAGCACTTCGAGCCCGGCGATCTTGCCGGCATCCTTGGTGGCTTGGCGCTGTGCGTCATTGAAGTAGGCCGGGACCGTGATGACCGCCTGGGTCACGTTGGAGCCGAGATAGGCTTCCGCGGTTTCCTTCATCTTCTGCAGGATGAAGGCCGAGATCTGGGACGGGGAATAGTGCTTGTCGCCCGATTGGACCCAGGCGTCGCCGTTCGGCGCGCGGGTGATCTTGTAAGGGACGAGGCCCATGTCCTTTTTGGTCATCGGGTCTTCGAACGGGCGGCCGATGAGGCGCTTGATGGCGAAGAAGGTCCGCTCCGGATTGGTCACGCCCTGCCGCTTGGCGGGCTGTCCGACGAGGCGTTCACCGTCTTCCGTGAAGGCCACGATGGACGGCGTGGTCCGTGCGCCTTCTGCATTCTCGATCACCTTGGGCGTCGAACCTTCCATGACGGCGACGCAGGAATTGGTGGTGCCGAGGTCGATGCCGATTACTTTTGCCATTGAACTGAATCCTTTCCTTCGCAAGACCGCCGAGTCCCGTAGCGACCCGGTGCATGGGCGAACGCGTGAGATCGAAGGCTCCTTTCGCGTCCCGGACCGGCAACCCTAAAGCCCCGCCGGCAGCGAAAAACCCCCGGACAGCGCGCCTCCGCCCGGTCCCCGATTGCCAATTTCAGATTGGGTTGACCTACCCGCTGCGCAAGTTCGTGCCGCATATAAGAGCGCGATTTTTAGCCGGCAAGGCAATGGCGGCGCGACCGCGCGACCGGCCGAAGGCGGGATGCGAATGCGATCGGGCCCACGGACCATCATCCGGGGCTTCGACGATCGTGGTCGGGAGGTGCGGCCGGTTCAGGCCGCCGCCGCGCCATTGTTGGCCGACTCCTTGGGGCTCGGGCCCGTTCCCTTCAGCCGCACGAAGGACTGCAGAGCGTCGAACCAGAACGGTGCCCCGAACAGGGTGGCGAACGCCGTGATCAGCCAACCCACCAACGCCAGCAACCACTCTCCGGGCGTGTGAGGTGAAACGGCCGACGTGTTCCACCAGCCGACCGGCAGGTACTGGTCCAGAACCCCGAGGGCCTCTTCCGCATTGGCCGAAAGCCGGCAGTTCTCGGTTTTCGACCCTTCCGGACCAGACGCCGTCGCCGGCTCCACAGAGCTGCTGGCCGCTGTGTTCTGCGCCGAACCCACCGTGGGGCAAAGCTTCGACGCCGCATCGGGCAGGAGTTTCAGATTATCGACCAGTGTCGGACGATCCCAGAGGACACGCGCGATGCGGACCGTGTCGACGTTCAGAAAACCGGCGAGCAGCAGGGCGATCGCGAAAGAAACGAGCTGCGTCCGTCTCTTGTAGGCCCCGCTGAGACGATCCATGCCGTTGTCGAACCATGCGGCGAGGGTGGCTTCGATCTGCTTCAGGTCACCGTTCGATCGGTCGATGATGCCCCTGATCATGGTGGCCAGCTGGGGATTGTCCGGCATCAGGGCGGTGTCGACGGCCACCTTCATGGCCGGGACCGACACGTTCGGCAGGCCGGCTCGAAGATCAGGATCGGATAACCTCAAGACGTCCGTCATGGCGGTCGCGAACTGTCCTGGCGCGATGTAAGCTGGTTTCCTGCCGAGATCGACCGCGTCTCGATCGGCCGTCAATGTTGCGGAAGTCAGCACACCGAGCGGGTTGATGGCGGCATGTTGATAAAGCCGCAGGGCCAATCCTTTGAACCCGGGATCGTTGACGAGCTGCTTTACCCCATCGAGCAGATTGCTCGCTCTCCAATCGAGCGAGGAACTGATCGCTTCGAGTATGGTACTGGAGATCAGGCTGATCGCCAGAAATGCAAAGATGACACCAGTCGCGACGTCTAAGATGTTCGTAAAAAACATTGTATCCTCCCGACGAAAATATCAGGTGCGAATTATGAAATAAAACAATTCTATACCAACGATAAGAAGCACGTGATTAGCTTGCGAAGCAGTCGACACGATTAGCCTGTGCAGATTATTTAATAGAATTTGTCTTGAAGCGGCAGCTCATTAGAATTGCTGCTGACGCTCCCGTCAACTCGGTCGATGGTGCGAGAGCGGTTCGGTGCGGCTTGCGCTGCAGGACGGATCCCGCGAAGCTATGCGGCGGTGGACGCAACGGTCGGGGGTTTGATGGGCGCTGCAGTGATCGGCATCATCGGCGGTTCGGGGGTCTACGACCTGCCGGGCCTGGAGGACGTCCGCGAGGAGAGCGTTTCGACCCCTTGGGGGGAACCCTCGGATGCCCTGCGGTTCGGCCGCATGGGCGGGCGCGACGCCGTGTTCCTGCCGCGGCATGGGCGCGGCCACCGGCTGTCGCCGTCGGGCATCAACTACCGGGCCAATATCGCGGCTCTGAAAAGGGCCGGCGTCACCGACCTCGTATCGGTCTCGGCCTGCGGATCCTTCCGTGCCGAATTCTATCCCGGCCTCTTCGTGCTGGTCGACCAGTTCGTCGACCGGACGCATGGCCGCGAAAGCTCCTTCTTCGGCGACGGCTGCGTGGCCCATGTCTCGATGGCGCATCCTGTCGCGCCGCGGCTCGCGGCCCGGATCGCGGACGCGGCGCGCGAAGAGGATATTCCATTCGTCAAAGGCGGCACCTACGTGTGCATGGAAGGCCCGCAGTTCTCGTCCCGGGCCGAGTCCCTGACCTACAAGAGCCTCGGCTACGACGTGATCGGCATGACCGCGATGCCGGAAGCCAAGCTCGCGCGGGAGGCCGAGATGTCCTATGCCACGATCGCCATGGTGACGGACTACGATTGCTGGCATCCCGAGCACGACCATGTCGACGTCGCGGCCGTCATCAAGGTAGTGCGCGAGAACGCCGGGAAGGCGGCGGCGCTCCTGGCCCGGCTGATCCGCGACTTTCCGGCCGAGCACGAGTCCTGTCCGGTCGGCTCCGACCGGGCGCTCGACAGTGCCTTGATCACGGCGCCGGAGGCGCGGGACGCGGCTCTGGTCGAGAAGCTGCGCGTCGTGGCCGGCCGGGTCTTGGGCTGAGACTTCTCGACAGCCGAGCTCCCTTGGCGCAGGTGCTCGTCCAGTTCTCCAGGTTCAGCCCCGGCACGCGGGCGAACTCCCGTGTGCTGGCGGTGACGAGAACCGCTCCACGGCGGCGCGTCTGCGCGGCGATCGAAGTGTCGTAGGGCCCGATCGTTGTTCCCGCACGCTCGAGGAGCGCCTGGAGGCGCCATCATCGATCATTTTGGGAACGAGCCACGAAACCGCGGGAGGACATCCCCGCCGGCGTGGTCAGCCGGCACCCGGTCTCGTCCCTCTGAGCGCCCTGGTCTGTCTGGAAGGCCCGGCCGAGCGAATTTCGAAGCCGAGGTCAACCCCGCGTGCCTCCGGCCTTCCCGATCAGCAATCTCCTTGGCACATCGCCAGGCTTTGGTTACCTCAGGCGCAACAGAGCCGAGGCCCCCATGTCGAGTGATCTTCGAGACTCCATTCGCAGCATTCCGGATTATCCCAAACCCGGGATCATGTTCCGCGACATCACCACGCTTCTCGGCGACGCCCGGGCGTTCCGGCGCGCCATCGACGAACTGGTCCAGCCCTGGGCCGGCACCAAGATCGACAAGGTCGCGGGCATCGAGGCCCGCGGCTTCATCCTGGGCGGCGCCGTCGCCCACCAGCTCTCGGCCGGCTTCGTGCCGATCCGCAAGAAAGGCAAGCTGCCGCACGACACGGTGTCGATCGCCTATTCGCTCGAATACGGCATCGACGAGATGGAGATGCACCGGGACGCCGTTGCGCCGGGCGAGCGCGTGATCCTGGTCGACGACCTCGTGGCTACGGGCGGCACCGCGGCGGCGGCCGTGGCCCTCCTGAAGCGCATCGGCGCCGATGTGGTCGCGAGCTGCTTCGTGGTCGACCTGCCGGACCTCGGCGGTGCGCAGAAGATCCGCGATCTCGGGGTTCCGGTCCGCACCCTGATGGAGTTCGGCGGGCATTGACGAGCTTTGCCTGGCGGAGCTTCGACGCGCTCACGGTCCGCGAGCTGCATGACCTGCTGCGGCTTCGCGCCGAGGTCTTCGTCGTCGAGCAACGCTGCTTTTTCGGCGACATCGACGGGCGCGATCCCGAAGCCGTGCACCTGCTGGTCCGGTCGACGGAGAGCGGCGACTTCCTCGGTACGCTCCGGCTCTTCCCGCCGCAACTCGGCGCCGGACAGGCCCGCATCGGCCGGGTCGCGACGGCGCTCTCGGCCCGGGGCGCCGGTCTCGGGCGCGCCATGATGGTCGAAAGCTTGGCAGAAGCGAAGCGGCGGTTCGGCCCGGTTCCCGTCAGGATCGAAGCGCAGTCGCGGCTCGCGGCCTTCTACCGGAGCCTGGGTTTCGAGCAAGCGTCGGAAAACTACGAGGAGGATGGGATCCTCCACTGCACCATGCTGAGAAACGCCTAAGCCGGCACCGCGCCGCGGCACTCCCAGAAAACGGAGCCGTCGAACTCGCAGACGGTGTCGCCGTCCTGGTTGGTCCCGGTATTGTGGTGGAAGATCAATCCCCAGCCCGCCATGGTGCTCGGGCGCTTGCCCGTCAAGGTCGACGCATAGCTGATCGTGTCGCCGGGATGGACGGGCTTGCGCCATTTCAGGCTGCGAAAGCCGGGCGAAGGGCCGGGCCGCGACGGTGTCTCGCCGCGGGCGAGCAACGCCGCCATCGTGGCTTGCCGGTTCGCGACGTAGAGCTTCATCCAGACCGCGACCGTATGCCAGCCCGAAGCGGCTAGCCGGCCGAAATGGCTCTGCGCCGCGGCCAACTGGTCGATGTGGAACGGCTGCGGGTCGTAGCGTTCCGCAAAGCCGACGATCTCGTCCGCCGTGAAGGTGTGGGTGCCGAGTTCGAGTTTGGTCCCGATCACGAGATCTTCGAAGAAGTCGCTCACGCTCACCCCTCCGTCCTTCGCGTTTCGACCATCACGATGTTCCCCTGCGTCATAACGCAAGAGCCCCCTTGATTGAAGAGGGCGAATGCGACCGTCACGAGGCCCATTTGAGGCCGAGATGCCGAAATTCGGGTGGCCGTGACGCGCCCTTCGAAACGCAGCCGATCCCCGGGGTAGACCGGATGGGGCCAGGTCACCTCGTCGATGCCGGGCGCGCCCATCGAAGCCGCGCGCTCCACGACCGAGGCGAAGAAGAGCCGCATACCGAGCGCCGCGACATGCCATTCGGAGATGGGAAGCGCTCGTTCCGGGGCCTGGGCCGGGGGCGCCACGCCGGGCCCGAAATGGGCTGCAAAATCGGCTGCATCCTCGGCAGTGACGACGAGCTCCGCCGTGGGCAGTTCGGCCCCGGCGGTGAAATCCTCGAAGAACAGGTCGGGCATGGTGCCTTCGGTCGCATGGTGCCGGCCGGCGTGCAAGGACCCGTTACGGCGTGGGACGGAGCCCTATCGATTCGGGTGAGGTTCTTTGTCGACGACGCGGGTCGAGCCCTCCGGGGAGTTTCCGGTTCGGCGCGGGCCCAACTCGGTCGGCGGTGCGCCGGGCTCGCCCGGACGTTCGGCAGCCTGGGTCTCCGGTGTCGTCGAGGCCAGCCGGACCGCAAACCCCACGGCCTCGGCCAAAGTCGACACGGCCTCGCGCCCCTCGGCCGGATCTGGGCCTGTCCCGTGAGCGCCGCTCTTACGCCACCACGCCCCGATCAAGACAGGGATCGCGGCATTGCGGCGGCCGAGGCGGCGCAGGATGAACCGGAGGTAGGCAGCACTGCTACCATCGAGACAGGACAGGCAGACCAGCCGAACCTCCTCGAGCGGCAGGCGGCCGATGTTCGCCTTGGCGAGCATCTCGTAGGACCGGGCTTCCGCTCCGAAGCCATGCCGGACGAGGACCTGTGCCAGCATCACCGACACGGCATCGTCGAGCGGTCCTCGGCCCCCGATGCAGAGAACCGCTCCCGGGCGGGACCAGTCCCTGGGAACGACCGACTGGTCCGGCTCCAGGCTTTCCGGTGCCGTGGGCGCATCGTCGGCGTCGTTTCGCCCCCGGCCGAGTCGCTCCATGAGGGTCTGGCCCGGTCCATCCTTCGGTTCACGCTCCGAGGGATCCTGGTCGGACAGGTTTTCGACCACCTCCGTCGCCGATGCCGCAATGCGCTTCTGGCGATCGAGATCCAGCCGGTCCTGCGTGACGTCGTCCTGGGCCAGGAGAAGCCCCGGCAGGAGGACATCGTCGTAGTAGCTCGAAAGGCTCATCTCCTTGAGGAGCCTCTCGGCCTGGTCGGACGCCTCGATCGGATCGTCGGCCAGCATGCGCTGGTAGAACACCTCCGCGGGCGCGAGCGGGGGCCGATCCCCCAGCATGACGTCGAGGAAGCTCAGGTGTTCGACGTGGCGGCCCAGCACCACGAGGCAGACCGTGATGGGGGTCGACAGAACGAGGCCGACCGGTCCCCAAAGCGCCGTCCAGAACGTCGCGGCGATCACGATGGCGACGGGTGACAGGCCGGTGTTGTGCCCATAGACCAGCGGCTCGACGGCCTGCCCCACGGTCAGCTCGACGGCCGCCATGAGGCCCGCGGTCCAGAACAGGAGCGACCAGCCCGGTGCCACGGCGGCGGCCAGCGCCATCGGCGGAATGGCCGCGAGCGGTGGCCCGACATAGGGCACGAACCGCAGGCAGCCGAAGAGCACGCCCCAAAGCACGGGGCTCGGCACGCCGACGACCCAGAGCCCGAGCCCGACGACGAACCCGGCCAGGGTGTTGACGGCGAGTTGCGACAGCAGATAGCGGCTGAGCCGGCGGGCCGCGTCGTCGATGGCAGCAGTCGAGCGATGCAGGTCGCCGGCGCCGAACAGGCGGATGGCCCGGTTGCGCAGGTCTTCGCGCTGCAGCAGCATGAACACCACGTAGAGCGCCACGATGGCCACCATGGCGAGCGGGTGGAGTGCCGGCATCAGAAAGCGATCCAGCATCTCGAGCGGCTGTTCGGCGGGCGCCTCGACCACCACGGGGACGGGATGAGGGCTCGTGCCCGAGGCCACCGGGGCCATGGAGGCGGCCGGGTTCTGCGCCGCATGAAGGTGGTCGGCGAGGCTGGACACGAAGGCGGAGAAGCGACCCGTTCCGGCACCGCTCGTCATGGTGCGCAGGGCCTCGATCTTGGCCAGCACCGTGGTTTCATATTGGGGAAGGGCATTGGCGAGATCGCGCAGCTGAACCGCCAGGAGGCCTCCCAATCCGGCGATGACCAGAAAAGCAACGAGCGACATCACGATGACCGGAACGATCCGGCCGAAATGCCAGCGTTGCAGCAGGCGGACGCCCGGCGCGAGGACGAAGCTCAGCAGGATGGCGAGCGCGACAGGAACGAAGATTTCGGCCCCGACATAGAGCGCCGCAATGACGATCCCTGCCGCCATCAGGTATCGGAGACCGTCGCGAGGTGCCGTTTCGAGCGATGGAACGATACTGGGCATCGAAGAGGTCAGCTTTCGCGCCGCGACGGCCCGGTTCGATCGGGCGCGTCAACCCTGGTGAGCGACGAAAGCTGCCGCGGCGGTTCGTCCGCCAAGCGAAGCTGCCGTAGCGACATTCGTCAGCGGGCCAACGCCCATGCGGCTCAGCGGTTCAGGATCGGGCGCATCCGTGCTGACGTTGACATCAAGAGGAGGCGCCTTGGAGACGCGGCGCTCGGTCGTCGTCAGCGATGAACGGCGTCAGCCTTTCTTGGCCGGCTCCGCGGCCGGGGCCGCTTCGGTGGCCGTGGGCAGCGGCTCTGGATTGTCCGAAAGCGTATGGAGGTAATCGACGATGTCGGCCCGCTTCACCGGATCGCTTTCGCCCGCGAAGGTCATCTTGGTGCCCGGCGCGTAGGATTTCGGCGACGTGATGAAGGCGTTGATCTTTTCGTAATCCCACTCGCCGCCCTTGCCCTTCAGGGCATCCGAATAGGCGAACCCGGGGATCGAGGCGACCGGGCGTCCGACGACGCCATAGAGTGGCGGGCCGACCTTGGCGCCCGCACCCTTTTCGAAGTTGTGGCACGCTCCGCACGCCTTGGCGAAGGTCGCACCCTTGCCGACATCGGCCTGGGCCAGGAGGACCGGCAGTGGCGCCGCGGGCGCGGCCGTCTTGGCGTCCCCGGCGCCGCCGGTTTCCGCCGCCGCCATCGGCAGCTCATAGCCGGGCTTGGCCGGGACCGGCGGGGCATAGATGGAACCCGCGGCGATCCCCAAACCCATCGTCACCAACAGGGTGCCGAGCACGCCGCCGGCGATCTTGTTGACCTCGAATGAATCCATGCCCCGGGGGCTCCTGGCGGGTGATCGTACGAAGCCGCCCTCGGGCGGCGCGGGTTTCAATACGCACTTTGACCAAACCTTGGCAACACGTATAAGCGCCCTCCCACGCACCTTTTTGGCCCTCGGCACGTCTGCCGCAGTGCGGCCGAACGCTTGGTGTCGGTCGAGGTCCGCCGCATGAATCCCATCGTGTTGATCCCGGCCCGCATGGGTTCGACCCGGCTGGCCGGCAAGCCGCTGGCCGATATCGCAGGCGTGCCGATGATCGTTCACGTCTGGCGTCGTGCCGTCGAGGCCGACCTCGGCCCGGTGCTGGTGGCGACCGACGACGATCGGATCGTCGCGGCGGTCGCGGCCGCTGGTGGGCGCGCGGTCATGACCCGTGCGGACCATCCCTCCGGCACCGACCGGATCCACGAGGCCGTCGAGGCGATCGATCCCGACGGCCGTCACGATGTCGTCGTCAACGTCCAGGGCGACCTTCCGACCGTCGAGCCTCGCGCCGTGCGGGCCGCCCTCGCGCCGCTCGACGATCCCGAGGTTGCGATTTCGACCCTCGCGGCCGTGATCGAGCGGGACGAGGAAAAGGCCGACCCGAACATCGTCAAGGTGGTGGGGGGCGAGATCGCGCCGGGCCGCCTGCGGGCGTTCTACTTCACGCGCGCCACTGCACCCTGGGGAGAGGGGCCGCTGCTCCACCATATCGGGCTCTACGTCTACCGACGCGCGGCGCTGCGGCGCTTCGTCGGCCTGCCGCCATCGCGGTTGGAGCGGCGCGAGAAGCTCGAACAGTTGCGGGCGCTCGAAGCCGGCCTGCGGATCGACGTCGCGGTGGTCGAAACCGTGCCGCTCGGTGTGGACACGGCGGCGGAACTCGAACGGGCGCGGGCCATGCTGAGGACATCATGAACAGAGTCATCGCCTACCAGGGCGAGGCGGGTGCCAACTCCCATATCGCCTGCGCCGACCAGTACCCCGATTGGGAGCCGCTGCCGTGCCCGACGTTCGAGGATGCCTTCGCGGCCATCACCGAGGGCCGTGCGAACCTCGGCATGATCCCGATCGAGAACTCGATCGCGGGCCGCGTCGCCGACATCCACGCCCTGATGCCGAATTCGGGGCTGCACATCGTGGGCGAGTACTTCCTGCCCATCCATTTCCAGCTGATGGGCGTGAAGGGAAGTGCCATCGCGGACCTGAAGAGCGTCCACAGCCACGTCCACGCCCTCGGCCAGTGCCGCAAGATCATTCGCCGGCTCGGGTTGAAGGCGCAGGTGGCGGGCGACACAGCAGGCTCCGCCCGCGAGGTGGCGGGCTGGGGCGACCGATCCCGTGGCTCGTTGGCGCCGCGGCTCGCAGCCTCCATCTACGGGCTCGACATCCTGGCCGAGGACGTCGAGGACGAGGCGCACAACACGACCCGCTTCGTGATCCTGTCGCGCACCCCCGACATGCCGCCGCCTGGCAACGGGCCGGTCGTCACCACTTTTGTATTTCGGGTCAAGAACCTGCCGGCGGCGCTCTACAAGGCGCTCGGCGGTTTCGCGACCAACGCCGTGAACATGACCAAGCTCGAAAGCTACATGGTCGAGGGCGAGTTCACGGCGACGCAGTTCCTGTCGGACGTCGACGGGCATCCGGACGACGCCCCGGTCCGCAGGGCACTCGACGAACTCGCGTTCTTCTCGCGCGAGTTCAAGATTCTCGGCGTCTATCCGGCCCATCGGTTCCGCGTCGAGAGCGCCGCGGCCGACCGGGATTAAGGCCGGACTTCGCTCCCATCGAGAGGTCCAGCATGACGGCTTCGATCATCACGAGCATCGCGCGCGACCTCGGCGTGGACCCGAAACAGGTCGCGGCCGCCGTGGCGCTGATCGATGGCGGCGCCACGGTGCCGTTCATCGCGCGCTACCGAAAGGAGGCGACGGGTTCCCTCGACGACGCGCAACTGCGCCGCCTCGACGAGCGCCTGGCCTATCTCCGCGATCTCGAAGAACGCCGCGTCACCGTCCTGAAGTCGATCGGCGAGCAGGGCAAGCTCGATCCGACTCTCGAAGCCGCCATCCTTGGGGCCGACAGCAAGGGCCGGCTCGAGGACATCTACCTGCCGTTCCGGCCGAAGCGCCGCACCAAGGCCGAGACCGCCCGCGAGGCCGGGCTCGGGCCGCTGGCGGACCTGCTGCTCGGCCGGTCGGATCTCGCGCCGGAGGCGTCGGCACTTCGTTTCGCGAGACCCGACCACGGCGTCGCCGATCCCGAGGCCGCGCTCGAAGGGGCCCGCGCCATTCTGATGGAGCGCTTCGGCGAGGATCCCGACCTCGTCGGTACTTTGCGCGAGACCCTCTGGCGGCGCGGTCGGATGACGTCGAAGCTGCGCAAGGGCAAAGCCGAACTCGGGGCCAAGTTCACCGACTATTTCGACTTTGCGGAAAGCTTGGCGAAGCTGCCCTCGCACCGCATCCTCGCGCTGTTCCGCGGCGAGAAGGAAGAGGTGCTCGACCTCTCGCTCGAACCCGAGCCCGAACCGGCGGGCGCCAAGGGACCGAGCGCAGCCGAACTCGCTGTCATGAACCGCTTCGGTGTGGCGTCGCGAGGGCGGCCGGGCGACGCCTGGATGGTGGAGACCGTGCGGCAGGCCTGGCGCGGCAAGGTCCTGCCGCGGCTCTCGACCGATCTCAGGACGCGCCTATGGGACGCGGCCGAAGCCGAGGCGGTGCGGATCTTCGCCGCCAACCTCCGCGATCTCCTGCTGGCGGCGCCGGCCGGGCCGCGACCGACCCTCGGGCTCGACCCGGGGTTCCGCTCCGGCGTGAAGGTCGCTGTGGTGGACCGCACCGGCAAGGTCGCGGCGACCGCCACGATCTATCCGCACGAGCCGCAACGCCGCTTCGACGAGGCGGTAGCGGTCCTCAATCGCCTGGTGCGGCAGCACGGGATCGAACTCCTGGCCATCGGCAACGGTACGGCATCGCGCGAGACCGACCGGCTCGCCGCAGAGGTCCTGCGCCAGAACCCCGATGTCGGATTGAGCAAGGTCGTGGTGTCGGAGGCCGGTGCCTCGGTCTATTCGGCTTCAGCCTATGCGTCCGAGGAACTCCCCGACCTCGACGTGACCCTGCGCGGCGCGGTGTCGATCGCGCGCAGGCTGCAGGATCCCCTGGCTGAACTCGTGAAGATCGACCCGAAGTCGATCGGCGTCGGGCAGTACCAACACGATCTCGATGCCGGCCGGCTCTCTCGCGCGCTCGATGCCGTGGTCGAGGATTGCGTCAATGCCGTCGGGGTCGATGTCAACATGGCCTCGGCGCCGCTTCTCGCACGCGTTTCGGGGGTCGGTCCGGGTCTCGCCCGCAGCATCGTGGAGCACCGCGACGCCCACGGCGCTTTCGCGTCGCGCAAGGCGTTGAAGAAGGTGCCCCGGATGGGGCCGAAGACTTTCGAGCAATGCGCCGGCTTTTTGCGGATCGCGGGTGGGGAGGACCCGCTCGACGCATCCGGCGTCCATCCCGAGAGCTATCCGGTGGTGCGACGCATTCTCGACGCCGCGCGGCTCGACGCCAAGGGCATCTTCGGCAATGCCGCGGTGCTGCGCGGCCTAAGGCCTCAAAGCTTCGCGGATGCGAGCTTCGGCGTGCCGACCGTGACCGACATCCTGAAGGAACTCGAAAAGCCGGGCCGGGATCCGCGCCCGGCGTTTCAGGCCGCGACCTTCAAGGAGGGCGTCGACGCGATCGGCGATCTCGTCCCCGGCATGGTGCTGGAGGGCGTCGTCACCAACGTAGCGGCCTTCGGAGCTTTCGTGGATATCGGGGTGCACCAGGACGGATTGGTGCATGTCTCGGCCATGAGTCGTACCTTCGTCAAGGATCCGCGCGCCGTGGTGAAGCCGGGCGATGTGGTGCGGGTCAAGGTCATGGAGGTCGACAAGCCGCGGAAGCGGATCGCGCTCACGCTGCGGCTCGATGACGAGCCTGGTGCGGCGGCGCGGCAGACCGCTGCGCCGTCCTACCGGTCGGCTCCGGCCTCAC
>CAXUOD010000081.1:0-9228 GCA_964252585.1 uncultured Lichenihabitans sp. | reverse complement strand
CACGAGACGATACGGCGGGTGACGCTCGAGGCGGGGCTCTGGCCGAGGCCCTGAGCCGCGCGGCAAAGTCCAACCCGAAGGCGCGTTGAGCCGGCGCCGTCGCGTCTTCCGCTGGCGGGAGACGGTCTGGCGCCGACGGTCACGGCGCGGGCGCCGAGGGTGCGGCCGGCGCGTCAGGTGTTGCGGGTGGGTTCGGGGCGTCCGCCGCGGCGGACGGTTCGGAGGGTGGCGCCGGGATCGCGGGAGCGGTGCCGAAGCCCGGCATCGAACCCGCGCCGGTTGCGCCGTCCGGATTGTTGAAGAAGCGGAAGAAGTCCGAGTCCGGAGTCAGTACCAGCCGCGTCTTGTCCGGCTTCAGGCTCGTCGCATAGGCCTGCATGGATCGATAGAAGGCGAAGAACTTGGGATCCCGCCCATAGGCCTCGGCGAAGATCCTGTTCCGCTCCGCGTCGCCAGCACCCCGCAACGTATCGGCCTGGCGCTGCGCATCGGCGCGCAACACGACGACTTGCCGGTCGGCATCGGCCCTGATGGTCTGGGCCTGTTCCGAACCCTTGGCGCGGTACTCCGCCGCCTCTCGGGCGCGCTCGCTCTGCATCCGGCTGTAGATCTTCTCGCTCAACTCGGCCGGGAGGTCGGCGCGACGGATCCTCACGTCGTTGACCGCCACGCCGAGCCGCGCGCCCTCCGTGTTCACGAGGTCCCGGATCTTGACCATCAAAGCGGCCCGCTGGTCACGCACGATCTGCGGCAAGGTCGCCTCGCCCAAGACCCGTCGCAGGGCCGAGTTCAATATCGAGCCGAGCTGGTTGTTGGCCCGCGAGACGGTGCCGACCGCCTGATAGAACTTCAGCGGATCGGCGATGTGGTAGCGCACGAAAGCGTCTACCAGAATGCGCTGATTGTCCGAGGCCAGAACCTCCTGCTGCGGCGTTTCGAGATCGAGGATGCGATTGTCGAGATCCACCACGCTCTCGAAGAACGGCAGCTTGACGTGAAGGCCGGGTTTTTCGATCACCCGCGCCGGCTGCCCGAAGTAGAGCACCAACGCTTGTTCGGTCTGGTCGACCGTGAAGAGGGCGCCGCTGACGATGAACAGGATCACCACCACGGCCGCGAGAGCGATATAGCCGCTGATTCTCATGGCTTCGCTCCGCCGAGGTCCAATGCCTTGTCATTGCCGAGCGGCAAGAGAGGCAACACGTTGCCGGTCCCGCCGCGGTTGTCGATGATGGTCTTGTCGGCGCCGGCCAGAAGGGACTCCATGGTCTCGATATAAATGCGCTCGCGGGTTAGGCCGGGCGCGTTCTTGTACTGGGCGTAGACCTGGTCGAAGCGCGAAGCCTGACCCTGGGCTTCCTGAACGGTCTGCGTCTTGTAGCCCTCGGCTTCCTGGATAATGGCGGCCGCGGTGCCGCGTGCCTCCGGCACCACCTTATTGGCATAGCCCTGAGCCTCGTTGCTCAGCCGTTGCTGGTCCTGCTGGGCCGCCGTGACGTCGCGGAAAGCCGCAATGACCTGCTGGGGTGGATCGACCGATAGAAGCTGCACCTGCAGGATGAGGATGCCGGCGTTGTAGTCGTTGAGCACCTTCTGGATCAGGTCCTGGACCGCCGGTTCGATCGTCTTACGGCCGGAGGTGAGGATGTTCTGGATCTGCGAGCGGCCGATGACCTCGCGCATCGCGCTTTCGGACACCGCTTTCACGGTCTCGTCGGGATGGCGCAGGTTGAACGCGTAATACTCGGGATTGGCGGGATCGATCTGCCAGATCACGCGGAACTTCACGTCGGCGATATTGTCGTCGCCCGTCAGCATCAAGCTTTCGGCTGGAACTTCCTGGCTGTTCTGAAAGCCGGGCCGCCGCGGGTCTTCGTGCGATACGGAGCCGATGTCGATGGCGTTGCGATCGGTGACCGCGAGCTTGATGACATCGCCGATCGGATAAGGCAGGTTGTAGTTCAAGCCGGCGGCGGTCTTGCCGGTGTAGCGTCCGAAGACGAGATTGATCCCGACCTCGTTCGGCGAAACCGTGTAGAAGCCGCTGGCCAGCCACAAAAGCACGACGACGAGCACACCCGCGAGCAGCCCGAGACCTCCGTATCCGCCACCCGGCATCATGCCTTTCAGACGCATCTGGCTGCGCCGAAGGAACTCCTCGAGGTCGGGCGGGGTCGGCCCACCGCCGCCGGATCCGGGACCCTGGCCCCATGGGCCGGGTTTGCCGGGCTTCCACGGCCCTCCGCCGCCTTGATTGCTCCAGGACATTCAGTTCCTCGCACGCGGCCCACAGCCGTGTGGGCGATATAGGGAAGTGCCGGCGTTGCCGCAATCGGGGCGCGACTCGAGGCCTCCGGAGCGAACGGGCGTGATACGGTTGCTCCCGAGCTTCGTACCTGTAATCCTCAGGTCCCATCGCGTTTCCGCACCACGCGATCCATCGCTCGATGATCTTCGGAACCGCCATGCCCCATCCCGCCGCTCGAAGCGACCTGCAACTCGACCAGCTTCTGTGCTTCGCCGTCTATTCGACGAACCTCGCCTTCAACCGGGTCTATCGGCCGCTACTGGAACGGCTCGGGCTCACCTATGTGCAGTATATCGTCCTCGTGACGCTGTGGCAGACCGATGACCAGTTCGTCGGCGTCTTGGGTGCCCAGCTTTTCCTCGCCTCCAATACACTCACGCCTGTCCTCAAGCGGCTGGAGGCCTTGGGTTTCGTCACCCGGTCCCGCGACACGGTCGACGAGCGCCAGGTCCGGGTGCGACTTACGGCTGCCGGCCGCGCGCTCAAGGCCGAGGCGGTCGATATTCCCGCCTGCATCATGACGGCCTCGGGGCTCAAGGTCCCCGATCTCGAGAGGGTGCTCGATTCCGTGTCGCAGCTTCGCGACCGGTTGCTTGGTCAGCTCGGTTCCGAACCGCTCGCGGTCGAGAAGAGCCCGCCGGCAGGCAGGGCCTGACAGCGCCACCGCCGAGCCGGTCGAAGCGAACATCGATGGATTGCCCGATTATATCGCGTACGATATATCCTTGCACTGCGGGGCGTCAGCCGCCGGGGAGGATGGGACAATGCAAGATCTTTCGGTGCCGAACGGCACGTCTCGACGACACCTGCTGGCCAGCGGGCTGGCGGCCAGTGGGCTGGCGGCCGGTGGGCTGCCGAGTGCGGCGCAAGCCGCGGCCTCGCCGACGCCCGCGAGTGCCGGCAGCGGCACCCACTTGGTTGCGATGAAGGACGGAACGCGGATCTTTTTCAAGGATTGGGGGGCCGGCCGACCGATCGTGTTCTCCCATGGCTGGCCGCTGACCGCGGATGCCTGGGACAGCCAGATGTTCTTTCTGGCAAGCCGCGGCTTCCGGGTCATCGCTCATGACCGGCGCGGCCATGGCCGGTCCGACCAGCCGTGGAACGGCAACGACATGGATCGCTATGCCGACGACCTCGCGGCCGTCTTGGATTCGCTCAATGTCAAGGACTCTGGTCGGCCACTCCACCGGCGGCGGCGAAGTCGCCCATTACGTCGGCCGCCATGGAACGGCCCGGGTCGCGCAGGTGGTGCTGATCGGCGCGGTTCCGCCTCTCATGTTGAAGACCGACGCCAACCCTGGCGGACTCCCGCTGTCCGTGTTCGACGCCATCCGGGCCGGCGTGCTGGCCGACCGGTCACAGGTCTACAAGGACCTCGCCGTCCCGTTCTACGGCTTCACCGCCCCGGCGCCAAGACGTCGCAAGGCGTGATCGATTCGTTCTGGCGGCAGGGCATGCAGGGTAGCATCAAGGGCCAGTACGATTGCATCAAGTAATTCTCTGAGGTCGACTACACGGGCGATCTGAAGAAGATCGACAGACCGACATTGGTGCTGCACGGGTCCGACGATCAGATCGTGCCGATCGCAGACTCCGGCGAACTCTCGGCCAAGATCGTGAAGGGTGCCGTGTTGAAGGTCATCCCGGGGGCACCGCACGGCATGTGCACGACGCAAGCCGACACGATCAACGACGCCCTGCTCGACTTCGTCAAACCCAAATAGGGCTTGCGATACCACGATCGCATCGTCCCGGATCCGCGCAACGGTCCCGGACGATCATCGGGGTCAGCTCCTGGCCGTGCCTCGTCGGAGGTAAGCCACGTAGCTGAAGCCGGCCTCGTCTCCCGCGTCCAAGACCTGAGGGGCACGACCGACCTCCCGCCAGACCGCGGGATCGATGGCCGGGAAAACGCTGTCCGCCTCGGGCGCGAGGTCGACCTCGGTGATGGCGAGCCGCTCGGCGACCTCGATCGTCGATCGGTAGATCTCCGCGCCGCCCGCCACCATGACGTCCTCGGCATGGTGCATGGCCGCGAGGTCCTGCGCGCGGGAGAGCGCTTCCGGGATCGTGGCGGCACGCTCGATGCCGTCCGGTAAGCGCAGGCTGGGATCGCGCGACACCACGACGAGATGTCGGCCCGGCAATGGCCTCCCCAACGTCGCGAAGGTCTTGCGGCCCATGACGACCGGCTTGCCCATGGTCATGGTCCTGAAACGCTTCAAGTCGCTCGGGAGCCGCCAGGGTAGGCGATCCTTCAGCCCGATGGCGCCGTTGCGGCCCACCGCCGCGATGATCACCACCGGACGCATCACGCCGACCCCGCCAGCCGGACCAGAGCGTCGCCGCTGACCCGGCAGCCCGTCCATTCGTCGAGCATCTCGGCCTGTTGGGCCTTGTAGAAGGCGATCGCGGGCGCGTTCCAGTCGAGCACCGACCATTGCAGCCGGGCTAGACCTTCGTCGAGGCAGCGGCGTGCCAGCGTCCGCAGCAGCGCCTTGCCGAGCCCCGCGCCGCGATGCCCAGGCCTGACGTAGAGGTCCTCGACAAAGAGGCCGTGCCGGCCTTCGAAGGTGGAGAAATTGTAGAACCACAGGGCCATGCCGGCGGCCTCGCCCCCGTGTTCGACGACCTCGCAAAACAGCCGCGGCGCACCGCCGAACAGGGCCGCGCCGATCATCTCGGGGGTCGACCTCACCTCGTGGTCGAGACGCTCGTAGGCCGCGAGTTCGACGACGAGCGCGAAGACCAGCGCCGTGTCGGACGGGACGGCCGGGCGGACCCGGATCGTGTTCATACGGCGACCGCTGCCCTGATGGCCGGCCAGGGTTCGTAGCCCTCGATCGCGATGTCGTCGAAGGTGAAATCGAAGAGGTCGGTGACCCGCGGCGCGAGCCTCAGGCGCGGCAGGGGGCGCGGGGTGCGGCCGAGCTGGAGGCGGACCGCCTCGACGTGGTTGCTGTAGATGTGGGCGTCACCGAGCGTGTGCACGAAGGTCCCCGGCTCGTAGCCCGACACATGCGCCACCATGGCGAGGAGCAGCGCGTAGGATGCGATGTTGAACGGCACGCCGAGCAACAGGTCGGCCGAGCGCTGGTAGAGCTGCAACGACAATCGTCGCCGGCCGTCGGGCAGGGGCTCCGTGTAGAACTGGAAAAGGCAGTGGCATGGCGCCAGCTTCATGCGATCGAGATCACCGACGTTCCAAGCCGACACGACGAGGCGGCGGCTGTCGGGATCGCGCTTCAACTCGGCCAGCACGGTGGCGAGCTGGTCATGCACCCGCCCGTCGGCCCCTTGCCAGGATCGCCACTGATGTCCGTACACGGGGCCGAGATCCCCGTCGCGGTCGGCCCATTCATCCCAGATCGAAACCCCGTGATCGTGGAGATAGGCCACGTTGGTGTCACCGCGCAGGAACCACAGCAGCTCGTACACGATGGATTTCAGATGCAGCTTCTTCGTGGTGACGAGCGGGAAGCCGTCAGCCAGGTCGAAGCGCAGCTGTCGTCCGAAGACGGACAGCGTTCCCGTACCTGTTCGGTCGTGTTTGGCCGTCCCTTCGGCGAGAACCCCGGCGAGAAGATCCAGGTAGGCTTGCATGGCTCCGATCCCGTCCCCGCGGAATGCCGACCAGCCATAAAGCAAACCCGGGCGGGGCGCGACCCTGCCGTCGCCGCAGCGGTGGATGACCAAGCGTGTCCGGTCTCGGCGGTGCTGTAGTCGCGTCCGATCAGTCTCAAGTCGACCAGAACCGACTGCAGGCTCCTTGCCGGGGGCGTGCTGAGATGACGCGTCCGTCGAGGGTCGCTCAACGGGCCTTTGAGCCGTAAGCGAACGCGTTCGGTCACGGTAGGTCGTCAGATGAAGTGGAGGCTTCTGTTGCCAGGTGCCTCCGAACCCCGCCTAGAAGTGCAACCCCCTAGGACTTGATTCCCAGTACCGTCACCGCATTACGCAGCGAGGGCCACCGGAGCATAGTTGTCATTGGCAACTATAGGTTTAGCCCGATAACGGCGGTACAATGCCGGGCAAAAGCGATCCCTTTACACCCACGTCAATCCTATTTCGGGCCCGCCGAAACGCTCCGAGAGCGCTTTGGTGGACCCGCCCGGTACCGCCCCGGGGTCCGTATGGTTTATTCCGAATGCCGTTTATCGCCATAGTCGCCGAAGCGACGATCGAAGAGTAAGCCGACAGGATCCAACATTCAAGGCTGTCGATGCCGAAGCTCCTGGTGGCGCTCACTCGCGCACTTTGCTGGCGCCGCCACCGACCCGGCTGCACCGCAGGCCGGACGAACGAAAGCCGTGCGGCCTCGTCAGCACGACAGGGTCTGGCGCACCATTGGCCGGTCCGCCGAAGCGCCGGGGCCGAAAAGGGGAACCACATTGCCTCTGGGTTTGCTGCGGATCAGCGCCAGAAGCGATTGGGCCGTGTCCTCCTTGTAGAGTTCCGAGGCGGGCTCGAGGGCGATCCGGGCCAGCATGATCGCGAGCTGGAACATGCAATTGGCTTGCACCTCGTCGCCTGCGACGAGTTCATCGAGCGTCGCGATGAGCTCCGACTCCGGGAGGGGTGGGTTCGACGTGGGAGACATGGGACACCTTTGGGCGATGGTGGCGTGACGGCAGTTTCGTTCGGGGAAGTCAGCCTGCAAGACGCATCCGGCACGTCGGCCGGAGCATCGCCCTCGCCGGTTCCCGAACGATCGCGCAGCCGTTTGCGACCGGAACGCGATCGGCGACGTCCGGCACTCGGCCGGCCGCGACGGAACGCCAATCCATAGGTTCGGGATGACATCGAGAGAGCACGCGCCGCATTCCTTGATCTCGTGCGCGAGCGCCGGAGCGCCGTAGCAACGTTGCAGAGACTGGGGACATACCGGATTTGATACCGGCACGGCGGGGCGGCATGATGCCTTGGACAGGTTATCCGTGTCCAACACGACGTAGGCTTACCCTAGCCTTACCCTCTTAAGATGGGTTACCTCAGATTCGATGTATTCGAGCGATATTCAACCAGCACTCGTTCGACTCCGGATATGGTTTAGATTTCCTTAATGCTCCGGTGACAGCAAGAAGCGCTGTTGAAGAATGCCGGCCATCAGCTTGTTAACTATGTGGACACTCATTGCGATTTTGTCGTGTCGGAAGCAATGCTTTCGCAAGGACAGGAGCCCTAAGTCCACATTATCGTCAACAGCTCGATAGCGTCCCTATGAAGCTTGTAGCCACTCTGACCTGGGCTGTAACAGGGCTCCTGTTCCTGGTCTTCGTGTGCGAACCCGTTGGCATCCAGGCTCAGTTCGTGCTCGGCGCTTCGGCCGTGGTCGCGATGGCGACCATCCGGCTGCTCCGGCTGAAAGGGCCGTGGCGCAAGGTGTTCCTGGCGCTCGGTACCGGAGTGGTGATCCGCTACATCTTCTGGCGCACCACGAGCACGCTGCCGCCGATGTCCGATACGGCGAACTTCGTGTGTGGCGTCACGCTGTGGTGTGCCGAGCTCTACAGCATCGTCATGCTGGGGATCAGCCTCTTCGTCATCGCGGATCCGTTGGAGCGCCCTCCGGCACCGAGGCTCGAAGAAGCCGACATGCCCACCGTCGACGTCTTCGTGCCCACCTACAACGAAGACAAGGACCTGCTCGCCATCACGCTCGCGGCCGCGACCGCGATCAATTACCCGGCCGACAAGCTGAAGGTCCACCTTCTCGACGACGGGGGAACGGACCAGAAGTGCAACGCGGAAGACGCGACGTCGGCACGGGCGGCGCGGCGGAGGCGGACCGAGCTGTCGCAGCTCGCCGAGGACATCGGGGCCGCCTATCACACGCGGCCCAAAAACCTCCACGCCAAGGCCGGCAACATGAACGCGGCTCTCACCGACACGGATGGAGAGCTCATCGTCGTGTTCGATGCCGACCATGTCCCGATGCCGGACTTCCTTCTCGAGACCGTCGGCTATTTCCGTCAGGATCCCCGTCTGTTCCTCTGCCAGACACCGCACTTCTTCTCGAACCCGGACCCGATCGAGAAGAACCTGCGGACCTTTCAGAGCATGCCGTCCGAGAACGAGATGTTCTACGGCGTGATCCAGCGCGGCCTCGACAAATGGAACGCCGCCTTTTTCTGCGGATCGGCGGCCGTCCTGCGCCGCGCGGCACTCGAGGAGGTCGGCGGGTTTTCGGGCATCAGCATCACGGAGGATTGCGAGACCGCGCTCGACCTGCACTCACGCGGCTGGAACAGCCTCTACGTCGACAGGCCGATGATCTCGGGCCTGCAGCCCGAAACCTTCGCGTCCTTCATCGGCCAGCGCTCGCGCTGGTGCCGTGGCATGTTCCAGATCTTCTTGTTGAAGAACCCGATGTTCAAATCCGGCCTCAGCCTGTCGCAGAAGGTCTGCTATCTGTCCAATATGTCCTATTGGTTCTTTCCACTGTTTCGGTTGCCGTTCCTCATCGCGCCTTTTCTTTATATTTGGTTTTCTCTGCAGATTACCATCGCCAACTTGCATGAGTTCGTGGCCTATACAACGCTTTACATGGTCGTCAACGTGATGATGCAGAACTACATGTACGGATCGGTGCGTTGGCCGTTCATCTCTGAACTCTACGAGTTCGTGCAGTCGATCTTTCTCAGTCGCGGCCTGCTCAGCGTCATCGCCAATCCGCGCAAACCCACATTCAACGTCACCGACAAGGGACAGAGCCTCGAGAAAGACTTTCTGTCCGAACTCGCGATGCCCTATTTCGTCATCTTCGGTTTCATTCTGCTCAGCCAGATCTACGCGGCCGTCCGCTACTTCACCGAGGCGGACGGCAACGACCTGCTGATCGTCGTGAGCCTGTGGAACTTCTTCAACCTGCTGCTCGCCGGCGCAGCCTTGGGCGTCGTGTCGGAGCGACGCGCCGT
>CAXUOD010000080.1:0-22278 GCA_964252585.1 uncultured Lichenihabitans sp. | reverse complement strand
TTAGTCGGCTTTGTCCTGACCGACCGTGGTGCGGTGTACGGGCAACATTCCGAGGCGAGAGCCTCGATCAGGATGATCCGCATGGATTCCGCCACGACGTTGGTCAGCTTCGCCCTGACGAAACAACCCGCAAGAGACGGCCGGGAAGCCATCATCCTTCACCTGTACCGCGATATCGTCCCTGTGGTGACGAGGACGATCGCCATTGTGGAGCCGAGTAAAGCGGCTTCCTTGCTGTCGAAGTGCCGGCGCCACTTGGAGACCCTCGGCGTCGAGTCGATAGCCCATTCGGTCTACAAGCAGCCGGAGCTTTTCGCCAACAGCCTCGGCCAAATCAACATCGCGAACTAGCAATCGCAGCGCCGGCAGGGCGAGCGGTGCGGTGACCTCGGTCAGGAAGGCGCCGGCACCGCTTCCTGCGCGTCCGTCTCTGGTCAAGATCGGAGGTCGGATCGATGCCCCTCGCAGGCGAGGGTTGCTCACCGTGATCATCGCTGCATGCCGTCGTGGGGCGAATACGCTCGTGTTGGCCGCCGAGCCGATCGAGGTCAATGAATGCAACTGCTCGATCTGCCGAAGATACGGAGTTCTCTGGGCCTATTACGCCATCGGTGATGTCACGCCCACTGCGGGCGCGGCCGACATCTACTCCTGGGATGACCGATCGATCGCGTTCACCGTTGCAGCACCTGTGGATGCGTCACCCACTGGGCGCCGATCGATCGCAACACGAACAGAATGGGAGTGAACGCACGCCTCTTGGATCCTCACATCCTC
The DNA here is from genome assembly GCA_964252585.1 of uncultured Lichenihabitans sp. Lineage (GTDB taxonomy): Bacteria > Pseudomonadota > Alphaproteobacteria > Rhizobiales > Beijerinckiaceae > Lichenihabitans. The sequence goes on along the minus strand of CAXUOD010000080.1, from coordinate 21,501 downwards.
GCCAAAGCCAAAGTCCGTCATCTCGATGGCGCGGTCACGGAAGCGTACCTCGACTGAGTGCCGCTCTTGGCGAAGTCCCGGTCGACCAGCACGGCCGGGACTTCCACAAGCCGGGCCGCTCTAACGCGACCCGGACACCGGGATTCGAGGCAGGCCAACGTCATGCCGATGTGGCACACTCCGGCTCGAAGACGCCCTGATCGCTTCCGATAAGCAGCCTCGGCTCCACCGTTACTGAGCGCCTGGGTTCACGCCGCCGCCAGCCCCGGCATTGCCCGATGCCCCTTGACCATTCTTGGCTGCATTGGGTCCGTTCCTGAGCGTCCCATTGCCACGTGCGCCGCCACAGCCCGAACCGCTGAAGTGGGACATACAGGGCGATTGGAAGATGTTGCCACCTTTGGCTTCGGCTGCAGCAATGCCGCTCAGCAGGCCCGCCGACAGGGAAGCGGCAGCGATCATTCTTATCATGACATAGATCCTCGTTCAGCAAGCGCGCTGGACCCGTTACGAAAGGGTACCCACGCTGTTGCAGTGCAATATCCTCGGCGAGTGACAGGTGGACGACGCCCCTCCGGCGCCCGGCCTCAGCGCCCCTCGACACCCCCCTGTCCCGACCTACTGGTCCGCAGCGTGAGTGGCCCCACGCGTCCGCTTGACTTACGTGTCGTTGACTTGCTGCTTTTAGAGAGCCAACGATGCAATCATAGGAAGAGTCTATTCGATATAGCGATGCCTTTCAGTAAAGGCCCTGCGCACTCACCGGACAAATGCCGCTCCTGAGTTCGCGATTGCAGGACAGAGCAGGAGAGGTGCGACCAATCGGCACAATGTAAGCTGCTCAGGCGGCGTTATGCCCTGCTACTGTCCCAATCAATCATTGCGCCGTTGCGTCCGCAATCAGATCAGGCAAGCTCATCGTGCACGTGCGTTCCGGGATCGGAGACGAACGATGAGCGATGTCGACAAGGTCTTACGGACCGTGACCGCAATCCATGATTCCGCCTTGGAGCCGAGCGCTTGGGGGCTGGCCCTTGGGCTCGTCGGCGAGCTGCTAAACAGTAATGGAGTGGTGGTCGCGCTCGACGACAAACGTCGCGGTTTCACGACCAGCTTCGAAGCAAACACCCCTCCGGGAGCGCGCCAAGCCTATTTGACGGAATTTCACGAGATTGATCCGGTGATTGCCTTCGTCAGACGGGCGCCAGCCAAACGCGCCTATTCCGATGATATGACGATCGAGCGGGCGGTCCTGCAACGAACCCGCTTCCACGCCGACTTTGCCGAGCGGTTCGATTACGCCCAGTGCATTCAAGCCTTCACGCATCGAAGCGATACGGCGTCGGGCTTCTTTGTCGCGGCGCGACCGGGCCGGTATGAGCCGTTCGGGGAGTCCGAGCGTCGACTGCTGGAAAGGCTCATCCCGCATTTCGAACAGGCCTTGCGGGTGCGCTCGATGGTTCATCGGGCCGACTTCGAGCGAGAGAGCGCCTTCGCGGCTTTGGATCACATCAAGGAGGGCGTGCTTCTCGTCGACGAAACGCTGAGGATCCGCTTCGCCAATGCGGAGGCTCGACGCTTGCTGCGACGCGGAGCCGGGCTGAGGGAGGTGCACTCGACCCTCAGCGCTCAACGCCTGTCCGATCAATCGCGTCTCCACAAAGCCGTCGGACGAGCGGCGAGCGGCGATCTCGACCATGCTACCGCGTCATTCGCGGTCTCCCGAGCACCCCCGTTGCGGCCGCTATTCCTGCGAGTCGCGCCGGTCAGCGCTTCGCTCGCCGATCGTATCGGCGACTTCGATCCAGGAGCCCTCGTCTTCATCGGCGATCCCGATGCAGCTCAGATCGATCCGGCGCTCGTCGTGGCCATGCTGGGGCTCACACCAGCCGAGGCCCAGGTGGCGAGCCTTCTCGCAACGGGCCTGGATATCGCTGGGCTGACCGTTCGTTTACATATCAGTCAGGCCACCGTTCGCAGCCACTTGAAAAGTATATTCGCCAAGACCGAGACCGGCCAGCAATCGCAGTTGGTCGCCCTGATCAACGCCATCCCGGTCAGGTTGCCTGAACCTTCGCGAGAGGCTTAGTCACCCTACTTTAGAAGCGGTTTTAACAGTAACAGGCGCAATTTGATTAAATGGGCTTGCGTTCCTTGCTGAAATCAAGCTGTATATCAAGCGCATCGCCTCGGCGCCATCGTCGTCAATCTTGCATATCGAGGTCGCTACTGTGATCGATGACAACGGAATGGCTGACGAACATTGCGGAAGGAGATAGAAAACAATGCCATGAGTCGCTATGTGAGCGTATCGAATACCAATGATCTCATCCATTTGGATGATGGCACGCCTGATCCTTCACGGTACCGTTCTGTCACTGATTGTCGTCGAGGCGATCTCATGAGCGAAACACATATTTTCGATCACAAGTCCATTTCATGTGCTCTTAAAGATGCATTTGGCCGAATTGCCGACGGCAATCGTCATGTCAATGTCAGACTTATCGACTTCAAGGAAACTTTTTCCTTCTCATCTCAGTCCAATGCAAACTTTTACAGCAATGGGTTTGCAGTCACTACTGTAGATTCGCTGATCGTCATTCCATACACGTCGATTTGTTTCGTCGAGGTCTCGACGAACACTTTATAAGCCTATCCTTCGCTGGAGTAGCCGCCAACGAGGATTGCGGCAGACCCCCACCCTGCCGCATGCGGTGGCTGCGTCTCGTGCACTCGCACTCTGCAGCCACCGCAGTTCTGGCACACCGTCGAACGTCGTAGAGCTCAGACGATGGCGAGCGCCTTTGCGAGCTGCCGTTTCCAGCCGTTGCTCGTTGACCGTCGGCATCATGCCGCCATCGACCCTTACATTGGTGCTCGTGACGAAGCCGGATCGAGTGCTGGCGAGGAGCGCTGCCGTATCGGCGACATCGGTCGGAGCGCCGATCCGGCCAGCCGGTAGCTCGGCTTGCTGGGGCGCCGCCCTGCATCTCGATCGTTGGCCGGGCTCCGGTTTCCATGCCGGGCGTACGGATTCGTTAGCCATCCTGGTCGCCGCATAGACGGCCACGAACGGCTCGGGCATGAGACCCAGGAAGCTCCTGATCATGATCACCCTGTTCCATCTGCGGTCCTTCATCGCCGGCACGAGCCGCGTCACCAGGCGCAATACCGAGGTCAGGTCGTCTTCGAAAAGGCCGTTCGCCCGCGAGGGTCTTGGCGATCTGCTCGCCGATGCCGCTGCTGCTGCCCGTCAACAAAGCCCGTTGCCGTCGACTGCAGATCCAGGACGCCGCCCCAATTCATAGTCTCCCCTATACAATCGAGCGAGGTTGACGGATCGGCTGAGCCGACTCGTTTGTTAACAATCGTTACGAATCACCTGAGGGCACGGTTGTGGAAACACGCGAGCAGCAGGATAACCGCCGTCCTGGCCGGCCTCTCTCGTTCGACCGGGAAGCTGCCTTGGCGAAGGCCATGCATCTCTTCTGGGAGCATGGGTACGAAACGACATCGGTCGCCGAACTGACGAGCGCCATGGGGATTACGCCGCCGAGTCTCTACACGGCGTTCGGCGACAAGAAGAGGTTGTTCCTGGAGGCGATCGACCGGTACACGAACGGCGGTGCGGCCATCGGGTTGATCCAGGATGCGGCCACGGCGCGCGATGCGGCGCTGGCCATGCTGCGCGGCTCTGCTGTCGCCTTCACCGGCGACGACACGCCCGCCGGTTGCCTCCTGGCCAGTGCCGCCGTCAGTGGTTCCGACGCCGCCGCCGACGTACGAGCCCATCTCGCCAGCGTCCGGCTGGAGATCGAAACCGCGCTTCGCGACAAGGCGAGAACGGATGTATCGGCCGGCCGATTACCCGCCGACACGAACGCTCCCGCGTTGGCGGCCACGACCATGGCGGTCATTCAGGGCATGTCTACGCTCGCGAAAGATGGCGCGGACCGGTCGAAGCTCCTGGCCATTGCGGAAACGGCCTTACGGACCTGGCCGTCCGGGCCGCTCTGAAGCTTAGACCACGATGCCTCCGGCCGGCGAGCCCCTTGCTCTCGGACAGGTGCGAGCCGTGGCAAAGCGGAATCGTAGAACAGGACCGTCCGAAACGAGTCGGGTGACGGCCGAACCGCATGGCGCGTCGGCCGCCGCCGGGCGGATCAGCGAACGACCCGCGAGGAGTTACCCGGACTGGAGCCTGCAATCCCGCTATCGCAGGCGACCCAAAGCCGCCCAGCGATTTGTCTATCGACTTTATAGACGCATGTTGTAGGGTCATCCGAGCCAGCCGCCACCGTCAGAGTCCGATCGATGAATGAAGCCGCGAAGCCGTCCCATAACGTGACCAGCCTCACCCTGCGGGTTTTGGATGCGGCGGTGCCCCGCTACAACATCGACGGTGTGGTGTCGGAACTGCGCAGATCGCGGGATGTGACACACAATGTGCGCCACGGTGGTCGCATCAGGCCGATGCCGTCGCGGACGACGTTGAGCGATATCGTTGACGATCTTTCGGCGGTCCTGTTCCCGAGTCACTACGGCCAATCGGAAAGCGGCGCGGCCTTCTTCGACGATTTCGTCCGCGGTACTCTCACCACGACGCTCGGCGTTCTCGAAGAGCAGGTGCGTCGAGGCCTGTCCTTCACGCACGACGATCTCCTACTGCCTGACGCCATCGATCGCGAAGCCTTGGCCATCACGGGCGCCTTCGCGTCGGCTCTTCCGCTGATCCGTGCTCGGCTGGTCGGCGACCTTCGTGCCGCCCTCGACGGGGACCCTGCGGCGTCCAGCGCGCCCGAAATCCTCCTCGGCTATCCCAGCATGACGGCGTTGATCCACTACCGTTTGGCTCATACGCTGCATCGGCTCGGCGCTCGCTTTCCGGCCCGCCTCATCTCCGAGGTCGCCCGATCGAAGACCGGTATCGACATACATCCGGCCGCCGTCATCGGCGAGAGTCTCTTCGTCGACCACGGCACCGGGGTGGTGATCGGCGAAACCGCCGTTGTCGGGAACCGCGTGCGCCTGCATCAGGGCGTGACACTGGGCGCCCAACACGGACCGGCTGGTGTCGCTCAGAAAGGCTTGCCGCGTCACCCGATCGTGGAGGACAACGTGGTGATCCAGGCCGGCGCCACGATATTGGGCCGGATCACGATCGGCCGCGGCTCGCTGATCGGCGGCAATGCCTGTGTGACCGCGAGCGTCCCGCCCGGCAGCCGCGTCTGGCCGACCTTCCCATACTGCGGCGGGAGTGAGGCACAGCAATCGGCGATGCTCGGTGCGGAGTCGCTCTCCTCGGACGCCTAGTCTATCGTCGACGCTCTCCGGTGATGCCGTTCCTCTACCCGATCAGTTCATCCTTCGGAGACCGTCATGTCGTTGAAATCCGTGCCCTTGCTGGCCGTGACCGATTTCGCGCTGGTGTTCGGGGGCGTTGACGCGGCAGGTGCTGCGAGCCTTTGAACGTCAGCTACGATCCTAGCGTGAACTCTACAAGGATATCGACAAGGCCTTTGCGGCCGACTGGAAGACCAAGACCGGAGATACGATCACGTTCCCGGCGTCGCACGGCAGCTCCGGCGCACAGGTGTCCTTCGCGATCCTGCTGGCCGTCAACCTCGTCCAGGCGCTCGGGCGCCGGAGATGGCCATGGCTGATGCCGCTTCCCGACGCTCCGTACGTGCCGCCACCGGGGAGGGCTGGCCGGCCCGGGCCGCCCTGGTCGCGGTCGGAGCGGCGTTCCTGCTGCTCTTCGTCGCCATGCCGCTCGTGTGGTCTTCGCCGAAGCCTTCGGGAAGGGCTATGGCGCTTACCTCGAAGCTCTTTCGGAACCCGATGCGCAGGCCGCGCTGCGCCTGACCCTGACGGTGGCCGGGATCGCGGTGCCGCTCAACGCCGGCTTCGGGGTCGCGGCGTCCTGGTGCATCGCCAAGTTCGCCTTTTCGGCAAGAGCCTGCTCATCACGCTGATCGACCTTCCCTTCTCGGTCTCGCCCGTGGTGTCGGGCCTGATCTCCATGCTGGTGTTCGGCGCCCAGGGCCCGTTCGGCCCTGCGCTCGACGCCCATGGCATCCAGGTCATCTTCGCTCTGCCGGGGATCGTGCTCGCCGCCGTCGTGACGTTCCCCTTGGTGGCCCGCGAATGATCCCGCTGATGGAAGAGCAGGGGCGGGCGGATGAGGAGGCGGCCCTGACGCTGGGAGCAAGCGGCTTGCGTTGCTTCCTCACCATCACGCTTCCCAATATCAAGTGGGGCTTGCTCTACGGCGTCCTGCCCTGCAACGCGCGCGCCATGGGGGAGTTCGGAGCCGTCTCCGTCGTTTCGGGTCACATCCGAGGCCTCACCAACACGCTGCCGCTGCACGTCGAGATCTTATACAAAAATACGACATATCCGCCGCCTTCGTGGTTGCTTCGCTCCTCGCGCTCCTGGCCTTCGTCACTTTGGCGCTCAAGACGCTCCTCGAATGGCGCTAATGCCGACGCCCTCGCGGCAGGCCGACGTCATTGACCGCGAGGGCTTTGTCGGGCCAGACGGACATCCTTCAGGCGAGGGCCCGAGCCGAGGGAAGAGAACACGGTGGAGGCTGTTCCGGAGCGGCGGGGAGCCGCGATCGCGGTTCGCGACGTCGTCAAGGCATTCGATGCCCGCGCCGCGCTGCACGGCGTGTCGCTCGACGTCGCGCATGGCGAACTCCTGGCCCTGCTCGGGCCATCGGGTCCGGCAAGACGACCCTGCCCCGCATCATCGCTGGGCTCGAGAGCCACGAGGGGGGCAGCGTCGCCTTCGACGGGCAGTCCACCGATCGTCTCAGCGTCCAGGAGCGCGGCGTCGGCTTCGTCTTCCAGCACTATGCCCTGTTCCGACACCTGACGATCTTCGACAACGTCGCCTAGGGACTCCACGTGCGGCCGCGCAGCCTGCGCCCGCCGGTGCCGAGATCCGCCGCCGCGTGTTGTCCCTGCTCGACCTCGTGCAACTCGGCGAGCTTGAGCGGCGCTGTCCGGCGCAGCTCAGCGGCGGCCAGCGCCAGCGGGTCGCCCTGGCCAGGCAACGCCAGTGCGACCGTTCGAATCCGGGCCATCTCCGGCCGAAACGGGCATGTGTCTTGCTGCAGCGACTTTGAAGCGTGGTCACGACGAAGGAAGGGAGTATACCGGATGTCCGCAGTCTCCGTCACCCTCGTGTGCTCAATGCCTTCTTCGATGGCGTTGCCACGACCGAGGAGGCCGGTCTGGCGACTGCGGCCATGGCGTCGGCGGCCGAGCATCCGTGACATGGCCTTCTTCGGCCGAACCTCAATTTCAGAGAACGAGTTCGATCATGACGCTTCTGAGTAGCACCTACGGCAAGGGTCGTGTCAGGGTCATGCGGGTGGCGGGCGAGGGCGACTATCGCGAGGTTCGCGAACTCGAGGTCCGCGCCATGCTGACCGGTGATATCGGCCGCGCTTTCACGAGCGCCGACAACTCCACATCGGTCTCGACCGACACGATCAAGAACGTGATCAACATCGTGGCGCGCGAGAACCTCCAGGCCGGGCCGGAACTCTTTTGTCGCGCCGTAGCCGAACGTTTCCTCGACCGTTACGCCGGCATGGCGTCCGCCACCGTTTCGGCCCGCGAGACGCGCTGGGAGCGGATGACCGTCGAGGGTCTTCCCCATCCTCACGGCTTCACACGCCAGGGCAATGGCTACGGCACTTCGGAGGTCGTATCGGACCGGGCCGGCATGAGGGTTTCGTCGGGTGTGTCGGGTTTCACCTTTCTGAAGGCCACGGCTTCGGGCTGGGCCGATTACGTCAAGGACAGTTACACGACGATCCCGGAGACGCACGATCGCATCACCGCCACCAGCATGGAAGCCAACTGGCGCTGGACGCGTGACCCGGCTGATTTCGCGGCCGCCAATGCCCATATTCTCGAGACGGTGCTGCGGGTGTTCGCCACGACCTATTCCCATAGCGTCCAGGACAGCCTTTACCGCATGGGTCTGGCGGCCCTGGACGCCGTGCCGGAGCTCGATACGATCAGCCTCGCTTGCCCCAACAAGCACTATCTGCCGATCAATCTGTCACCCTTCGGCCTCGACAATCCGAACCGCGTCTTCGTGGCGACCGACGAGCCGCATGGTCAGATCGAATGCACCGTAGGGCGGCCACAGGCGGCCCGGTAGCCGTGCGGGTGGTTGCCATCGCGGCATCGATCCACCACCGGCCGGCTTCGTCCCGATGACTGAACGGGATTGGCCGAGGCGGGCGTGAGATCGGCGCCGTGTCGACGAGATCCCTTGGCGGCCGGAGACTCAGCGGCCGAATATTCTCACCCATCCTCGTGCTGAGCCGGCCCGCAGAGCCGTGTCGAGGCTCAAAGTGAGAACCGTGAGGGCTCTGGGGCATCCTTCGACACGACCGCGTCCCGCGGCCGGCTCAGGATGAGGCGCGGGTTGAATCCGTGTCGATATTTTCGGCAGTTTGTATCGGCGAGCTGTTGAAGCAAAGAGGATCGTCGACCGTCATCGCGAGCAGAGCGACCCGTAACCCAGCTTCATTCCGGGTCACACACTAGACGACAGGTAAAGCTCGAGCTTCGCCCACGATTTCACACGTACCCTAAGCGGCCGTCTCCGCGTCCACGCGCTGAAGGGCCGCCTCGATAGCTTGATCGACTCGGTCGAGCCAGACGAACTCGAGCTTCGCCCGCGCATCCTCCGGGATGTCGTCGTAATCGCGACGATTGCGGGCCGGCAGCATCACGCGGGTGATCCCCGCCGCCGCCGCCGCAACGACCTTCTCCTTGATGCCGCCGACCGGCAGCACGAGGCCGCGCAAGGTGATCTCGCCGGTCATCGCGGTGTCGGAGCGCACGGGCCGGCCCGTCGCGAGCGACGTCAAGGCCGTGAACATCGCGACACCGGCGCTCGGACCGTCCTTGGGAGTAGCGCCCGCCGGCACATGGACATGGATGTCGTTGCGATCGAACCAGTTCGGCTCGATGCCCAGCGTGCCCGCCCGGTTCTTCAGCAGGCTCAGGGCCGCGTGAACGCTCTCGCGCATCACGTCGCCGAGCTGGCCCGTGACCATGAGGCCGCCCTTCCCGGCGTTGCGGGCCGCCTCGATGAAGAGGATCTCGCCGCCGACGGGCGTCCAGGCGAGCCCCGTCGCGACGCCCGGCACACTCGTGCGCACAGCGATCTCGCTCTCGAAGATCGGGCCCCCGAGGATTGTCGTGAGATCGCCCGACGTGATCGCGACCCGCTCGACCGAGCCCTCGGCAATGCGCACGGCGGCATGACGCAGGGCACGGCCGATCTCCCGTTCGAGACCGCGAACGCCCGCTTCCCGCGTGTAGCCGGCCACGATCGTGCGGAGCGCCGCGTCGTCGATGGTGACATGCTCTGGCTCGAGCCCGTTCGCCGCCAGTTGGCGCGGCACGAGATAGCGCCGCGCGATCTGGAACTTCTCCTCGAGCGTATAGCCCGCGAGCGAGATCACCTCCATCCGGTCGCGAAGAGGCCCGGGGATCGTGTCGAGCATGTTGGCGGTCGCGATGAAGACGACGCGCGACAGATCGAACGGCACGCCGAGGTAGTTGTCGCGGAAGGTGCCGTTCTGCTCCGGGTCGAGCACTTCCAGCATGGCGGCCGAAGGGTCGCCCTGCACGCCGCGCCCCATCTTGTCGATCTCGTCCAGCATCATGACGCAGTTCCGCGCCCCGGCCTTGCGCAAGCCCTGCACGATGTTTCCCGGCAGCGCCCCGATGTAGGTCGAGCGGTGGCCGCGGATCTCGGCCTCGTCGTGAACGCCGCCGAGGCTGACCCTGATGAACGGACGGCCGAGCGCCCGGGCGATGGATTGACCGAGCGAGGTCTTGCCGACACCAGGCGGCCCGACGAAGCACAGGATCGGCGCCTTGCCGTTCGGCGCGAGCTTGCGTACCGCGAGGTATTCGACGATCCGCTGCTTGATCTTGGTCAGCCCGAAATGATCGTCGTCGAGGATGCGTCGGGCCGCCGCGATGTCGATCGGTTTGTCGTCCGGCAGCCGCCACGGCAGCTCGACCATCCAGTCGAGGTGGTTGCGCAGCATCCCGGTTTCGGGCGAGGCATCCGGGCTGCGTTCGTAGCGGCGCAACTCCTTCAACGAGGCCGCTTCCGTATCGGCCGGCATGCCGGCCGCTTCGATCTTGGCCGTGAGTTCGGCGACCTCCGCGGCCTTGCCCTGGCTTTCGCCCTCGCCCAGCTGACGCTGGATCGCGGCCATCTGCTCGCGCAGCACGGCTTCGCGTTGCCGCTCGTCAAAGGTCTGTTTGGTCTGCCGCCCGATCTCGTTGGTGATCCGCAGCACTTCGATGCGGTGCGCCAGGAACTTCGAGACCTTCTCCATCCGGCTCATCTGGTCGATCGTCTCCAGAAGCTCCTGCTTCTGCTCGGGCGTGATGTCGAGATAGGCCGCGACGAGGTCGGACAGGACGGTCGGCGACGTCGCGCTCTGCACGGCCTGCACGAGGTCGTTCGGGACCTGCGGCAGGAGCTGCAACGTCTCGATCGCCAGGCGTTGCAGGTTCAGCCGCACCGCCTCGATGGCGGGCCCGTCCTGGTCGGCCTCCTCGACCCGCAGCACGCTCGCCGCGAAATACGGACGCTCGCTGACGTAGTCGCGGATCTGGAACCGCTGGACGCCCTGCACCACGATGTGATGCGTCCCGTCGGGAGCGCTGAGATAACGCAGCACATTGCACAGCGTGCCGGTGCTGTGGAGGCCGACGGCGGCCGGGTCCTGATCGTCGGGATTGCGCTGCATGAGAAGCCCGACCGGCTTCTCCTCCCGCACGGCGGCCTGCGCGGCCGCGACCGAGCGTTCGCGGCCGAGCGTGATGGGGAAGACCGTTCCGGGGAACACCACCATGTTCCTCACCGGCACGATGATCAGCGCGTCCTCGGGCAGCGCCGGTGCCGGTACGGTGGTGCCGCCCGCGGGGCCGTCGGGTGCACGCGGAAGCGTCGTCATGGTCCTCATCGCGCGGCCTTGTGCAGACTGATCAGGAGACAGCCGTCCTGCGCCGTGCTCTTCACGGCGTCGTAGCGTCCGGACGGGACAGGGACGCGGCGTTCGAACCGGCCCTGCGGCAGTTCGAGCCGATGAATGACCGCGGTCTGCAGCTCGCGCGGGAGAACCCGACGGCCGGAAACCACCAGGCATCCCGCCTCGAGCACCGCCTCGACCTGATCGGGCGCGACTCCCGGAAGCGCGATGAGAATGAGGACCTGCGTCTCGGTCTCCATCACGTCGACCGGCGGCTCCCAGGCAGGGCGGAGCGCCGTCGTGCGGGGCTGGAAGAACTGGTCGTGCATGCGCTCCGCCCGAGCCAGCATGGCGACGGCTTCCGACCACATCCAATCCTGCGGTTCTCGCGGCATCAACTTTCCTCGCATCCCCGTCGCTTCGGCGTCCGGCTCCAGCCTAATGTGGATGGTGGGATCGAGGTTGCCAACCGGCGACGGCAGGCAGGGCCTCGTGAGGCGACCGCCTGCGTCACGCGCGCCGACGGCGCGACTTGGCGAAGGTGTCGAACGCGACCGCCAGCACGATGATGAGCCCGATCACGATCTGCTGAATGTAGGACGACACGTTGAGCAGCACCAAGCCGTTGAGGAGGACGCCGATCAGCACCGCGCCGATGACGGTGCCGAAGATCGTCCCCACGCCGCCGAACAGGCTGGTGCCGCCGATCACCACGGACGCGATCACGGTCAGCTCGTAGCCGAGGCCCGCGACCGCCTCGGCCGAGTTCAGCCGGGCCGCCAGGACGAACCCGGCGAGCCCCGAGAAGAAGCCCATGAGCACGTAGACGCTGAGCAGGATGCGGGGGACCCGGAGACCGGAGAGCCGTGCGGCCTCGGGGTTGCCGCCGACCGCGTAGACCTGGCGTCCGAACCGCGTGTAGCGCAGCACGAGATGTGCCAGGACCGCGAAACCGATGAAGATCACCACCGGTGTCGGCACGATACCGATGCGGCCCTGGCCCCAGAACTGGAAGTTCTCCTCGAACCCGCTGATCGGCCCTCCGCCGGAGAGCAGCAGGGCCGCGCCGCGGAACACCGACATGCCTCCGAGCGTCACCACGAAGGGTGGCACCTTGGCCTTGGTGATGGCGGTCCCCTGGATCAGCCCCCCGGCGAGGCCGAGGACGACCGCGACGAGCAGCGCTGCTTCCCAGGGATGCCCTGCGCTTGCGCCGGCCATGGCGCCGAAGTTGCCCGTGGCGCTTCCTTTCGAGACGATCGCGGCGGCGATGCCGCAGAAGGCCAGCAGCGACCCGACCGAAAGGTCGATTCCCGCCGTCAGGATCACGAACGTCATGCCGATCGCCAGCAAGCCGGAGATCGAGACCTGGCGCAACACGTTGAGGAGATTGATCGTCGACAGGAAGCGCGGCTGCAGCGTGGCGAAGACCGCCATGAGGATCGCGAGGAAGATCAGGGGCGCGAAGCGGGCCAGAAGGCCGAAGACGTCGAGGCGTGCGTCTCGCGGAGGATCGATCCGGGTCGGCGTGGAGGTCACGACAGGAGCCTCATGGGGGTACGAGCGCCGAACCGCGCGGCGCGGTCAGCAAGGGAAGTCCTCATGCGGGTAGGAGCGCCGAACCGCGCAGAGTCATCAGCCGCATCAGCCGCTCCTCTGTTGCGTCGCTGCGTGAGATCTCGCCGGTCAGCCGCCCTTCGCAGAGGGTCACGATGCGGTCGGCGAGGGCGATGACCTCGGGGAGTTCGGACGAGATCACGATGACCGCGATGCCATCCCGGGCCAGCCGCGCGATCAGCTGGTGGACCTCGGCCTTGGCCGCGACATCGATGCCGCGCGTCGGCTCGTCCACGATCAGGATCCTGGGCTTCAAGGCGAGCCAGCGGGCGAGGACGACCTTCTGCTGATTGCCGCCCGAAAGGTTGGCGATGGCCTGGTCGGGGCTCGCCATGCGGATCCCGAGCGCACCGCGAAAATCGTGCACAAGCCCCTTCTCCCAGGCATCCGACACGTAGTCGAGCGGCGCCCGCAAGCGTCCCATGGCGGCCACCGCCATGTTGTTGCGGATCGCCAGGGAGAGGAAGAGCGCCTGCTGCTTGCGGTCTTCGGGCACGAGCCCGATGCCCAGCGCGATGGCATCCGCCGGCGTGCGGATGCGGACGGCAGCGCCCTCGACGAAGACCTCGCCGGCCGAGATCGGATCGGCGCCGAACACCGCCCGCGCGAGTTCGGTGCGGCCTGCGCCGACCAGGCCCGCGATGCCCAGGATCTCGCCCGGCTGAACCGAGAGCGAGATATCGGAGACCGCCGTCGCATGGGGGTCGAGGCTGTTCTTGCCGGTGCTGATGTGGCTGATCCGCAGGGCCGGCGGACCGGAGCGCCCCGCCCCGCCCTCGATCGGCGCGAAGACGCCGAGGTCGCGCCCGACCATCATCCGGATCAGGTGGTCGACGCTCGTCGACGCCACTTCGACGGAGCCGACCAGACGGCCGTCGCGCAGGACCGTAGCCCGATCGCAGACCGCCATCACCTCGTCGAGCCTGTGGGTGACGTAGATGATGCCGATGCCCCGCGTCCTGAGCACACGCACGAGGTCGAGCAACCGGCCCACCTCGGCGGCGCTCAACGCCGCGGTCGGCTCGTCCATGATGATGAGACGCGCCTCCACGGACAGGGCGCGGGCGATCTCCACCATCTGCTGGTCCGCGATGCTGAGGTCGCGCACCAGCCGCTTCGGCTCGATCGAAAGGCCGAGCCGGTCGAGCGCCTGACGCGCCGCGCGGAACGTGGCGGGCCAATTGACGAAACCCGCGGTCCCCGCCTCCCGGCCGATCATGATGTTCTCGGCCACGCTGAGCGTCGGGATCAGCGTGAATTCCTGGTAGATGGTGACGATGCCCTTCCGCTGCGCCTCGTGGGGCTGCGCGAAGACCTGGGGCTCGCCTTCCAGCACGATGGTTCCCGTGTCGGGCTGCTGGGCGCCCGACAGGATTTTCAGCAGCGTCGATTTTCCGGCGCCGTTCTCCCCGAGAAGCGCCAGGACCTCGCCCGCCGCGAGGTCCATGCTGACCTCGCTCAAGGCCACCACCCCCGGAAAGCGCTTGCCGATGCCGCTGACCTTCAGCAACGGCATCGATGCGGCTTGCGCGACGCTCATGGAGGTTCGTTTCCCGCGCGCGTTACTTCACCTCGTTCAGACGCTCGGCCTTGTCGAGGTTGGCTTTGGTGATGACGACGGGCGTCAGCAGAACGAGATCGCTCTCCGGCTTCTTCTTGTTTTTGACGAAGTCCATCAGGATGTCGACGGCCTTCTTGCTCTGCTCGGCCGGGAACTGTTCCACGGTCCCCGCCAGGCCGCCGTCGCGGATGCTGGCGAGGGCATCCGGCAAGGCGTCGAAGCCGATCACCTTGACCTTGTCTTGGAGATTGCGGGCCCGCACGGCTTCGAGCGCGCCGAGCGCCATGTCGTCGTTGGCCGCGACGATCACGTCCGGCGGGTTGGCCAATGAAGCCAGCAACGCTTCCGTCACCGAAAGGCCCTGGTCGCGGGCGAAGTTCGCGGTCTGTTCGGCCACGAACTTATAGGTGTCCGCATGGGCGTCGAGGATGTCGTGGAGACCCTTGTTGCGGTCGATCGCCGGGCTGGCGCCGGGCTGGCCTTGCAGGTTGACGATCGTGGCGCCTTTGGGGAACGTGTCCATCACCCAATGGCCCTGGGCCTCGCCACCCTTCACGTTGTCGGCCCCGACATGGGCCAGGATGCCTTTGGCGGCCGTCACGCGGCGGTCGATGGTGACGACCGGGATCCCCGCATCGATGATCTCGGAGACCGCCGGCGCCATGGCGTTCACGTCGATCGGATCGAGTACGACGCCGTCCACCCCCTTGGTCAGGCCGGCCTCGACATCCGCGGTCTGCTTCGGGGCGTTGTTCTGCCCATCGGCTTCGAGCGGTGTCGCGCCCTGCGCCGAGACCTCGGCCTCCATGGCCTTCAGCATATGCACGAAGAACGGGAAGTTGAGCCCTGGCACGGATGTCAGGATCGTGAGCTCCTTGGCGGTGGCGGGGCCGACCGCCGCCAGCGCGGCCAACGCAAAAACCGAACCCAACAGAGCGCGCCTGCACAGCATCATTAGATCCTCCCAGAGCTCCCCGGCTTGCCGCGGGGATGAAGCCGCACTGTCGGGGAACAAAGGTCAACGGTCAAGAGACATACCGAGGTATGCAGCTTAAAACGCGGAGAGCCTCGCTGATCGCAAGCAGGACCGAACCCGGGCTGCATCTCATCGCTCCGCACGTTGTATTGTGACGACTTTATGGTGTGGAAGGTGTCGAAAGAGCCTTTCTCAGCCGATCCAAATCATGCGACGAGGTTCGTCTGGCGACCCTCGACTTCGAGATTAAAGCCGACAATCGGCGAAACTCTGGCGGCGATGATACTCCGGCCGGCTCCGCTGACGGACGGCACGATCGAGCAGCGTGACGGGACCGGCGATCGCCTTCATCCTACCCGGCCATAGCTTCGACGGGAGTAGAGGAAAGCGCCGTGACGGTCCTAAGTCTCGAACACGTGCAACTCGCCATGCCGTCCGGGCGCGAGGCAGACGCGCGGGCCTTCTACGCAGGCCTGCTCGGGCTCGCCGAGGTCGCAAAGCCGATCCACCTCGCCCATCGCGGCGGTTGCTGGTTCGAGAGCGGCACCGCGAAGGTCCACCTCGGCGTCGAAGTGGATTTCGCGCCGGCCCGCAAGGCGCACCCCGCTTTCGTGATCGATGACTTGGCCGAGACCGCGCGCCGCCTCGAACGGGCAGGTTATCGTCTGCGGAGCGACAAGACGCTGGAGGGTTTCGAACGGCGCTACGTCGACGACCCGTTCGGCAACCGGATCGAACTCATGCAACGCACCGGGGGACCCGGGCGCCGGGCCATCCGATCCGGTTATGCCTTCGAGGACGCCTACGGCTATGCGCGCGCCGTGCGGGTCGGCGACCAGGTGTTCGTCTCGGGCACGACGGCCCGTGGCGACCATCTCGATGCCGATGCCGAACACCAGACCGCAGGCGCCATCGCGATCGTCGAGGCTGCATTGCAAGAGGCGGGCGCAGAGTTGCGGCACGTGGTGAGGACCGTCGTCTATGTCGTCGATCTGGCGGACGCGGAGATGGTCGCGCGCGCGCATCGTGCCGCTTTCGGTGCGGTTCCTCCTGCCGGTACGCTGGTGCAGGTCGCGGCCCTGACCCCGGCCGCCGCGCGGGTCGAAATCGAGGCGACCGCGATCGTTCACGATCGATGATCCATACGGCTTCCAAATGAGTGCTATGGCCGGCCCCCCGGTCCGCACCGGCATGGCCCGGGGTGCCACACCAGGCGCTTACGGCCCGGTCGCAATCCGTCATGCCCGTCGGATCGGAGGCCGAGCCGTTCCAGGAGGCGCCACGACGGCTGGTTCTCGGGGCTACATTCCGCCGTGATTCTACGCGACGGAAAAGTGGTCTCAAGCGCCTGCAGGATGGCGCCGACGGCTTCCGTCCCGAAGCCGCGGCCGTGCGAAGCGCCCGCGAGCCAATAGCCGATCTCGATCTCGTTGGGACCGCGAAGGTGCGATCCGACCGTTCCGATCATCGCCGGCGGCTTCCCGGCCCACACGCCCCAGAAGGCGTCGCGCCCGTCGCCATCTCCGAGGATCAGTCGCTCGGCATCCGCCATCGTGAAAGGATGCGAGAGGAAATGGATCTTGTCCGTGATGGCGGGGTCGTCCGTCATGGTACGGAACGCCGCCGCATCCGACAACTCCAGCAAGCGGAGACGGAGGCGCGGCGTGTCGATCGGCGTCATGAGCCGGAGCGATGGCGCCGGATCGCTTCTCACCTCCGCGCCCCCGCGACCCGCGACCCGCTCGACTTCCCGAGTTCGGCCGGAATCGCGTCGCCGGCCGCACAGAGTCGGCCGAGGTCCACGCCGGTCTCGATCTCCATTCCGTCGAGCATGTACATGACCTCTTCGGTCGCGACATTGCCGGTAGCACCCGGCGCATAGGGGCAGCCGCCGTGACCCGCCACGGCGCTGTCGACGACCGAAATCCCAAGGCAGGCCAGGATGTTGGCCAACGCCTGGCCGTAGGTGTCGTGGAAGCGCAACGCCAGTCGCCCTACCGGCATGCTGCGGGCCACATGTTCGATCATGTGCCGCGCCTTCGCCGGCGTCCAGATCCCGAGCGTTTCGCCGAGCGACACCTCGCAGCAGCCCTTGGCGGTCCGGGCACGGGCGACGGAGGCCACGGTGGCCAGCGAGACCTCGCCCTCGGACGGACAGCCGAGAACGCAGGACGCGTAGCCGCGAACCCTCATGCCGCGCGCCAGTGCAGCCTCGGCCACGGCGGCGAGCCGCTCCAGGCTTTCGGCGATCCAGCAGTTGATGTTGCGCGTCGAGAACGTCTCGGAAGCCGATGCGAAGATTGCGATTTCCATCGCACCGCTTGCAGTGGCGCCGCAAGACCCTGGAGGTTCGGCACGAGCACCGGATAGGACAGGCCCGGCCTCGGAAGAAGGCGGGCCAGCACGGCGGCGATGTTCGCCATCTGCGGGACCCACCTCGGCGGCACGAAGCTGCCGGCCTCGATGCTCGTCAGCCCGGCGTCGGCCAGCGGCTCGATCAATGCCACTTTGGCGTCGACCGAAACGATCGCCGCCTCGTCCTGCAGCCCGTCGCGCGGTCCGACCTCGACGACACGGACCCGCGACGGCATCATGGTCCGGCCCCCGGCACGACGACTGGCTCGAAGACGACGAGATCGGCTCCGTCCTCGACGAGGTCGCCGGTATCGGCACGGACCTGCTCCACGATACCATCGCGCGGCGCCGTGAGACGCATCTGCACCTTCATGGCTTCGAGCACCAGGAGCACGTCGCCCTTGGCGACCTTGGCGCCGGCCTCGGTATGGAGGCTGACGATGCGGCCCGGCATCGGCGCGACGAGACGATCGCCGCCCGAAACCTCTATGCGGGGTGGTGCCATGAGGTCGACCAGGTCCAGCGCCCAGGCCGTGCCGTCGACCAGCACCAGCAACGTGTCGCCGTCACGCACGACCGGGACGCGGCGCCGGACACCGTCGACCAGCAATGCATCACCCTCGCGCCGCACCGTGAGGGGCTGCCCGTCGACCGCCATCTCGATGGCGCCCTCCGGCCCGGGCCGGAGACGCAGCGCGATATCCTGGCCGGCGTAGCGCAGCATCACGTCCTGCGAGCCCGATCCGTTGAGCCGCCAGGCCGTCGTCGAGCCCCAGGGCGAGTGAACGTCGGTCCCCCGTTGGCTCGCCATCCCGGCCGTGCTGGCCCAAGCCGCCATGATGTCGGCCGCGGCGGCCGCCAGCGCCTCGCGGGGCGGCGCTCCCGCGGCAGGAGCGACGAGATCCGAATGGCGAGCCAGGAAGCCCGTATCGAGCTTCGCCGCAAGAAAATCAGGGTGCGCCGCAACGCCGCGCAGCAGGCCGAGGTTGGTCGTGACGCCAGCCACTTCGTACTGCTGGAGTGCGGCGGCCAGGCGCTCCGCGGTGGCTGTTCGATCGCGACCCCAGACGATCAGCTTCGCGATCATTGGGTCGTAGTGGACCGTGATGGCATCGCCCTGGCGCACGCCGGTATCGACCCGGACATGCGCGTCATCCGCAGGAGCGCGCAGGTGGCGTAGGACGCCGATGCTGGGGCGGTCGTCCCGCGACGGGTCTTCGGCGTAGACGCGAGCCTCGATGGCATGTCCGTCGATGGAGAGCTGGTCCTGGCGCAAGGGCAGCGTCTCGCCATCGGCGACGCGGAACTGCCACGCGACGAGGTCCTGGCCGGTGATCATCTCGGTCACGGGATGCTCCACCTGCAGGCGGGTGTTCATCTCCATGAAGAAGAAGTCATCGCCCTCGACGATGAACTCGACGGTCCCCGCTCCCTCGTAGCCGACGGCCCGCGCGGCATCGCAGGCGGCTCGCCCCATCGCGGCGCGGCGCTCGACCGTCATGCCGGGCGCCGGCGCCTCCTCCACGACCTTCTGGTGACGACGCTGGATCGAGCAGTCGCGTTCGAACAGGTGGACGATGTTGCCGAAGCGGTCGGCGAACACCTGCACCTCGATGTGCCGCGGCCGCGTCAGGTATCGCTCGACGAGCACCCGGTCGTCGCCGAACGAGGCCCGGGCCTCGCCCTGGGCCGCCGCGAGGCCTTCGGCAAAATCGGACGGCTGCTCCACGACCCGCATGCCCTTGCCGCCCCCGCCGGCACTGGCCTTGACGAGCACCGGATAGCCGATGCGTCCGGCTTCCCGTTCGAGCAGCGCCGGGTCCTGGTCTTGCCCGTGATAGCCGGGGACCAGCGGCACACCGGCCCGTTCCATGAGCGTCTTGGCGGCCGATTTCGAACCCATGGCCCGGATGGCAGAGGGCGGCGGACCGATGAACACGAGTCCGGCCGCGGCACAGGCCTCCGCGAAATCCGCGTTCTCGGACAGGAACCCGTAGCCGGGGTGGATGGCCTCGGCACCGCTCCTCAGCGCGGCGTCGACGATCCGATCGATGCGGAGATAGCTGTCGCGCGCCGGGGCCGGGCCGATCGGATAGGCCGCGTCGGCGAGATCGACGTGAAGCGCGTGCCGATCGGCCTCGGAGAAGACCGCGACCGTGCGGATCCCCATGCGCCGAGCCGTACGCATGATCCGGACCGCGATCTCGCCCCGGTTGGCGATCAGGATGGTGCGGAACATCGCTTCCCCTCAGCCCTGGCCCGGCCGGGGCCGCCACCCCGGGGCACGCCTGTTCAGGAAGGCGTCGAGCCCCTCGCGGCCCTCCACGGAGGCCCGGCGCGACGCGATGAGGCGGCTCGTCTCCTGGCCGAGGGCGGCATCGACCGGGCGCGCCTCGCAGCGGAAGACCAGCGCCTTGGCGTCGGCCTGGGCACCCGGCGCGCCTTGCAGTACCGCCTCGAGCACCCGATCGCGCATGGCCCCGAGTTCGGTCTCCGGCACGACCTCGTGCACGAGGCCGATCTCCCGGGCGCGCGCGGCCGGGATCACTTCGGCAGTGGTGAAGAAACGCCGCGCCTGACGGGCCCCGATGGCGTTGATCACATAAGGGCCTATGGTCGCCGGGGTGAGGCCGAGCTTGACTTCCGTCAGGCAGAAGCCTGCCCTTTCGGACGCAATGGCGATATCGCAGCAGGCCACGAGCCCGACCCCGCCGCCAAAGGCACTACCCTGGACCACGGCGATCGTCGGCATTCGCAGGCGGTCGAGCCGGTGCAGCATGCGGGCCAGGGCCGCGGCGTCGGCCAGGTTCTCGGCCTCCGCATAGCCCGCCATGCGGCGCATCCAGCCGAGATCCGCCCCGGCCGAGAAGCTCCGGCCGGTGCTGGCCAGCACCAGGGCCCGTACGTCGGGCCGGTCCGCGAGCCGCTCCAGCGCCTCGTCGAGTTCGGCGATCAGCGCATCGTCGAACGCATTGTGCCGGTCGGGACGGTTCAGCGTCAGGGTCGCGACGCCCCGGTGGTCCACGGCTTCGAGAAGATCGGTCATGGTCACATCCGGAACAGGCCGAAGCGCGTTTCGGCGATCGGGGCGTTGAGGCTGGCCGAAATCGACAGCGCCAGCACCATGCGGGTGTCTTCGGGCGCGATGACGCCATCGTCCCAGAGGCGGGCGCTCGCGTAGGTGGGGTTGCCCTGCTCCTCGTATTGCGCCTCGATCGGCGCCTTGAAGGCGGCTTCCTCGTCGGCGGACCAGGCGCCGCCCTTGGCCTCGATGGCGTCGCGCCGCACCTGCGCCAGAACGCTCGCGGCCTGCGTCCCGCCCATGACCGAGATGCGGGCATTGGGCCACATCCAGAGGAACCGCGGCCCGAAGGCTCGGCCGCACATCCCGTAATTGCCGGCCCCGAACGAGCCGCCGATCACCACCGTGAACTTCGGCACGGCGGCGGTCGCGACCGCCGTCACCATCTTGGCGCCGTCCTTGGCGATGCCGCCGGCCTCGTATCTGCGTCCCACCATGAACCCCGTGATGTTCTGCAGAAAGACGAGCGGGATGCCGCGCTGCGCGCAAAGTTCGACGAAATGCGCCCCCTTCTGCGCGCTCTCGCCGAACAGGATCCCGTTATTGGCCACGATCCCGACCGGGTAGCCCCAGATCCGGGCGAACCCGGTCACCAGCGTCTGGCCGTAGAGCCGCTTGAACTCCTCGAATTCCGAGCCGTCGACCAGTCGCGCGACCACCTCCCGCACGTCGTAGGGTTCGCGCGGGTCGGCCGGCACCACGCCGCCGATCCCGGCGGGGTCGAGCAACGGCTCGCACGGGGACCGGATGTCGAGCGCGGGGCGTTTGACCTGGTTGAGGGTGGAAACGATGCGGCGGGCGATGCCGAGCGCGTGCCGATCGTTCTCGGCCAGGTGGTCGACGACCCCGGAGGTCCTGCCGTGGAGGTCGCCGCCCCCGAG
>CAXUOD010000079.1:0-22491 GCA_964252585.1 uncultured Lichenihabitans sp. | reverse complement strand
ATGGTGAGGCCATCGCGGATGGTGAGGCCATCGCGGATGGTGAGGCCATCGCGGACGGTGAGGCCATCGTGGACGGCGAGCCTCTCGTATCGCGCGACACGGCCGAGCCGTCGCCGGCGCAGTCGGAATCGTTCTCGATCGAGAATGACGACGAGCCGGTCGACGCCTTGAGCCGCGACATCGCGGCGCCCGAGGCCGCTTTCCTCCAGGACGATGCGGACTCTCGCGACGTTCAGGCTCGCGAGAGCGATGCCGACGAACCTCGTGCGATGGAGTCCGAGGACGAGGTCGTCGAACAGATCGGTGGCGACGCGCTGGAGGACGTGGCGCCCCGCCCGACCCGGCTTCGCCGCCATTACAAGATCCAGGAGGTCATCAAGCGCCGCCAGATCCTGCTGATCCAGGTCGTCAAGGAGGAGCGCGGCAACAAGGGCGCGGCTCTCACGACCTATCTGTCGCTCGCCGGCCGCTATTCCGTGCTCATGCCCAACACGGCACGCGGTGGCGGCATCTCCCGCAAGATCACCGACGGCGAGGATCGCAAGCGCCTGAAGGCGATCGCCCAGGATCTCGACGTCCCCGAGGGCATGGGCGTCATTCTTCGCACCGCCGGCGCCGCGCGGTCCAAGATCGAGGTCCGGCGGGATTTCGAATACCTGCTGCGCATGTGGGAAAGCGTGCGTGAGCTGACGCTGAAGTCCACCGCGCCGACGCTCGTCTATGAAGAAGGATCGCTGATCAAGCGCTCGATCCGCGACCTCTACGGCAGCGAGGTCGACGAGATCGTCGTCGCGGGCGCCGACGGGTTCGGCGAAGCGCGCGATTTCATGCGCATGCTCATGCCGGGCAATGCCAACAGCGTGCAATTCTACCGCGACCCCCAGCCGATCTTTGCGAAATCCGGCGTCGAAGCGCAGCTCGACGCCATGTTCTCGAACCATGTGACGCTGAAATCGGGCGGCTATCTCGTCATCAACCAGACCGAGGCGCTGGTCGCGATCGACGTCAACTCGGGCCGTTCGACGCGCGAGCACAATATCGAAGACACGGCGCTGCGGACCAACCTCGAAGCCGCCGACGAAGTGGCGCGGCAACTCCGCCTACGCGATCTCGCCGGGCTCATCGTGGTCGACTTCATCGACATGGAGGAGTCCCGCAACAACCGCTCCGTCGAGCGCCGGATCAAGGAAGCGTTGAAGAACGACCGCGCCCGGATCCAGATCGGTCGCATCTCGCATTTCGGCCTGCTCGAGATGTCGCGTCAGCGCATCAGGACCGGTGTTCTCGAAGGCTCGACCGTCATTTGCTCGCATTGTGCGGGCGCCGGCACGGTGCGGTCGACCGCGTCGATCGCCCTGCACGTGTTGCGCCTGCTGGAGGACGCGCTGATCAAGGATGCGTCCTACGACCTCGTCGTGCGCAGCCGCAGCGAAGTGGCGCTGTACGTCTTGAACCAGAAGCGGGTCAAGCTCGTCGAACTGGAGCAGCGGTTCGGCGTGACCTTGACCGTGATGGCGGATCCGAGCCTTACCGGCATGATCTATCACGCGATCGAGCGCGGCGAACCCGCGACCCCGCCGATCGCCCCGGCCCCGCGTCGCGATCTCGTGCGGGTCGACAGCGTCGCTCCGATCTTCGAGCCCGAGCCGGCGGAAGAGGAAGAGATCGAGACGGCGGGGATCGACGAGGCGGATGCCTCTTCCGAGGAGAGCGAGGGCGGTGTCGGCGAGATGGCGGCGGACGCAGCGAGCGATGGCAATCGCCGTCGCAAGCGGCGGCGCCGGCGGCGAGGTCGTGAACGCGAGGGCGCCAGCGAGATCTCGGCCGATGCGCCCCAGCCCTCCGACGAGGGCCTGGCCACGATGGCGAGGATCGGAGGCGACCTGCTCGCGGTTCGGGATGCTTCGGCTTTCGGTCCGTCGCCAGCCGACGAGGAGTTCGAGGAGGTTTCGAGCGACGTGCCGGTGGCCGAACCCGAACCCCGGCTCGACGGCGGTCAGGCCGATGCCGCGCCGATCGAGGCCGAGGAGGTCGGGGCCGAGGAGATCGAGGCCGAGCCTGTCGTGGAAGAAGCGCCGCGCCGTCGCCGGTCCCGTCGCACCCCCGTGCGGGCCGAAAAGGAGGCTCCGCCACCGGTAGAAGAGGGTTCGACCGCCGCACCGGTCGAGGACTCCGCCCCGGCGCCCCGGCGCCGCCGTGGACCTCGCTCGCGCCCTGCCGAAACCGTCGCGGCCATCGTCGAGCCTGTGGTCTTGGAGAGCGTCGAGCCCGAGGCCGTTTCGCTCCCCCAGGAAAGCCGTCCCTCTGCGGATCGCGACGTCGGTGCGGATACGACCGAGCATCACGAGCCGCTGGCGGCGTCGGAGGCCCGTTCGGTCTTCGACACGCCGGAGGTGTTCTCCGAGAGCGACACGACCGCGGTGCAACGCCAACAAGACGACACCGAGGTCGCGACGGTCGATGCGGAGCCGCGCCCGAAACGCTCCGGCTGGTGGCAGCGGGCCAAGGCGACCTTCGGCAGCTGAACGGCGCTGCGTCCGTCGGCCGGTGTCATCCGCGACAGGACTCCGGTTCGTTGGTCTTGGAAACGCCGCATGGCCGCCGCATGGGAAGCGAGGGGCCACGCCCTTCATCGCTCAACGAGGAGACAGCATGGTCCATCGTCGTCCTGTCCGGCTGCTGCCGGCGCTCCGTTCCGCTCTGCTGGCCACGGGCCTCCTGGCCGCGACCCTGATGGGTCTCCGGCCGGTGGCGCCGGCCTTCGCGAGCGAGTTCACCCCGGCGCAACGGTCCGAGATCGGGGGTCTCGTGAAGGAGTACCTCCTGCAGAACCCCGAGGTCCTTCAGGAGGCCATGGCCGAGCTCGAGCGACGCCAGAAGGAGCAGGAGGCCGTCAAACGCCAGCAGGTCGTCGACGAGAAATCGGGCGAGCTCTTCAATGCGCCGAACGAGGTGGTGCTCGGAAATCCGAAGGGCAAAGTCACCCTGGTCGAGTTCTTCGATTACAATTGCGGATATTGTAAGCGAGCGCTCGATGATGTGGGCAAGCTCATGAAGACCGAGCCCGAACTGCGTCTCGTCCTGAAGGATTTCCCGGTCCTCGGGCCGGGCTCGGTCGAGGCCGCCTATGTGGCCGGCGCCGCCCGTAACCAGTTCAAGGGTGACCAGTTCTGGCAGTTCCACTACAAGCTGCTCTCGACGCATGGGCAGGTCGGCAAGGCTCAGGCTCTCGCGGTGGCGAAGGACCTCGGTGCCGACATGGATAAGCTCGCCAAGGATGCGGGAGGCGCCGAAGTCAAGCAGGCGATCCAGAGCACCATGCAACTGGCCGATGCGCTGAGCCTGACCGGAACGCCGTCCTTCGTCGTCGGGCAGGATGTCGTGGTCGGCGCCGTCGGCTACGACGAGATGAAGGACAGGATCGACAGCGTCCTCAAATGTGGCAAAGCCTATTGCTCGTGAACCGGACCGGCCTGCCACGCGCGCGGCGCAAGCTGGATTCATCGGTGCGTTGTGGCTATGACGCCCCGAGGTCAGTTACGGTATTCCGGGCCGTGTGACCGTCGGCCTTCGCGCACGGGCCACGTTGCATTCACGACCTCCCAATCTCAGAAGACCTCATGACCATGATTCGAAACGGCTTGCGGACGCGCTCCAAGACCGCTAAGCCGACGCCCGCCGGTTCGATCGACACAGCGATCGATGCCGACCTCGTGCGCACGCTGGCGCAGCTGATCGCCGAGAGCGACCTTGCCGAGATGGAGGTCGAAAAGGGAGACCTTCGCATCAAGCTGGTGCGGCACACGGCGACCGCCGCAGCGCCGGTGGCGGCGGCGCATCACGCTCCCGTCGTGGTCGGGACCGCCCCGGTTCAGGCGACGGAGTTCGCGGCCGAGCCGACGGCCGAAACCGCCGCCGACCATCCCGGCGTAGTCAAGTCTCCGATGGTCGGCACCGTCTACCGGCGAGCCAATCCGGACTCGAAGGCGTTCGTGGATCTCGGCGCCGCCGTCAAGGCCGGAGACAAGATCTTCCTGGTCGAAGCCATGAAGACGTTCAACGAGATCGTGGCGCCGCGCTCGGGGACCGTTTCGGCCATCCTGGTCGAGGATGGCCAACCGGTCGAATACGGCCAGCCCCTGCTCGTGATCGAGTGAGGCGGGACGTCAGCCGGGATCGCGGGAGCCACTGACCCATGTTCGACAAGATCCTCATCGCCAATCGCGGCGAGATCGCGCTGCGCGTGCTGCGCGCCGCGAAGGAACTGGGCATCGCAACGGTCGCGGTCCACTCCACGGCCGACGCCGACGCCATGCATGTCAAGCTGGCCGACGAGAGCGTCTGCATCGGACCGCCGCCAGCCCGCGACAGCTACCTCAATATCCCGGCCCTCCTCTCCGCCTGCGAGATCACGGGCGCCGATGCCATTCATCCGGGCTACGGATTTCTGTCGGAGAACGCGCGTTTCGCCGAGATCCTGCAGGATCACAACATCGCCTTCATCGGTCCCAAGCCGGAACATATCCGCACCATGGGAGACAAGATCGAGGCCAAGCGCACCGCCAAGGCCCTCGGCATTCCCTGCGTGCCGGGCTCCGAGGGCGCTATCACGGAGGACGACGAGGCACAGAAGGTCGCGGCCGAGATCGGCTTTCCGGTCCTCATCAAGGCCGCTTCGGGCGGTGGTGGACGGGGCATGAAGGTGGCCCGCACGGCTGCCGACCTTTCCGACGCCCTGTCGACCGCAAGGGCCGAAGCCAAAGCGGCTTTCGGGGACGATGCGGTCTACATCGAGAAATACCTGGAGAAGCCGCGGCACATCGAGATCCAGATCCTGGGCGATGGTCGCGGCAATGCGATCCATCTCGGCGAGCGCGATTGCTCGCTGCAGCGGCGTCATCAGAAAGTCTGGGAAGAAGGACCTTCCCCGATCCTCAACCCCGAGCAGCGCAGCGAAATCGGCGAGATCGTGGCCGCGGCGATGCGCAAGCTCGCCTATCTCGGGGTCGGGACGATCGAGTTCCTCTACGAGGATGGACGGTTCTACTTCATCGAAATGAACACCCGCATCCAGGTCGAACATCCGGTGACCGAGATGATCACCGGCATCGATCTCGTCAACGAGCAGATCCGCATCGCCTCCGGGTCGCCGCTGACCCTGAGCCAAGCGGACGTCCGTCTGAGCGGGCACGCCATCGAATGCCGCGTCAATGCGGAACATCCGGACACGTTCCGGCCCTCGCCCGGGCGCATCAGCTATTATCACCCGCCGGGCGGGCTCGGCGTGAGGGTCGATAGCGCGGCCTATCAGGGTTACGTGATCCCCCCCTACTACGATTCGCTGGTCGGAAAGCTCGTGGTGCACGGCCGCACGCGGACCGAGGCGCTGATGCGCCTGCGGCGTGCGCTCGACGAGTTCATCGTCGATGGCATCGAGACCACGCTCCCTCTGTTCCGCACCCTGGTTCGCAATGGCGAGATCCAGGACGGCGCCTACGACATCCACTGGCTCGAGCATTTCCTCGCCCGGCAACAGATCCCGAGCGCCTGATCCTTCGTCGTTCAGTCAGGCCTTGCAGCCACGGCTACGATCACCGGATACTCTCGTCCGAGCCGACCCAAGGCCGAGAGGGGTAACGACGATGAAGCGCGAGGACCTGACCGAGAAGCTGCTCGACATCAAGCGCGAAAAGGGATGGAGCTGGGCCCATATCCAGGGCGAGATCGGTGGTGTCTCGCCGATCCTGATCACGGCAGCCTGTATGGGCCAGATGAAACTGCCCAAGGCGCAGGCCAAGAAAGCGGCCGAACTCTTCGGTCTCTCGGCCGCCGAGGAGCGCATGCTGAACGAGCCGCCCTATCGCGGCTCCATCCCGCAGATGCCCCCCACCGACCCGCTCATCTACCGCTTCTACGAACTCGTCATGGTCTATGGCACGACCTGGAAGGAGCTGATCCAGGAAGAGTTCGGCGACGGCATCATGTCGGCCATCGACTTCAACATGACCATGGAGCGCGAGCCCAACAACAAAGGCGACAGGGTCAAGCTCAACATGTCCGGCAAGTTCCTCCCGTACAAATACTACGGCAACGAGGATGGCGTTCCGGAATATGGATTCAAGGACGCTTGAGGGCCGGCTTCAGCTTGAGCGGCCGGCGACCGTCAGCGAGCGAGGGCACGACGTCAAGGCGCCGCGCTCACTGCGTGGCTCATCGAGGCGCGGGCGTGGCAATTGCCTCGCCGCCGGCGAGAAAACCTCGCTCGTCACATGCGATCGCCCCTGCCCGTTCGCTTACGTGCTCTTCTCTTCGAACGCTTCGGTCTTTAGTCTGCAGCCCGAGTCGGACATTGCATCTCGACCCGTCAGGAGCCATGCCGGGCGCGTCGACAACGAGCGCGCCGGGAGACAGAGGGTCGAACGCCATGGGGCGATTATCCACACATGTGCTCGACACCGCCCGCGGCAGACCTGCGGCCGGCGTTACGGTCCGTCTCTACCGCATCGACTCCGGCGGAGGCCGGACCCTGCTGACCGAGAGCGTGACCAACCACGACGGCCGGACCGATGCGCCGCTGCTCAGCGGCGAGGCCTTCCTGGCCGGCGTCTACGAGCTGCATTTCGCGGTCGCGGCCTATTTCGCCTCCGACCCACAGGTGCCTTCGGTGCCGTTCCTCGACATCGTCCCGATTCGGTTCGGCATCGCCGACCCGAATGCCGGCTACCACGTACCGCTCCTCGTCTCACCCTGGAGCTATTCGACCTACCGCGGATCCTGAGCCATGGCCGACTACCCTCGCGACCTCGTCGGCTACGGTGAGCATCCCCCCCATCCGCACTGGCCCGGCGACGCACGCGTGTGCCTGCAGTTCGTGATCAACTACGAGGAAGGGGGCGAGAACAACATCCTGCACGGGGACGCAGCGTCGGAGGCGTTCCTCTCGGAGATCGTGGGTGCCCAGCCCTGGCCCGGGCAGCGCCACATGAACATGGAATCCATCTACGAATACGGCTCGCGGGCCGGCTATTGGCGACTGCACCGCCTGTTCACCTCGCGCGGCATGCCGGTCACGGTCTATGCGGTCGCCTCCGCGCTGGGGCGGTACCCGGGCATCGTGGAGTCGATGCAGCGCGCCGGCTGGGAGATCGCGACCCATGGGCTGAAGTGGATCGACTACCGCGACCACACCGCCGAAGCCGAAAGGGCCGACCTCGACGAAGCCGTCCGCCTGCAGACCGAACTGACGGGGCAGCGTCCGCTCGGGCTCTACCAGGGCCGCAGCTCGGTCAACACGCTGGCGCTCGGCTGCGAGGAAGGCGGCTTCCTCTACCTCGCCGATGCCTATGCGGATGACCTGCCCTACTGGATCGAAGGCGCGCGCGGGCCGCAGCTCGTGGTGCCCTACACGCTCGACAGCAACGACATGCGCTTTGCGACCCCGCAAGGGTTCAATGCCGGGGACCAGTTCTTCGCCTATCTCAAGGACAGTTTCGACACGCTCTACGCCGAGGGCGCCGATACCCCCAAGATGCTGTCGATCGGGCTGCACTGCCGCCTCGTCGGCCGACCCGGGCGGGCCGCGGCCTTGGCCCGGTTTCTCGATTATGTCGCAGCGCACGAGCGGGTCTGGGTGGCACGGCGTATCGACATCGCGCGTCATTGGATCAGGACCCATCCGCCCGCCGCGGGTTACCGGCCCAGTCGTATGGGATCCTCGCTCTTCGTCGAGGTCTTCGGCGACATCTTCGAGCACACGCCCGAGATCGCGGCGGTTGCGCACGCGTCGGGGCTGACGTCGAAAGACGACACGGCCGAAGGGCTTCACGACAGTCTGGTGGCCGTGATGCGGCGCCTCCCCGTTGCGGAGAAGCGCGCTCTGCTCTGTGCCCATCCCGACCTGGCCGGCCGCCTCGCCCTGAGCCGGGGACTGACGGCGGACTCGACGGGCGAGCAGGCAGCCGCCGGCCTGGATCGGCTCTCGCCCACTGAACTCGAGCGCTTCACCGCCCTCAATGCCCGCTATCGAGACCGGTTCGGCATCCCGTTCGTCATGGCGGTCAAGGGCCGGACCAAGCAGGAGATCGTCGCAGCGTTCGAGCACCGCCTCGACAACACCGCCGATCAGGAATTCGACGCTGCGCTCGCCGAGGTCGAGCGCATCGCTTTGTTACGCCTCAAAGACCGTCTTCCCTCATGAGCGAGACGCGCCGGCGGTCCGGCCGAACCGGTGTCAGAGATGATTGATGAGTCGGCGGATCGGACCGGGGCGGCGATAGCCATAGCCATACGGGCGCCGGTAGCCGTAATAGCCGCGCCGGAACCCGAAGCCTCTCCGGTCATAGCCTCGACGGTAGTAGCGGGCCTGTTCCACGGTACCGCCGACATCCGTGTTCGACGCGACCGGCGAGAGGCCGGAGACGGGAAGCGCCGACGCTGGTTCTGAGATCAGGGAAACGCCGCCGAGCGCAAGAGCGCCGAGCAGGGCGAAGGTGAGAGGACGTGTCACGGGCAACTCCAGAACTGAGACACGAACCCAATCTCTCACCGACGGGTAAGTTCCTGGCCGACGGCGTCCGTCTGGGAGCTTAGTAAACGTCGTTGCGGATGAACCAGTCGGCCGAGGGTTCGTGCCCGAGGCCGATCGCCTCGTCGTAATAGGTGGTGATCGATTCCACGGCCCGGGTCAGGGCGATATCGGCTTGCGGGTGGCTTTCGGGCGCGCCGCCGCGGAGTTGGCCCTGCACCGGAGTCCGAAGGTAATGGCTCTGCTCGAAGAAGAAGCGACCGTCGTGCGTTTCGAAGACCCGGATCGAGACCTTGAAGCGCTCGGCCGCCGCTTCGAGGAAGATGTGGTACTCGGAATAGAACTTGTGAAACTCCACGATGCGGGGATGTCGCAGAGCAAAGAGTTCGTGATGGGACATCATCTCGCGGTCGATCCTCTGCCGCTCCGTCGGGCGACCGGCTGATCGAAGGACGGACGGGCTCGATCGATCGGTCAGGTTTTCAGACGATAACCGGTTCTGAAGATCCAGGCTATCGCGCCGCCGCAGAGCGCCAGGAACAGCACGACCATGCCGAAACTGATCTGCGGCGCGACATCGGCGTGTCCCTGAAAGCTCCATCGAAAACCACTCACCAGGTAGACGACGGGATTGAGGAACGCGATCGCTCGCCAGACCGGCGGCAGCATCGTGACGGAATAGAAGCTGCCGCCCAGGAACGTCAGGGGTGTAACAATGAGCAGCGGCACGAGCTGGAGCTTCTCGAAACCGTCGGCCCAGATGCCGATCACGAAGCCGAACAGACTGAACGTCACCGCGGTCAGCACCAGGGCGGCCAGCATCCAGACCGGATGCTCGACATGCAGCGGGACGAAGAGCGCCGAGGTCGCGATGATGATGAGCCCGAGCCCGATGGATTTCGTGGCCGCGGCCCCGACATAGCCGGCCACGATCTCCAGCGGCGAGATGGGCGCCGACAGGATTTCGAAGATCGTGCCGGTGAAACGGGGGAAATAGATGCCGAACGAGGCGTTGCTGATGCTCTGCGTCAGAAGCGACAGCATGACGAGGCCGGGCACGATGAAGGCGCCGTAACTCACGCCGTCGACCTCCTGGATGCGGGAGCCCAGGGCTGAGCCGAAGACGACGAAGTAGAGCGACGTCGACAAGACTGGCGAGATGACGCTCTGGGTCAGGGTCCGCCACGTGCGGGCCATTTCGAAGCCATAGATAGACCGAACGGCCTCGATGTTCATGAGGTCGGCCTCACGAGCGAGACGAAAATGTCCTCGAGCGTGCTCTGGCTGGTGCGCAAATCCCTGTAGGCGAGCCCGGCACGGTCGACGGCCGCCAGAAGACCACGGATCTCGTCCGGCTCCGGCGCCGATGTCGTGTAGGTATAGGTGATAGCCTTGCCGTCACCGTCGAGGCTCATGCGGTAGTTGGCGAGGGCGGTCGGGATCGATCCGAGCGGTTCGTCCAATTCGAGGATGAGGCGCTTGCGGCCGAGTTTCTGCATCAGCGCGGCCTTGTCCTCGACGAGGATCAACTCGCCACCGTTGATGACGCCGATCCGGTCGGCCATTTCCTCGGCCTCTTCGATGTAATGGGTGGTCAGGATGATGGTGACGCCGTGGTCGCGCAGCGAACGGACGAGGCGCCACATGTCGCGACGCAGTGCGACGTCGACGCCGGCCGTCGGTTCGTCGAGAAACAGGAGTTTCGGCTCGTGCGACAGAGCCTTGGCGATCAGGACGCGCCGCTTCATGCCGCCCGACAGCGTCATCAACTTCGCATCGCGCTTGTCCCAGAGCGACAGGTCCCGCAAGACCTTCTCGATATGCCGGGGGTTCTTGGATTTTCCGAAGAGGCCGCGGCTCAACGAGACCGTATCCCAGACACTCTCGAAGGCGTCCGTGGTGAGTTCCTGCGGCACGAGCCCTATCATTGCGCGCGCCGAACGATAGCCGGACACGATGTCGTGGCCACCGACCGTCACGCGCCCACCGCTTGCCCTGACGATGCCGCAGGCGATGCTGATCAGCGTCGTCTTGCCGGCCCCGTTAGGGCCGAGCAGCGCGAAGATCTCCCCCGTCTCGATCGTAAGGCTGATCCCTTTGAGAGCCTGGAAGCCGCTCGCGTAAGTCTTGGTCAGACGGTCGATAGTCAGGATCGGCAACATGGATCCTGGTAGCCGATCCCGACCGCTCGCGGAAGGCGCCATAATGCCCGAGTTCAGCTCATGCGGCCTGGCGCTGGGGTTCCTCGCTGCTCTCCATGGCCTGCATGTAAAGGTCGAGGAGTGAATCCTGCTCGTCGCGCTCGTCCTTGTCCTGCTTCCTGAGCCGGAGGATCTCCTTCAAGACCTTGACGTCGAAGCCCTCGCCCTTGGCTTCGGCGAAGACCTCCTTCTTGCCCTCGTTCAGGGCCTTGAGCTCTTCCTCGATGTGCTCGACCCGCTCGATGAAAGAGCGTATCCGATCGCCCGCAATCCCAACCGATCCGCTCATCGTGTCTCTCCCGTTAAGCTATTGACGAGAACACAAACTAAACAGAAGCCGTAACCGGGGGCTTAACGCCGCCCGCTTGCCACGGAGGCGACCTGTCCCTGCAGCCGCCCGTCGATCGACAGATGGCGATGATGTCTACGGCCATACTTCCACCTTGCCACTCTGAACGGCGACTATTGCGACAATCGCGTGACGATGATTGGAAGCAGCCGCGCTGTTCTTGACCATAGCCGTGTCACGTGGTCGCCATCGGGAGTTGGACGCCGCGATCACGCAAACGGCAATTGCTCGTGACGATACCGTGGGCGTAACCTGCACCGGCCAGTCCATGAGGCTTGTGATGGGATCTCCGGACGTCACCTTCGACACGAGCGCAGCACTCGCGATTCTCGACTGCATCGTGGATCGGGACGAAGCGGTGGTGCTCCACAGCGTGGCCTCCGCCTGGGAGGCCGCCTGGATCGCCTGCCTGACCAATAGTCCCGGTTGGACTTCGGTGGCCGAGGACGAGTTCGGGCATGTCGTGGTCGAGCTTCACGGCATGCTCTGGACGGTCGATCGGCACAAGGTTCGCTCGACCCCGTTGGGCCTCGGCAAGATGTCTCAGGGTCGTCAGGGACTGCGGTCCATCCCTGCCGAATCCTTCGGTGCTGTGCATAAAGCGAGCGTCGCGAGGTTCGAGCCCGGTCCCCTATAGCGCTGCCTCTTCGCATCGAAGTCGAACGAGTAGCGCCCTTCTTGCCTCGCCCTTGTCGACGCGTTTACGGCCGGATCGGCTGATCGCGCAGCCGTTCGGCATTCGTTCAGGTGTGGTGCCGACACATCACTTAACACTTAAACAACGCTAAATATTATGCAGCGGCAATTATGTCGCATCCGTCATATTGTGCTTTGAATCATGCACTGTAACGGTAGGGCAACGTCGTCAAGTTAGCGGTGTGGTTGCATGTCCGAGGGATCGCCGGTGACGGATCACGTAGCGGTGCGAGCTGCGCTCATCGATGCAAGAGCCATCTCGAACACCGCTCCCTATGATGCGGTCGCGGCCTTGCAGGTCGTGCGTCGCCTGGCGGCCCTGGCGCCCGCCCATATCGTCCCGATCGCCGAGAAAGCCGAACAGGCGGTCGTCGCCACGATTGGGCGATCAGGCACGGCCTACGACGCGCTCGCCTGCTATGCGCTCGCCCGCCTCGTCACCGAAATGGAACGCACCTTGTTCCGCATCGTGGACTAGTGGCGGAAAGCTCACTCCCGCACGAATTTCGGTCGCGCCGGCAATCCTGTACTGCATCACCGCTTGCGACGCTCGAGGCTGAGCATCATCTTGGAAATTGTTTGCGATGATAAACGCCCCGCGCAAGGTGGACTCGATGCCACGTTACTTCTTCGATCTCGACGGAGGCGAGCGGTTATTTCGAGATGAGAAAGGCAGTGATCTGCCGGACGTGCAAGCTGCTTGCGAAGAGGCCATCGCGGTTTTGCCCGATATCGTTCGAGCCATGGTGACGGGTCGCGACGGGAAGACCCTGACCTCGACCGTCAGGGACGAGGTCGGAAACGTCGTATTCGGCGTCAGATTGACGTTGCTGGGGCATTGATAGTCGCACCCCCTCTCCGCGGCGACACGAACGAGCGTCGGCGTCGTCAAAGTTCCAACGAACCCCACCGATCTAAGATCGCTAGCGATTTAGTTGGTGACGGCTTGGTCGCCGATGTTGTAGCATCCGGGTACGTGGTCGCTTGCGCTACTACCTGCTGTCCAAGGCCCGATCCAGGTGTGTCGATGCCGCGATACCACTTCGACCTCGAGAGTGACGTGCAACACTTCCGAGACGAACAAGGGAGCGAGTTGCCGGACGACGAAGCGGCACGGGAGGAGGCCGTGATGCTGTTGGGCGCCATCGTACGAACCATGATGGCCAGTCGCGTGCAACACGAGGTAACATCGTCGGTGCGAAATCAGATCGGCACGGTCATCTTCGGTGTGAGGCTATCGTTGGTGACCGCCTGAGCACCAGCCGAGGGTCTCGCGTTCGTCCGAGCACGACCTGTTCGGTTAGATGGCGGACCTGTGACGATCAGGGCGTGGTAAGGCCGTAGTTCGAAGCATCATGGCTCAAGCCGGACACGCAAGGGCTCGTCGGAGCCGGAGCCTGCACGTCGTTCTGCGATCGTCTCGGCTACCAG
Source organism: uncultured Lichenihabitans sp. (assembly GCA_964252585.1). Classification (GTDB taxonomy): domain Bacteria; phylum Pseudomonadota; class Alphaproteobacteria; order Rhizobiales; family Beijerinckiaceae; genus Lichenihabitans. The sequence continues at coordinate 9,290 of CAXUOD010000079.1, read as the reverse complement.
CATTGCAGCCAGGAAGACGAAAAGAAGGACGATACCGGCCGTCGCCAGGGGATGTTGCGATCCCATGAGGACGAAGCCGAACATCACCATCTGCCACGTCGATTCCAGGGATGAAGCAAGATCGTGCCACATTGAAACGCTCCTCAACTTTAAGAGGAGTCATCGCAAGACTCGCACCCGGTGCGTCATCCTTGCACCATGGCAGCGTCTCACCAAGCTGCGCGCGTCTCGGTGTCGACGAAACTTCGACAATCGGTTGGCGTCCACCGTTCAAGTCCGGTCAGCCGCATCGTGTCGGAGCTTGGGACGAGAGGTGACAGCAGCTCACCAGCCTCGCCGCTGAGAGACATGTTGCAAAGGGTGGCCACACCCAAGGCCGCCCGCTGCCCTTGACTTTCGACAAGCGCCGCCTCATGTCACGGTGATCGATCTATAGGCTGTACGTTCAAGCCACAGCACACGAGCATCGATATGCCGTGCGCGCGCTGATGACCTCCTTCTTGTATTGTCGATTTCAACGCTGCACGGCGTGTCTCGCCGTCGCATAACCCTGTTCGCGGGAGTTCAATCATGAGTAACGGCACGGTCAAGTGGTTCAACGGTCAAAAAGGCTTTGGTTTCATTCAGCCCGACGATGGCGGCCAGGATGTCTTCGTACACATCAGCGCGGTGGAGCGGGCTGGGATGAGCAACCTGATCGAGGGTCAGAAGCTCAGCTATGAGCTGACCAAGGACAACCGGTCCGGCAAGATGTCTGCGGACAAGCTGCAAGCCGGTTGATTTAGGTTTGAAGTCAATCCGGCGATTGTGAACGATAATGGCGCCGATACAACGCCGCAAAACGACGAGGCCGGGTTTGATCCCGGCCTTCTTCTTGTCTAGCGACTTTCATTCGAGACGATGCAAACCTTGGGGACAGGGGCATGATGTACGAGATCCACATCACGAAAATCGACGGTACCGCGACCAAGGAAGCCTTCACGGCCGTCAACGATAAGAAGGCTATACTGAGGATCGCCTCGACCTTGCAGCGCCATGCCCAAAGCATCGCCAATCGATCCTATCGCCTGATCGATGCCAACCGGCGAGAAGTCGTGCGAGAAACTCAGATCATTCCCAATCCGGCGTAGAGCGATCCATCGACGGTCCGGTTTTCGTCGGTCGACGATCGGGCGTGATGGGGTGATCACGGTTCCTCGAGACCAAGGACTTTCAAGAATGCAGGAGAGAGAGACCTCTCCGAAGACGCATTGCCTGCGGTCCTCATCGAGCCGAGGAACTGTCCCGACAGCGAGTAAATCTTGCCTTCGCTCAAGGTCGCGATCTTGACCTTCGTGGTCTCGATGAAAACCGATCCTAAGTTGACGTGAGCGACGACAAGACCTTTGTGGTAGATAAGATCGTACATGACTCATCTTTCAGGGTCAGAGTTGCCGGTAAGGTAGAGCTGCGGGCGAGTCGACGCCATAGGGTCGAGTGACAATCAACCAGTCTCGCTTGAACTGTTGAGCCCCGCGTCCGCGGCGAGTTTGCCTCGCCGGTTCTGATTGTACACTGAGCCAGTGTGCACCCGGACTCAACCACAAAGGTCCGACGGAGGTCACGGCACGCGATGACGTGCAAGATTTCATTGTTCGCGAGGCTTGCTCTTTAGCGAAAGGCTCTGGCTATTGCGGTGCGGAACGGCGGGCAGCGTCGGAGATGGTCGAAGCTGCGTGAGTGGCTGGATCGGGCATCGGCGGTGCCACTTATAATCTCGACCGTTACCGGATCGGGGCAGCCAGGGCTGTGATGGCGGCAGACGCCAAAGCGGCGAGGCGCTCCGTGTCGATCTCGTGATGGGCCTGTCGCAAACTTCCGGCATGCACGATTCGTTAGCCACGGCGACCGAGTTTGCCGCCTCCCGACCTGAGGCATCCATGATCCTGAGCGCCATCGCGCCAAGCTGAAGTGCCGGTTGCCGACCAGCACGACGAGCTTCTTGCCTCGCGTGACGCCCGTATTGAGCAGGTTCCGCGCCAGCATGGTATAGTGTTGCGTCATAACCGGGATCACGACGGCCGGGTAGTCCGAGCGCTCCGCCTTTGGATCATCGTGGCGTAGGCCTACTCGAGTTCGTCGAGTTCCCCAACGCCGTAGACCACCTCGCGGCTGTCGAAGGTGGCGACCAGGTCTCGAGCTTCCATGTTGATGCAGGTCACGATGCCGAGGTCACCGTTGTAGACCTCCTTGTCGTAGTCGTTCTCAATCTGCATCACCTTGTCGCCCGGCCCATACGTCGAGCCGAACCGCTCGACCCGAACTTCGCCCGGTAAGTTCAGCGCTTTCTGCAGCTCAGTATTGAAAGATCACGCCCCGACGCCATCACGGTTCATGGGGCACAGCACCTGGACGTCGCGGATCGGATCGAGGCCGAACGCCATCGGGATCCGGTTGCGCACCACGTCCACGATCTTGGCTGCGGCAGTCTCGGGATTGGTCGCCTCGATGACATAGAACTCGGAGCGCACCGCAGGTCTCTGATACCCATAGGTCCTATGAGATCCTTTGCGCGGGGAGAGCCGAAACAGTAAGGGTCAAGTACCGTCGCCATCACTGGCAGTTCGCTATGGGTAACGTCGCCTTGGACGTGAACAGGTCCGGGAACGCTCAGTCGAGAGCGCGTTGCCTCCCATCAGGCGCACCTCTCCTTCAGAATCGTCATTGTTCGACGTAGATTGTGGGCGATCATCGTCAGGCGAACCTGCAGGCCCGCCTTGGCCGGACCGCGCCACCACATGCGGCGCAGCCCAAAGGACCGCTTGCACGTACCGAAAATCTTCTCGATCCGATCCGCACCCGGTTCGAGGGCGGAGCGGATTGTTGTCAGGTTGGAACCCGAGTTCTGATTAAAGCCGCCCACCATCGCTGGAGAGTCCGACGGCTGACTGACTTGCGCACGAATGCGAGGGCAACGGTCAAGGTCCGCATGGGATGATCCTCTGGCAGCGCAACTCATCGGAAACCAGGCGCAACATCTTTTGTCAGTAGTATTGATTTTCGCACTCGTTGCAGCTTACATGTTGGAATACGAACATCTCAGCAAAAGATTGTTGAAATTGTTTGTAATTATTTCTCGTAGGAATAATAATTTGAAGCCACTAGAGTACATTGATCGGGTAGACATTGCAAGTTACGATGTAATATCCACAGATCTCTTCGACACTGTCCTCATGAGGGATCTATCAACGGAGGAGGGTCGCCTGGACGAGGCAGCGCGGGGTGCGGCCGAAAAATTGTGCCTTGATTCTATCTGTATGTCAGCACTGAGGAGGTCGTTTCACAGCATAGCTTACAAGGCCGTTGCGGCTGAGCGCCCACTAGGCGACGTCTCACTGGAGATGATCTGCCGGACGGTCGCGGCGGCTATAGGAGGCGGAGTTAGCGTTGCCACGACATTACAGCAAAGCGAGGTCGAAACGGACATCCGCCACCTTTCTGCGAACCGCCCTCTCATCGCCGCTTATATGAGGCTGGCGACCATGGGCAAGCGAGTTGTCGCCACGACTGACACCTATTATTCAGCGAAAGAAATTCACCGAATTCTGGCTAAGGTCGTCGGAGAGCACCCGATCCTGCACGTTTACTCGAGTAGCGATATTGGGTTAACCAAGCACTCTGGAGCGCTGTTCGCAGAAGTGGCTCGTCGGGAAGGCGTTCTGCCAACGAGGATCCTTCACCTCGGCGATGACGCTAAAGCTGATGTCGAGCAGGCGCGCGCAGCAGGCTGCCAAGCTGTGCACCTACCCCGCGAAATAGCTTGGCGCCATATCGGAAAAGCCGCAGTGCAGATTTCAACCTTCATGAGCCGCAGGGGTCACTGAGCATGAACATGACAGGTGAAGACTTTGGTCACGAGGTGCTGGGCCCGATCACTGGTGAATTCTGCATGAGGCTCTGGTCGTTGGGATCGCTGCTGGAGCAACCTCACGATGCAGCCATGCTGTTCTGCGCCCGGGGGGGACTGCGCATGATGCTAGCCTATGAACGCTTCCTAGCCGCCTCTGGCCTACCTATGCCCACAAAGATCGTGCCGTTCATGGTGTCTCGCGTCACCGCCATAAGGCCTGTCCTCATGAGGATGGTTGAGCATGGACGCATGCCCTCATCGGCCGCATCGACGCTGTCTTATGAGTTCTCCGACCGTTCACTGCGAGATGTAGTATGTGCAATGTCTGGGTGCGACGTGGGCGAAACTGGGATGGGGGCGGACAAGTTCACGCCAGAGGGGTTTACGAGACTCATGATGGCGGCTGAGGGAAGAGAAGCATTCAACGTCATAGCCGAGCAATCTGTACTACTTCGTCGTCATCTCGATCTCAGCCTGAGCGGACGGCAGCACGCGATCTTGGTCGACACTGGGCTGTTCGGAACAACAATGCAGCTTATGTGTGATGGGATACACGATCTCAGGTTTAGTTGCGCGTTAATAGCTAGGGCCAATTACCGGGGAAAGCGCCACCCCACCCCACATCACGGCAAGACGTTTGGCCTTAGCATTGAGGCAGACAGCTACTCGCCGCTGCAGCGACGCTCGGCCATCCTTCGATACTGGCACCTGATCGAGTCGACGTTCGAGCCGAACCTACCAAGTGTGCGGACATTTACCGACGAAAATGGCATCCCCGTCTCGAACATGGAAATACCGGGATGGCGCAACAGTATCCAACCCACGGCGACATCGGTGTTCTCAGGCGTCATGGCCTACCTGGACGGTTTATCGCAAAATGATCCATCGCGCGTGGTTAGAGACGCTCGTATAGCTTGGAAGAAATTCTACCAGGCGGTCGTCTGGCCTACTGCTGATGATGGCTTCACACTGGACGTCGGCATCCGCGGCAACGATTTTGGCGTCGACGCAACGTCGGCTCCGCGTTCTTGGAAGGGTCCACTGAACGCATTACGCGGTCACGCTCTCTGGCGGGAGGGCGAAATCGCCCGCGTTAAGACGCCCTTGCGGCTGCCGCTGCTAGCGGCGATAGAGGTCTCGTATGGAGTTAGAAAGCTTAAACGCAAATTAACCTCTGGGCTCTAGTTTTACTGCGTTACAAGCGCCTGGCGATTGCTGCTGAGCGTCGTGGTGCAAGGCAGCATGGACATCGGCTTAGCGTCTTTGCGATGGCGACGGTGAGCCTCCGTCGCATGGTGGCAATGGGGTTGGTCACGTGCCGTTCCGGACGGAGCGGTGGCAGGGTTGGGTCATCCACGGGGGGAACGACAGCCTACTGGAATTTGCAGACCGTGCGCCATCCTGAGGGGAAAGGGTTCCTCGCTCAGAGATCAAAAAAGCCGTAGGCGGCGAGGCATAGAGTACCGTGGTGGTGGAAGCCCCGCCATCTCCGCCCCTCATAGTGGCTATGCCGACCTCCTGTGGCAGATCCTGATAGTCACGTTCGATGCGGCATCGAAGTTTCGTGGCGTCGACGAGGTGCGCGAAGATGATGCTCTCCGGCAGCGTGCTGAGCCAGTATTTCGTCGGTTGCTCCTCGTTCTCGGACCATTCAACGAGCGCTACTTATTCGGCCGGCTTTCCTTCAGCTTCTCGTCGCGGTGGGCGGCCCGGACCCGCAACCGCGCGAACCGGGACGTGATACATGAGCTGACCGGCCGAGCCCTCGCGCCAGGTGACCGTCTTCCACGCCGAAGCTGGCAGACCCAGCGCGGGATCCTTGACCTTGACGGGTTGGTGCTCGATATCGCGGCGCAACCGTTTCGTCGGCCGTCCGCGGCCTGATCAGGGCTCGGGCGGCAACGGTCCCTCCCGGGCCGCCACACCAGGGACGGGCCGACGTATGGCCGGCGCCCTGCGTGCTTCGACACGGGCGCGTCGCGCCCGGCTCAGCATGAGGTTCGGTGGGAAATGACGCAAGTGAGTTGATGAGGCCGAGACGGCCGGCGTCGACCGGAGCGGCACCTGCCGCCTTCGCCCTGGTCAGCCTTGCCCTTCCACCAAGACTTGCCGATCCCATCCTCGCGTATCGCTTGGCAGCAGGTAGCGCTCGGCTTTTTGCCTCATTTGCAAGCTCGTTAGGGGCTGACTGGAGCTGGGGTGCCACAAACCTTTCGGGCTTCGGTAGCATTGGTGGCGCTCCGCCTCGACTATCGAGCCGATAACGATGCGATAACAACGAGTTTATGATCATGCTGCGTTTAACCACTACCTACCAGCTTGGGAAAGCCTCTTCGCCCCATGTTGCTTATCGGGTTTCTATAAGATGAACATCGCGACGGAACCTCGGGACGAAGGACGCCGACAATTCGCCTTGAATGCTGCGGCATCCTGGCTTGCCAACGGAATAAAGGCTCTTCTGCAGCTTGCTCTTTTACCCGTTATGGCGCATCTGCTTAGCCCGAATGACTATGGCGTTTACGCCCTTGCTCAGCCGACCTTGTTCTTTTTTGTTATCATCGCTGATAGTGGTATTGGCGTTTCCTTAGCGCGCGAAGACGAGCGCAATACCTTAGTTTGGTCGACGGCATTTTGGGTTCTTATGGCAAGCTTTTCCATGATGGCCCTCGGTGTTGTCGGATCTGGTTTTGTTTTAGCGGCCTGGACGGGACAGCACCAACTCATAGGTTTGATGGCTGTATTGTCTCTTTCGTTGCCGCTTATCGCCTTGTCGATTCCGTGCGACGCGAGGCTTGCATCTCGAGGTAATCTTACGCTACACGCGTGGGGAGACATCTCCGGCTCGGTGTCGTCGGCTGCAGTCGCAGTAACCCTAGCCTACTACGGGTATGGTGTATGGAGTTTAGCGGTCCAGTACCTTACCGCCTGTGCTGTTCGCGCCATCATCCTCAACGTGATTGCCTTCAGAGCGCCGCGCTTGGAATTCAATCTTTCAGCGTTGCGCGACCATTTAGGAATGGGCGGTGCCCTGCTCGTGCGGCGTATAGGCGAATTTATTGCAAGATCAGCTGAAAATGCAATCTTTGAGAGGGTTTTTGGAGCTGCACTTCTCGGTTCTTACTCAATTGCTACTCAGACATCGCGTTTCGCCTGTGACGTTGTGGCTAACCCGACCATAGCTGCACTCTACAGTCACGCACTTCGTAGTGAGCGGGACGAAGTTCGCGCGCTTCACGCCAGACTCGAACGCATTCTGTTGCTCCTGCTTCTTCCGGCCGCCACGCTGGCCGCTATTACCGCTTCCCGCCTGCTCCCGTTGGTGCTTGGGCCGAGATGGGGGAATGCTGCTGCGATGTTTCAGCCAATCGTTGTTTGCTACGCGATCCTATCGATCGCTGGTCTTCTTGATCCGATATTGATGCGTAATGATATGACTAAACGTGCCACCGTGCCAGCATTGATCGCCGCCGTGGCGCGCATCGGCGCCGTGGCACTAGGACCGTGGCTTGGTTCCACGGGCGTCGCTTGGCTCATTGGTGGCGTGTTTTTAATTCATGCCTTAAGCCTTACTGCTTCTGTTCCGGCGCCGCTCACCGAGGGGCTTCTCGGGGCGTTGCAGGCCCATTGGGTGCCAGCTATCGGCACGTTAGTGGCCGCTACCGTGGCGACGGTTTTGCTTACAATGGGGAACGGCGCCACCATCCTAGTCGGAGCCATCATAGGTGGAGCGGCGGCGTATGCGGTCACCGTTTGGGCTATATCAGGTACCGCGTTGCGCAGCGAGGCCAAGGCGGTTCTCGGAGTCGTACGGCGAGAACGTCGACAACGTCGCGGTGCGTAGTAACGGCGGTCTGAGAAAGGCGGCGGATCCAGGCGTATGTCCAGGCCTGCCAGAACCTCTCCGGGTGAGAGCGATACGCCATGGATGAGATTAGCAGTGTCGTGCGGCTTCGTCAGCCCGATGAGATCGACGATCCACTGACGGAGTTAATGCAGGACGGCTGCCCGCCAACTTCTGGCCCAAGCCGTGGAACTGGAGGTCGAAGCCTTCTTGGCCGAGCGAGCGGGTCTGAAACTTGCCGATGGTCGGGTCCGCCTCGTCCGGCACGGCTACGGCCCCGAGCGAGAGGTGCAGACCGGGATCGGCGCCGTCTCGGTGGCTCGGCCCAAGGTTCAGGACCGTGGGGGCGGTGAGGCCGAGCATCTCGGCGGCGTCGGAATCGTTCGCCTGAGCAGCGCCGCAATGGTTTCTGGCCACTGAAAACTCTTGGCTGCAATCATGTTTGCGGAAGAACCGCTGAGGCGGTTGCGGTTGGGACGTGGGTTTCCCCACGCCCCCAAGGCTGCGCAGGAGCATCAGGTACTTATTTCCTGTAATGTCGAAGAGTACGGCCAATACTAGGTATGACTTGCTTGATAACCGTCTTAATCCCAAGCGCTTGCCCATTCTGCCGAAATCGATAGTTTGCAACCATGCCTTCCATTATCTTACGTGGGTAAGTATCTTTGAAAAAACACAAAAGTTCCATCTTATTAAGAGCGTAGTGCAGGTACGAACCTTCTGGAGGTGCGAGTTCTTTCCAGTAAGAGATTGTTGTAAATATATTATTAAAAAGATGTAAAGTTACGGCATTACTGCATTTTGATGCACATTCTTCAGAATAATCAGGCAGCAAGATTTTCCAAATTTCGTAATGCTCGATAGGATAAAAGAATTGGTGGCTATATGTTTCCAATCGGGGGGTAATGTTTTCTACAGCCGACTTCACGATCTCAGGACCGGTTTCTCCCCATCGTAGCTCTTTATCGAACTTACATGTAACTTGTTGTAAAACATAATTCGAAACCTCTTGATTTGCAAAATACAGAATTGCAGCATTAAATCCTCCCTGCTCTTCCTGTATGAATATATTAGGGTGTGGAAGCTCTTTAGCTTCACCTATCATCAATATGTCTGTATCTACATAGATAAGATCGCGTTGAGCAATCAGTTCGTAGCGAAATAGATCGGAGAAATGGGTAAGGTCGGGCTTCCCATTATATATGATCCGGTTAAGCATTTTCCTTGTGACTATTTCCTCGGCGTTGGCCGTCGTAATTCCTTCTGGAACATTGGAGATCGGATCATATGAGAAAAGCGTAAGGTGATAGCCGCGTCTCTGAATGGATGCGAGACAAGCCTGTTCTAGGCTAGACAATGGTCCGCTCGCCCAGAAAGCGCCAAAACCCTGTCCTGGAAATGGATTTTGTAGGGGCATGATTGTGGTAGAACTCCCGAAATGGGGTAAGCGAGCAACCGCTCGCCATCGATTTTGATCGGGTTGGTGGCCAGAAGGAAGTGTCCGGCTTCGCTGGCGATAAAGTACCCCCGCCTTGGTAGCGTCACCAAGCCGGCCTTGCT
>CAXUOD010000078.1:20398-22504 GCA_964252585.1 uncultured Lichenihabitans sp. | reverse complement strand
CCGACCTCGTTCTGCACCATCAGGGCGACGTCCTGGCCCATCTTGCCGAGGCTGCCCGTTACAAGGGCCAGCCAGGATCCGAGTTCGACGATCGCATCCCGCTGCGAATGCCACGGCGGTGCCGGCCCGAGCCCGAGGCGCCGCGCCATGTGGGCCGCGATGGCGTCGGCTTCGGGGCCGAGTTCGGTCCGGGTACCGACCGGTCCGCCGAGCTGCAACTGCAGAAGACGAGGTCTCAACTCGGCGAGACGGACCTGATGGCGGGCGAGCGGCGCCCGCCAGGTCTCTATCTTGTCCGCGGCCGTGAAGGGCAGCGCCTGCTGCATCCGGGTCTGCGCCATCAGGCTCGTGGTGCCGTCGCGAGCCGAAAGGGCTCGGAGCGAGACGTCGAGCGCAGCGATCCGGGCTTCGAAGATCTCCAGCACCGGAACGAGGCGCAGGATGAGGCTCGTGTCGATGATGTCCTGGCTCGTGGCTCCGCCATGCAGGCTCTTCGCATCGGGGTCGCCCACAGCGGCACGGATCTGACGAACGAGTTCCGGAACGACGACGCCATCGCGGGAGAGGCCGGCCGCGAGGGATGCCCGGTCGGGCTCGAAGCCGATACAGGTTCGAACGATCCGGTCCGCGTGCTCGGCCGGAATGAGCCCGACGGCGGCTTCAGCCTCGGCTAAGGCGCTCTCGACCCGCAGCATGGCGGCAAGATCGGCCCCATCGGTGAAATAGGCCTCGGTCTCGGGGTCCCCGACGAGGGCCGAGAGGAGTGGGGGAAAGGTCAATCGCCTCTCCGCTCTCGCACTCTCCCAGCCGCTCGTCCACGAAGCACGGACGTCTCGCGGTCCGCCGTGAACGCGGCAGGGCACCGGGCGCGGTCCCGCCGACAAGGGCTGCCGTCACGCCTCATGGCTTCCCTCCTCCTTGACGGCCGCGGGACGCGCATCCTCCGCCGCCATGGCCGCATAGGTCTGCTTCATGATCTTGATGGCGTGATTGGCCGCGGGCACGCCGGCATAGACCGCGACATGCAGCATGGCTTCGGCGACATCCTCCGGCGTCGCACCGGTGTTCCGCGTGGCGCGCACATGCAGCGCCACTTCATCGTGGTGCCCGAGTGCCGCCAGAAGCGCCAAGGTGACGATCGAGCGCTCGCGTTTCGTGAAGCCCGGGCGCGACCAGACGGAGCCCCAGGCGCCTTCCGTGATGAAGCGCTGGAAATCCTCATCGAACGGCGTGATGGCGGCCGAGGCCCGCGCCACATGGGCCTCGCCCAAGACGGAGCGCCGGACCGCCAGGCCTTCCGCGTAGCGCGTGGACTCGTCACTCATCGTCGAGTCCGTCGAGGTGGGCCGCGATCAGTTCGGCCAAGGCGTCGGGCTGCTCGATGCAGGGCAGATGCCCGGCGCCGGGGATCGTCTCGAACCGAGCGCCCGGGATCCGCTCCGCCGTGGCACGGACGAGGTCGGGCGGCGTGGCGAGGTCGCCATCTCCCACGACCATCAGGGTCGGTACGGCGATCTTGGCCGCGTCGGCCGTGAGATCGGCATCGCGGATCGCGGCGCAGGAGGCGGCGTAGCCGGCCCGCGACTGCCGCACCAGCATGTTGCGCCACACCCGCATCGGCAGCCGTTCCTCGGCCCGATACTCCGGGGTGAACCAACGTTCCATGACGCTGTCGCCGATCGCTTCGATCCCGTCTTGTTCGACGGCCGAGATGCGGCTGTTCCAGCCCGCGGCATCGCCGATCTTGGCGGCGGTGTCGCAGAGCACCAGGGCGGCAAGCCGCTCGGGCGTCCGCACGGCCATTCGCTGCGCGATCTGGCCGCCGATCGACAGGCCCACCAAGGCCATGCGCTCGATGTCGAAATGGTCGATAATCGTCACGAGGTCGTCGACGTGGCGGTCGATGGTCACGGGACCGGTGCCGAGGTCCGAGAGACCGTGGCCGCGCTTGTCGTAGAGGAGCAGGCAGTAGTCCTCGGCAAAATGCGCCGCCACCTGGTCCCAGATCCGGAAGTCGGTGCCGAGCGAGTTCGAGAAGGCCAGGACGGGCTGTTCCTCGGGGTCGCCGATCAGTTCGGCATGGATAACGGCATCGTGGCTCTCGAT
>CAXUOD010000078.1:12366-20298 GCA_964252585.1 uncultured Lichenihabitans sp. | reverse complement strand
TTGGAGCGGAAAAGGTCCCGCGCGAGACGCGGATCGTCGGGCCTGATCCGCAACACCTGGGAGGCGAGATGCAGCGCGAAGCCGGCGAGACCCAGCCAAGCCCAAGGCCCTGCCCCAACGCCTGCCAGAGCGGCCCCGCAGGCCACCACCGCCAGCCCATAGAGCGACGCCACGCCGCTGCGCACATGCGCCCCGAACTGGATGGCGGTCGAGCCGATGCCGACCACGGCATCATCGGCGATGTCCTGGAGCGCGTAGATCGTGTCGTAACCCATGGTCCACAGGATGGCACCGGCATAGAGAGCGATCGGCGGCCAACCGAGGCTGCCGGTCGTGGCGGACCAGCCGACGAGAGCGCCCCAGGCAAAGGCTAGCCCGAGCACGAATTGCGGCCAATTGGTGATCCGCTTCATGAAAGGATAGATCGCGACCGGCGCCAGGGCCGCGAGGCCGAGCCGCACGGTGGCACGGTTGAAGCAGAGCAGAACCGCGAGTCCGACGAGCGAAAGCGCGATCAGGAAGGCCAAAGCGGCCTTGGCGCCGACCCGGCCGCTTGCCAAAGGGCGACCTCGCGTGCGGTCGACCTTGCGGTCGAGATCCCGGTCCACGAGATCGTTGAACGTCGAGCCCGCGCCGCGCATCACGATGGCACCCACCGTGAAGAGCGCCAGATGCAAGACATTCGGCGTCTGCCGGATCGCGACGGCGGCGAGGGCGGTGCTCCACCAGCACGGGCCGAGCAGCAATTGCCAGCCGATGGGTCGGTCGATGCGCGCCAGCTGAACATAGGGCTGTGCAAAGCTCGGCCAGCGCTCGATCGTAGGGGAGGCGGCATCGGGTAGACTGTGGTCTGTCATGTCAGGCCCGAAGAAAACCGAGCCCGAAGGCGTCGGCTATCCCGATCAGAGCGGTCCGGCGGGAAGCTTGAGGGCCGGCACCTGGCTGGCCTGCTGCTGGGCTGCCTTGGCCTGCATTTCCTTCATCTTGGCGATCATCCCGCAGGCCTTGACCGCGAAGGAACTGATCTGCGCCTGGGCCTGGGCGGTCTTGGTGACGAGATCGTCCGGAAGGCTGCACCAGTCCTTGTTCTTCTGCATATAGGCCGCAACATTGCCCTGCGCGGCCGCAAGGGCCTTCAACTGCGGACAGGCCTCGACAGGATCGATCTTACCCCCATGGGCCTTCTTGTTCTTTTCCAGGGCGGCATTCACCACGGCACGTTTGGCGGCCAGATCGCCCAAATCGGAGTTGCAATCGGCCCGGGCAACAGAGGGCGCCAGCAGCGCCGCCAGTACCGTGGCGGCGAGCATGCCGCTGAGCCGATGCGACAGAGGCGAACGTGCGAACATACCGGTGCTCTCTAGGTTGCGGCCTGGGTCCGATGCCGCGATGCCGATCGATAACGCATGAGGGGAGCCTTGCAAAAGCGGCAGCTTGATGACGCCTTCGTCTTGACAATGGCCTTGTAGGCTGTGCAGGCGGAACCCACGATCGAACCCGCTAGGAGCAGTGCGCCTTGGCCCGCTACGATTTCACGGCGCCCCGAATCTGCGTTTCCGGCTCTCTGGACATCGGACTAGCGATGACGCTGACGCGCGATCAAGCGCATTATTTGGCGAACGTGTTGCGTTTGAGCAACGGAGATCCGGTCCTGGCATTCAACGGCCGGGATGGCGAGTGGCGCTGCCGTTTCGAGGGACGCAAAGGCACCGGGACCTTGACGCCGATCGACCGCCTGCGGGCGCAACCGGACAAGCGCACACAGGTGCAGCTCTGCTTCGCGCCGTTGAAACACGCCCGGCTCGACTACATGGTGCAGAAGGCCGTCGAGATGGGGGCGGGCTGTCTGCAGCCGGTCATCACGCGACACACCCAGGCAGTACGGGTGAACGAAGAACGCATGCGGGCCAATGTGATCGAAGCGGCTGAGCAATGCGGTATACTGACGATCCCCGAGGTCCGAGCCTCCTCGAGGTTTGATGCCCTGTTGGCCGCCTGGGCGCCGGACCGCTGGATGGTGTTTTGCGACGAGGATGCCGCGGTGACCGATCCTGTTGCGGCACTGGCCCCGTTGCGCTCAGACGCGGACCTCGCAGTCATCATCGGACCCGAGGGCGGGTTCGACGAGAGCGAACGGCAGGCTCTGATGGCGTTGCCGCGTCGTCTCCGGATCTCGCTCGGCCCTCGCATCCTCCGAGCCGACACGGCAGCGGTAGCGGCCTTGGCGCTGGTCGGCGCCGTAATCGGGACGGGGTCGGCTGAATGGGCATAACCGGCCGATCGTTCGTGGTCAGAAGATCGGCATGCCGCCCGCCACCGTGAGGAGCGCGCCCGACGTATAGCTGCTCTCGTCGGACGCCAGCATGACATAGGATGGAGCGAGTTCCACCGGCTGCCCGGGGCGCCCGAAGGGCACCTGCGAGCCAAAGGTCTCGACCGCCGTGTCGTCCATGCCGGCCGGGATGAAGGGGGTCCAGATCGGACCCGGGAGGACGGCATTCACCCGGATCCCCTTCTCGGCCAGCATTTGCGCGAGGCTCACGGTCAGGTTGGAGAGGGCACCCTTGGTGGCGCTATAGGCCAACAGCGATGGCATCGGGTGTTTGGAATTGACCGATGACGTGATGATGATCGAGCTGCCCGGTTCCATGAAGGCCGTCGCCGCCTTGGTCAGGTAGAACGGGCCGAAGACGTTGGTCCGGAAGTGTTTTTCGAAGATCTCGTCGGAGATGTCGTCGAGCCCCTTGTTGGGGTGCTGGAAGGCGCCGTTGTTGACCAGCACGTCGAGCCGCCCCAACTCGACGGCGGTGCGCTTCACGATCTCCCGGCAATGCGTCGCGTCCGAGATGTCGCCCGGCATCAGGATGCACTTGACCCCCGCCTTCTCGACCCAGCCCGCCGTGTCCTCGGCATCCTTTTGTTCGTCGAGGTAGGACAAGGCGATCTGTGCGCCCTCGCGGGCATAGGCGATCGCGACGGCTCTGCCGATGCCGCTGTCGGCCCCGGTGATCAGCGCAGTCTTGCCGGCCAGGCGCCCGGAGCCCTTGTAGCTCTTCTCGCCGTGATCTGGCTCGGGATTCATCTTGCCGGTCTTGCCCGGAAAGGATTGCGCCTGCGCTTTGAAAGGCGGCCGCGGGTAGAGTGTCAGGGGATCGGTCGGCATGACGTTCTCCGGTCGGGGCCGGGGTCAACAGCCCGATCCGTCCGGGGTTCCTCGCGACACTGCGGCATCGGCTCACGCGTGACCGGCCTCGGCCGACAGCATGCCCGGGTTGATGCCGAGCTTGCGCAGGGCTCGTTCGTATTTGGTGTCGAGAAGGCCATCGAAGATCAGGCTTTCGTCGGCCGGACAGTTCAGCCAGCCCATGTGCTGGATCTCGTCTTCGAGTTGCCCCGGAGCCCACCCCGCATAGCCGAGCGCCAGCATGGCCCGCTGCGGACCGGTTCCCTTGGCAATGGCCCGCAGGATATCCACGGTCGCGGTGAGCGAGATGTCGTCGTCGATCGGCATGGTCGAGTTGTCGACGAAGTAGTCGGCGGAGTGCAGCACGAAACCGCGGCCCGTTTCGACCGGCCCGCCCTTGACGACCGGGATCCCTCCGGCGCGAGGCGGCAGCCGGATGGCGTCCTCGGACGCGATCACGTCGAGTTGCACGAGAAGGTCGGTGAAGTTGACCTTCTTGGCCCGCTGATTGATCACGATCCCCATGGCTCCGTCCTGGGAATGAGCGCAAAGGTAGATGACCGAACGGTTGAAGCGGCTATCGCCCATGGTCGGCATGGCGACGAGAAGCTGGCCGTCGAGATAGGATGGCTGGCCGAGTCCCGGCGAAGCGGTGTCTGATCTCATTCGCAATCCTATGCCCGGTCGCGGCTCAGCCGCAAGCCGGGCGAACCCTGGCGCCGCGTCCCGGCGCATGCTTCGGCGCCGATCTGCCGGACCATGCTGGCCAAAGACGTTCGACCATCCTATGCCGATCATCGTGATGCATGATCGTGGCGATCCTTCGATAGAGCCTTGCCGCCGCAGGTCCGTTCGACGACCCGGGACCTTCACCGGCGTCCTCGTGCTTTGCGGGATCTTGGCCTCGACCGGCCATTGCCGGGCGGCAGAATCCACGGCCTGGGTTTCCGGCGCCCATTCCTCGGCCCGTCTCATCGAGGCACGGGCTCCGAGCGCCGCGGATGCCACCGGCGGATCGCCCTCGGCATTCTTCCTGGCCGGCATCGAGGTCCGGCTGGACCCGCATTTCATCACCTATTGGCGCGACCCCGGGGATGCCGGTGTGCCGCCCTCCTTCGATGTCGCGGCTTCGACGAACCTCAAAGTCGCCGAGGTGCGCTACCCGGCGCCCGAGCGCCTGGACGAGGCCGGGACGGAGGCCTTCGGCTACAGCCGTGATGTCGTGTTCCCCATCGTGGTGACGCCGGTAGACCCGGCGAAGCCGGTCACGCTTGCGGTCGCCTTCGACTATGCCGTCTGCTACACCATATGCCTGCCCGCCCGGGCCGAACTGCGGGTCATCCTCGACGGACGATCCTCCGCCGAAGGGACACGGGTCGAGGCCGCGCTGGCCGCCGTGCCGCGCCGGGCGAACCTCGGTCCGGACGGTCCCCTGCCCCGCATCCTGAACATGCGCCCAGACCCCGGGGTGCCGGCTGGAGAGCGCTATACGGTGGAGGCTGTTTCCGGCGAGGCTACCGGCACGTTGTTCGTGGAGGCGCCGGAGGGATGGGCGTTCGAGGCGGGAGCGCCGGTTCAGGTGACCGCAGCCTCCCGCAACGCCGCGGCGCCTGACGGCGCCGAACCCAGAGTCGCGGCGCCGAGCGGCGAGAAGCAACTCCTGTTTCCCGTGAAACGTCTTGAGGCTCCGAAAGGGCAGATGCGGCCGACCACTCCCGTGACCCTGACGCTGGTGACGTCTTCCGGCGCGATCGAAGTGCCCGTGCAACTCGACGCCGGGCCGGCGACGCCGTAGAAGAGGTTTTCACCTTCGATCTTCGGAGTACCCGATGGCGATCCAAATCGGCGACCGCCTGCCGCAGGCCACCTTCTACGTGACGACCCCCGACGGCATGGATGCCAGGACCAGCGATGATGTCTTCAAGGGTCGCAAGGTCGTTCTGGTGGCTGTCCCAGGCGCCTTCACGCCGACTTGCGACCGCAACCACCTCCCGGGTTTCGTCACCCATGCGGAAACCATCAAGGCCAAGGGCATCGACGCCATCGCGGTCACGTCCGTGAACGACGCCTTCGTGCTGAAGGCCTGGGCCAAGGCCTCGGATCCGGAAGGCCGCATCGAGTTCCTTTCCGACGGCAACGCGGATTTCGCCAAGGCCATCGGGCTGTCGATGGACGGATCAGGGCGAGGCTTCGGCACACGCTCACAGCGTTACGCCATGATCGTCGACGATGGCGTGGTTCGTTCGCTTGCGGTTGAAGATTCGCCCGGCAACGCCGATGTGTCGGGAGCCGACGCCTTGCTGGCCCGGCTCGATCAACCGCTCTAATCCGTCTTCCCCGATGCTCGACACGCTCTCCGTCGAAGCTTCGCTCCAACCGAAATTGTCCGCCGTGTCCGCTTCTTCCCTCGCGCTGCCGATTCTCGCGTCCGAGACCGCATCCGACGCCGCCATTCGGCCGTCGGCCTGCAAACCGTCTCTCGCCGGGATGACCCGCGCGGAACTCGCCGATGCTCTCCAGTCCGTCGGGGTGCCCGAGCGCGAGGCGAGGATGCGCGTCGCGCAGCTCTGGCAATGGATTTACTTCCAGGGCGTGACCAGCTTCGACGCCATGCTCAACATCGGCAAGCCGCTCAGGGCGCGCCTGACCGAATGTTTCACGCTCGACCGGCCGAAGGTCGTGGCCGAACAGGTTTCCGTCGACGGAACCCGCAAGTGGCTGATCCGCATGGACCCTTCCGGGCCGCATGACCGTGGCGCGGAGATCGAATGCGTCTATATCCCGGAATCCGATCGGGGTACGCTCTGTGTGTCGAGCCAGGTCGGCTGCACGCTCACCTGCACGTTCTGCCACACCGGCACGCAGAAACTCGTGCGCAACCTCACCTCGCGGGAAATCGTCCTGCAACTCCTTGTCGCCCGCGATCGACTCGGCGACTTTCCCGGACGCACGCCGCCGACCGACGGGCTCATCCCCTCGGGCGTTGGCGTGCGGGCCGTCTCCAACATCGTATTCATGGGCATGGGCGAGCCCCTCTACAACCTCGACAACGTTCGCGACGCGATCGGCGTATTGTCGGATGGCGAGGGGTTGTCCTTGTCGCGGCGCCGGATCACGGTTTCGACCTCGGGTGTGGTGCCGCGGATCGAGGCGCTCGGCCGCGACGTCGGCGCCATGCTGGCGATCTCGTTGCACGCGGTGCGTGACGAGTTGCGCGACGAACTCGTTCCGCTCAACCGGAAATATCCTATCCGTGATCTTCTCGAGGCTTGCCGGACCTACCCGGGCGTCTCGAATGCTCGCCGCATCACGTTCGAATATGTGATGCTGAAGGGCGTCAACGATTCGGCTCGGGACGCGCGCGACCTCGTCCGCCTGCTCAAAGGCATCCCGGCGAAGATCAACCTCATCCCGTTCAATCCCTGGCCCGGTACCCGTTACGGCTGCTCGGATTGGTCCACGATCGAGGCCTTTTCCGACATCGTTTTCAAGGCCGGCTACGCGAGCCCGGTCCGTACACCGCGGGGTCGCGATATCCTGGCCGCCTGTGGGCAATTGAAGAGCGAGACCGAGAAGCTTCGGGCCCGGGCGCGGCTGATGCTGGATCAAGAGACGGCCGTTGCGGTGCGGGAGCTACGCGACAGAGCGTAGTCGGCTCCGCCTCAGGAGTTTCGTACGGTCCGGCGCCGAAAAGACTTGGCGAATGGATCGAGAGGCGCTATGGTCCAGTTAGAAATCGGGTTTGACAGCCCGGGTGGATGCTCCTTAGCCCACGTCCTAGCTTGTCTCATTCTGCGGTTGGCTTTGATCCTTTCGAGATCGCTGACTTTCATGGATGGTTTCGCAGCTAGAGGTCAATCCGGCAGAGTTCGTAGGGTTTTCTCATGGTTCCGCACCGACCGGGTACGATCCGTCGGGATCTAAGGTCGATAACCGGATGGCTCCGGCTACAAGACACAAATTGATGGCACCGCTGGCGGATGCCCCGTACGGCTTCGGCCTGCGAGCGGTTGCGGGCCTGATGTCACCCAAGGACGTTCGATGAGACCAGGTCAGAATAAGCGCATGCGCGGCCGTAACCCCAACAATAACAGCAGCAACAACGGCGGCAATCGCAAAGGCCCAAATCCCCTGACGCGGTCCTACGAGTCGAATGGCCCGGACGTCAAAATCCGAGGCAATGCTCATCACGTCGCCGAGAAATATCTGCAGTTGGCGAGGGACGCGCAATCTTCCGGCGATCCGGTTGCGGCCGAGAGTTACCTGCAGCATGCGGAACACTACTTTCGCCTGATTGCCAGCGCGCAGCAGGCCCAGATGGGACATACTCGTCCGCCGGAAGAGGTGGACGACAATTCCGACGACGACGACAGCGGCATTCCCGACCGGTTCGCCTCGCCGCAACCCCCGGCGCCTTTCGTGCCGACGCCACCGCCCCCCGCGCCGCAACCCTATCAGGCCGACCGGCAGCCCTATGCAGGGGACCGGCAGTCCTATGGCGAGCGACAGAACAACGGTTCGGGCGAACGACAGCCCTATGCGGACCGGCAGACTTTCAACGGTGACCGACAGAGCCAGCCGTCTCAGGACCGCAACGGCTACGATCGCTCGCAGCGCCAGGATCGCAATGGAATGGGGCGAAATCGGCCCTATCGCGAAAATGGAGACCGCGGTCCGGACCTCCGAAACGGCGATCGCTTCCCGGAGGGTCGGCCCGGCGATCGTTCGTCGGAGGGACGGTCCGGCGA
>CAXUOD010000078.1:0-12266 GCA_964252585.1 uncultured Lichenihabitans sp. | reverse complement strand
CCGGCGATCGTTCGTCGGAGGGACGGTCCGGCGAACCGGGAGAGCGCCAGGACCGCAACCGGTACCAGGATCGCCCGCGCCACGAGCGCGGCAACTACGACCGATCCTCGCAGGACCGGCCCTATCGCGAGCCCAGTTCGGAGCAGCCGCGCGACCCCGTCCCCGCTGAGCAGCCACGTCTCGACGGTGTGGAGCAACCGGCCGAAGTCGTGATGGCAGCCCAGAGGGTCGAGGCGCCGCCGCGGCCCGAGGTGACGCCACGTGCCGAACCGGCAACTCGTGTCGAACCTGCACCCCGAGAGGTCGTATCGAGAAGCGAGCAACCCGAACGGTCGGTGCCGGTCGACGGAGCACCTCGCCCCGCTGTGGCACATGCCGCCACGGTTCCGGACGATGGGCCGGGACTGCCCTCCTTCATCACCACGCCGACCCGGGTCGCGCCGCCCGAGGTCGCGCCGGAGCCTAGCCTCGCCAGTCCGTCTGCCTTCCCCGGCGACGATGCGGTCGAAGCGCCGAAGTTCCCCCGCCGCGGCCGCCGCACGACCCGTGCGGCGGCCGGTGAGGCAGCCGAGCCTTCGAGCGAAGGGCCCGTGACCAACGATTGAGGATCACGATACCGGGATCGGCAGGACGCTCCGTTGCCGATCCCGAACACGGCGGTGCCGAAACCTCTTCAACGCTTTTGGACAATGCAAGCCAGGAATGGCTTGCCAGATACAGCAAAGCTTCTTAGCTTCCATCGCCCTCTCCCTTAGGTCGTCAACGATAGCCGGTGCTCATTGCAGCGCTGGATCCTTTGCAGGCTGTCAGACACCCTCCCCTTTCCAGTTACGCCGATGATGGCTGTGCTTCTGGCGCGGTCTCGCACGGCACGCCGAGGACAAACTCCCCATGCGGGAAATCAAGCTTCAAGATCTCAAATCCAAACCACCCACCGAACTCCTGGCCTTTGCCGAAAGCCACGAGGTCGAGAACGCTTCGCTGATGCGCAAGCAGGAACTCCTGTTCGCCATCTTGAAGGAACTCGCGGCGCGCGAAATCGAAATCATCGGGCAGGGGGTCGTCGAAGTCCTCCAGGACGGCTTCGGCTATCTGCGATCACCCGACGCCAACTATCTCGCCGGCCCTGACGACATCTATATTTCGCCGTCTCAGATCCGCCGATTCGGCCTGCGCACCGGTGATACAGTCGAAGGGCTGATCCGCGGACCAAAGGAGGGCGAGCGTTACTTCGCCCTCGTCAAGGTCAATAAGATCAACTTCGAGGATCCCGAGCAGATCCGTCACAAAGTCCATTTCGACAATCTCACGCCGCTCTACCCCGACGAGCGCCTGAAGCTCGAGATCGAGGACGGCGGGCGCAAGGATATGTCGTCCCGCGTGATCGACGTCGTGGCGCCGATCGGCAAGGGCCAGCGCGCTCTCATCGTGGCGCCGCCCCGCACCGGAAAGACCGTGCTGCTACAGAACATCGCGCAATCGGTCACGGCCAACCACCCCGACTGCTACCTCATCGTGTTGCTGATCGACGAGCGACCCGAAGAAGTCACGGACATGAAGCGCTCGGTCAAGGGCGAGGTCGTATCGTCCACCTTCGACGAGCCGGCGACACGGCACGTGCAGGTCGCCGAAATGGTGATCGAAAAGGCCAAGCGTCTCGTCGAGCACCGCCGCGACGTGGTGATCCTGCTCGATTCCATCACCCGCCTCGGCCGGGCCTACAACACCACCGTGCCGTCCTCCGGGAAGGTGCTGACCGGCGGTGTCGATGCAAATGCCCTGCAACGGCCCAAGCGCTTCTTCGGCGCGGCCCGCAACATCGAAGAGGGCGGCTCTCTGACCATCATCGCGACCGCACTGATCGACACCGGCTCGCGGATGGACGAGGTGATCTTCGAGGAATTCAAGGGGACCGGTAATTCGGAAATCATCCTGGATCGCAAGGTCGCGGACAAGCGGGTCTATCCGGCGCTCGACATCACGCGTTCCGGCACCCGCAAGGAAGAATTGCTGGTTCCCTCCGATACGCTGAAGAAGATGTACGTCCTGCGCCGTATCCTGAACCCGATGGGGACCGTCGACGGGATCGAGTTCCTGATGGGCAAGCTCAGGGAGACCCCGAAAGGCAACGCCTCCTTCTTCGAATCGATGAACACGTAGAGTCCAATCACGGACCGGTTGCTTCACGCATCGTCCCGAAGGGGAGACGCGAAAGCTGCGGCCTCGGGGGCGCTCATGGCCGGGATGTCCGACACCATTTTCGCGCCGGCCAGCGGGGCAGGGCGCGCCGCAGTGGCGGTGGTTCGAATCTCCGGCCCCGCGACCCGTGACGCGGTGGTGGCCCTGGCCGGTGCCGTACCGCCGGCGCGCGTTGCGACACTAACAGCCCTTCGCACTGGAGGCGAGATCCTGGATCGGGCGCTCCTCCTGTGGTTTCCCGGACCCGCGAGCTTCACCGGCGAGGATGTGGCCGAATGCCAGCTCCATGGCGGCCGCGCCGTCGTGGCGGCGGTGCTCCGGGCGCTGGCCGCGATCCCGGGGTGCCGGCCGGCGGAGCCCGGCGAGTTTACCCGTCGGGCCTTTCTCAACGACAAGATGGACCTCGGTGCGGTCGAAGGGCTCGCCGACCTCATCGATTCCCAAACCGAGGTGCAACGGCGCCAGGCGATGCGGCATCTCGACGGTGCGCTGGGACGCTGGGTCGAAACGCTGCGCGAGGATCTCCTGTCGGCGCTCGCAGTAGCGGAAGGCGCCATCGATTTCGCCGATGAAGACGATCTGCTCGCTGCGTTCCGCGAGGAGATCGGCGCCGGCGTGTCGCGCGCCTCGGCGGCGATCTCGGGGCAACTCTTGGCGGGCCGGCGTGGCGAAAAGCTGCGGGATGGGGTCGTCGTGACGATCGCGGGTCCGCCGAACGTCGGCAAGTCGACCCTCCTCAACCTCCTGGCCGGTCGCGATGTCGCCATCGTGTCGGCGCGGGCCGGAACGACGCGCGATACGATCGAGGTCGACCTCGACCTGGAAGGCCATGCGATCCGGCTGATCGATACGGCCGGCCTGCGGCCCACCGGTGACACGATCGAGCAGGACGGGATCGCGCGGGCACGGGCACGGGCACGATCGGCCGACCTCGTCCTCTGGCTTCACGACGGGTGCCATGACGCCACGCCCGACGTCGAGACGCGTGGCACGGTGTGGCGCGTTGCGACCAAGGCCGACCTCCCGCAGACCATCGACAAAACGGCGGATTTCCTCGTCTCGGCACGGACCGGGCAGGGGATCGACGCCCTGCTGGCAGGCTTGGCGGGTTTCGCCCGGGAGGCTCTGCTGGGGGGAGAAGGCGCATTGGTGACGCGCCTGCGGCACCGGCATGCGCTCGAGAAGGCTCAAGCCTCTCTCGATCGGGTGACGTCCGGAGTTTTCGACCTCGAACTCGTCGCCGAGGACATTCGGGGTGCCTTGGCGGCCTTGGCCAGCCTCGTCGGCGAGGTCGGGGTGGAAGAGGTCCTCGGCACCATCTTCGCCCGGTTCTGCATCGGCAAATAGGACGTCTCCGCCGCTGGCCATGGCGCTGGGGCAGGGGCAAGAGCCTTCGCCGTGAGGGTCACTCTTCCGCTCCCGCCCTATCGGTCCTATAGCTTGCGCTCCTCTTCATCGGCATTGCTCCATGTCCCTCTCCTTCGATGTCGTCGTGATCGGCGGCGGCCACGCCGGCTGCGAGGCTGCGGCCGCCTCAGCCCGCATGGGCGCCCGGACGGCGCTCCTCACCCACCGCATCGCGACGATCGGCACCATGTCGTGCAACCCGGCCATCGGCGGTCTCGGCAAGGGGCATCTGGTGCGGGAGATCGATGCGCTCGACGGCGTCATGGGACGTGTCGCCGATCTCAGCGGCATCCAGTTCCGGGTGCTCAACCGGCGAAAGGGACCGGCCGTCCGCGGTCCGCGCTGCCAGGCCGACCGCACCCTCTACCGCGGTGCCATGCAAGCCATCCTGGCCGAAACCGTCGGCTTGACGCTCGTCGAGGGCGAAGCCTTCGATCTCGACATCGCCGACGAGCGGGTCGAAGCCGTCGTGCTGGCCGATGGCCGTCGCCTCGCCTGCGGGGCTGCGGTCTTGACCACCGGCACCTTTCTGCGCGGCCTCATCCACATCGGCGACACGCGCGTCCCGGCGGGTCGGATCGGAGAGGCGCCGAGCCAAGGGCTCTCGGCCGCTTTGGACCGGCGCGGCTTCGCACTCGGCCGGCTCAAGACCGGAACCCCACCGCGGCTCGACGGCCGCACGATCGAGTTCGATCGTCTGGAGCGCCAACCCGGCGATCTCGTGCCCGAGCCCTTTTCCAGCCTCACACGACGTATCGAGGTCCCGCAACGCGATTGCTTCATCACGCGGACCACGGCCGAGACCCATGCGATCATCCGGGCCGACCTGCACCGCGCACCGCTGTTCTCGGGCGCCATCACCGGACGCGGCCCGCGATACTGCCCTTCGATCGAAGACAAGGTGACGCGGTTCGCCGAACGCGACTCGCACCAGATCTTCCTCGAACCCGAAGGCCTCGAGGACACGACGATCTATCCGAACGGGATTTCGACGTCCCTGCCGGCCGACACGCAGGAGCGGCTGGTCCGCTCCATCCCCGGGCTCGAGGCTGCCGTCATCACCCAGCCCGGCTATGCGATCGAGTATGATTTCGTCGATCCTCGCGAACTGAAGCCGAGCCTCGAAACCAAGCGGCTCGCGGGGCTGTTCCTGGCCGGGCAGATCAACGGAACGACCGGCTACGAGGAGGCGGCCGCCCAAGGTCTCGTGGCAGGCCTCAATGCGGCACGCCGGGCCAGCGGAGGCGACGCCGTCCCGTTCGCCCGCTCCGACTGCTACATCGGCGTCATGGTGGATGACCTCGTGACGCGCGGCGTGACCGAGCCCTATCGCATGTTCACGTCGCGGGCCGAGTACCGGCTCAGTCTCCGGGCCGACAATGCGGACCAGCGTTTGACCCGGCAGGGTGTGGCTTGGGGCTGTGTCGGGTCGGAGCGGGAACGTGCTTTCGCGACCAAGATCGCGGCCATCGATGAAGCGCGGCGGCTCGTCGACACCCTCACCGCCACGCCCCAACAACTCGCGCTTCGCGGCGTTCCGATCAGCCAGGATGGCGTGCGGCGAAGCGCCTTCGTGCTCCTCTCCTACCCGACCATCGATGCCGAAGAGCTGAAGGGCTTGTGGCCCGAGCTTGGCCGCATCGCGCCGGACGTGATGGCGCAGATCGAAGCCGATGCGAAATATGCGGTCTATCTCGACCGCCAGAGCGCCGACATCGGTCGGGCTCGTCAGGAGGACGGTTTGTCGCTTGCGCCCGATCTCGACTATGCGGTCCTCCCCGGTCTGTCGCGCGAACTGCGCGACAAGCTCGAAGCGGTCCGGCCCGAGACCCTCGGCCAGGCACAACGGATCGAAGGCATGACGCCGGCCGCCCTCACGGTGCTGATGTCCAAGGCACGGCTAAGGGCAGGGTCGCGATCGGGGTCCTCGGCGTAACGGATGAAAGACGGCGCATAGGGTCTGGCTTTGCCTGCTGTTCCCAGCCCCGATCGGTCGGCGGACCGTCGGCGGGCCATGGAGCTCGTCCCTGTTTCACGTGAAACAGAGCGGCGCTTCGCGCTTTACGCCGAGCTGTTGACGCGTTGGCAGCGGGTCAAGAATCTCGTGGCGCCCTCCACGCTCTCCGAGATCTGGACTCGCCATATTGCCGATTCGGCTCAGATCCTGGCGCTGGCGCCACAGGCGCGACGCTGGGCGGATCTCGGCTCGGGCGCCGGCTTCCCCGGCCTCGTCGTCGCGATCTCTCTCGCGGACACGAAGGGTGTGGAGGTCCATCTCGTCGAGGCCAACGCGCGGAAATGCGCTTTCCTGCGGGAGGTGGCCCGCGAGTGTGGCGCTCCCGCCACGATCCACAACGGACGAATCGAAGACGTCGTGCCGACCCTGAATTCCATCGATGTCGTCGCGGCACGCGCCCTCGCGCCCTTGCCTCGACTCATTGAAATGGGCAGAATCCTCCTGGACGGTGGCGCGACGGCGATTTTCCTGAAGAGTCAGGGTGAAATCGGCGAATCAGCGGGTCTCGATCCGGATTACGACGTCACCATCGTCCCGAGCCGGACGTCGAAAGACGGTCGCATCGTGATGCTCAGACGCACCGCGGCAGAGCCCGCCACAGCGCCTGCAGTTTAAGGACCGAAAGGGTCGGAGCCACATGCGTGACCAGTCTGCCCGAGTCCTCGTCCTGGCCAATCAAAAAGGCGGGGTCGGCAAGACCACCACGGCCATCAATCTGGGGACCGCGCTCGCGGCCGTGGGCGAGAAGGTCCTGATCGTGGATCTCGACCCGCAAGGCAACGCGTCGACCGGCCTGGGCGTGCAGCGCAAGGATCGCAGCGTGTCCACCTATGGGGTCCTCACGGGCGACCATTCGCTGGCGGCAGCCTGCCGCACCACCTCGGTTCCGAACCTCTGGGTCGCACCCTCCACGATGGATCTTCTCGGGCTCGACCTCGAGATCGCGAACCATAAGGATCGAGCGTTCAAGCTTCGCTCGGCCCTGAACCACATGACCGAGAGCTCTGAGGACCAGAGGTTCACCTATGTCCTGGTGGATTGCCCACCATCGCTGAACCTGCTCACCATCAATGCGCTTGCGGCTGCCCATAGTGTTCTGGTGCCGCTGCAGTGCGAGTTCTTCGCGCTCGAAGGGCTGTCGCAGCTTCTCGCTACCGTCGAGCAGGTTCGGCAGAACCTCAACCCCGGCCTCTCGATCCACGGCATCCTTCTGACCATGTTCGACCCGCGCAACAATCTCGCCACCCAGGTCGTGGCAGACGTTCGGGAGATCATGGGCGCCAAGGTCTACGAGACCGTGATCCCACGCAATGTGCGTGTGTCCGAAGCGCCGTCACACGGCAAGCCCGTGCTGCTCTACGACCTCAAATGCGCCGGCAGCCAAGCCTATCTCCGCCTGGCGTCCGAGGTGATCCAGCGTGAAAGGAGCATCGCCGCGTGAAGCAGGCACCCCACGTCATGGCCGAGGACCATGGCCGGCCACGGCTCGGTCGGGGCCTCGCGGCCCTGATCGCCGATTCCAGCGCCCAGATGCCGACCAGTCCGGAAGCGCGTGACCGCCGCCGCGTCGGGATCGACGAACTTGCGCCGAACCCGCACAACCCCCGGCGCCACTTCAGCGACGAGGACTTGGAGGAGCTCTGCAACTCGATCCGTGAGAAGGGTGTCATCCAGCCCATCCTGGTGCGCCCGAGGCCTGAAAAGGAGATCGGTTTCGAGATCATCGCGGGCGAGCGCCGCTGGAGGGCAGCCCGGGACGCCGGGCTCGCCGAGGTGCCCGTGCTGGTGGTCGAGGTCGGCGACCGCGAGGCATTGGAACTGGCCATCATCGAGAACGTGCAACGGACGGATCTCAACGCCATCGAGGAGGCACGCGGCTACGAGCGTCTCGCGCGCGAATTTCACTATTCGCACACCGACCTTGCCCGGATCATCGGGAAGAGCCGGAGCCACGTCGCCAACATGGTGCGGCTCTTGAAGCTGCCATCGAGCATCGAAACGCTGGTGATCGACGGCACGATTTCGGCCGGCCATGCGCGGGCGCTGCTGAGCTTCGACGACCCCGAGCCTGTCGCCCGTAAGATCGTGGCACGAGGGCTCAATGTCCGCGATGTCGAGAAACTGGCCCAGGCCAAGGCTCACCCTCGCGACACGGTACCCGAACCGCCGAAGCGATCGACCTCCTCGCACGAGACGAAAAGCCTGGCCCAACGCCTCGGCTCAGCACTCGGCCTCGCAGTCGCGATCGAGACGCGGGGTGCTGGCGGTGAGATCAGAATTCGTTACGAGACGCTCGACGAACTCGAAAGTCTCTGCCGCCAACTGACGCAGTAGATGAGCGTGGGGTCGAGACCCACGGCTGAAGCGTGTCGGATTTGATTGAAGCTCGAGCTTTACCGTTCGTCATTGCGAGGCGCGAAGCGACAAAGCAACCCAGGGCATGACGCAGGATGAAACTGGGTCGCTTCGCTTCGCTGCGCTCGCGATGACAGTATTGCTTGTTCAAAAAGTTTGCCGACCAATCTTGAATGAAGAGTGTCAGCCACTTTCGCGGATGAAATTATCTATAGTAGGGTGGCTCACCGCATTCGAAGCAATGTCGTTGATAATCGTCAATGCGAGCGCGGCGAAGCAACTTAAAACAAGCTGCGTTGACGTGAACTCGTCGCACTGAGCCGCTTTCTACGATCCTCATGCTGAGGAGGCCCGCAGGGCCGTCTCGAAGCATGGGCCAAGGGTGAGGGGGTTGCCCATCCTTCGACTCGCCGTCCACGACGGCGGCTCAGGATGAGGGTCCAGATGCAGGAGTCTACTTCAGTGCAGACTGATATTAGCCCATCCTGGACCATGCGCTGGATTGCTTCGTCGTTACACTCCTCGCAATGACGAAACATAAAGCTCAACTTTCGCGTGGGTCATCTTCTCTGACGGCTTATGGTTTAAGCGGTTCTTCGCTATGGGTTTGCGGCTCCGGAACCGCCGATCCCGGTTTCCTCGGGGGTGGCGAAGAGGGTAGCTTAGTCGCAGGACCCGCAACGGAACACCGAAGATAGCGCGACCCTCGCGCGATCTTCAGACGTCCGGACTGACGCTTCATCTGCATGGCGTCAGGCCCGATCATTCGGATCGTCTCCGTGTAGTCGCCGGGGCGTTCCGAATGGCGGCAATCCTCGAAGATCTCGAACAGCCCCGAACCGCTGGCCACCTTCTTGAAACTACAGCGGCCGCCGCGAGACGTGACTTCATGTTGCGTATAGATGCGGAGATGCGGCGACCCGGCCGTGCAGGCGCGGTTGGCCGCGATCCAGCTTCCCTCGAACGGATAGGCCGGTTCTGCAGCCTGTGCCGCGGCGGCGAGCACCACGACACCCGACGCCGCCATGAGGCCGCGCAGGAGGTCGAACCCCACGCGACGCTCACTCGTCATTGTAGGAGTTCATCTCTTCCAGCGGGATCGTCTTGGCGTTGCGCAGGCTCTCGTCGAAGCGCACGCCATCGGCTTCGAGAAAGGAAATGCCCGAAGCCTCGAATGTTGCCCTCAGCTTGGCCGAGGCGGCGCCCTCCGTGCCCCCGTGCTCCAGTTGCTGCAGATCGTCCGGCTTGAGCCCCGCCTCCTTGCTGAGGTCCTCGATCGTGAGATCCAGGGCGGCGCGTGCCATTCTGACCTGCACAGGTGTCATTCGTATTTCCTCTCGATCGATCGGCGGCGGAACAGCCGAGACGACAGCGGTTCACCACCTCTGCGATCATAGTGCGCCGGCTCATGGGCGGCAATCGATGCGCCTGGAGGCGTGGCGGCCCTGCCGTTTCGACCGACACGCGTCAGCGAGACCAACACCTCCCGACGTCGCTCGCGGCACGGAACCTGCTTATCGGCGAGAAGTGCGGAAGGGATCGGGCATGTGGATGACCACGCTACGGGGAGCGGCCCTCGGTTCGGGTGCTGTGGATCCGGGGCGGGTTCAGCCGACAACGCCGCATCGCCGCTGCGGTCGCGTTCTCATCATCCTGCATCAGGAGCATTCAACGCCCGGCCGCGTCGGTCGCCTCCTTCAAGCCATGGGCTATACGCTCGATCTGAGGCGGCCGCGGTTCGGCGACCCTCTCCCTGAGACCATGTCGGACCATGTCGGTGCCGTCATCTTCGGCGGCCCTATGAGCGCCAACGACACGGAAGACTGGATCAGGACCGAGATCGAATGGACCGCGGTCCCGCTCCGCGAACACGCCCCGTTGCTCGGCATTTGCCTCGGTGCGCAAATGATCGCGCGCCAACTCGGGCAATCCGTAGCGCCTCATCCCGACGAGCATGTCGAAGTCGGCTACTATCCGATTCTGCCGACCGAGGCCGGGCTCGCCATGTTGGCCGAACCCTTTCCACGTTGGGTCTACCATTGGCATCGGGAAGGCTTCGCTTTGCCGGCCGGGGCCGAGGCATTGGCCCTGGGCACGGATTTCGAGTGTCAAGCCTTCCGGTATGGACAGAATGCCTTCGGGCTGCAGTTCCACCCTGAGGTGACCTACGCCATGATGTCGCGGTGGATCGTGCATGGTGCGGCTCGTGCGACCGCCAAGAACGCCCGACCCGTTCACAGCCACCGCGAGGCTTGGTTTCAGCACGATGGGGCGGTGGCGCGCTGGAGTTCGGCTTTCCTGGCGGCTTGGGCCGCAAAGACCTGGAACTGCCTCGATGCATCTCGGAGGCAGGACGGTCTGCCGCCCGAAAGACATCTGGATGGTTTGCCCGACTCACGCTGAATTGATCCACCTCCCGATCAACCAAGCCGACAAGACCGCGTTCTCCTCTCAACGAGGGAGGGCCCTATGCCGGTCTACCGTCTGAGGAGCACCCATCACAACCCCGACGGCTCGGTCGAGACCCCGTCGGCGGATATCCTGATTTCGGCGCAGGACGACCGCCAGGCAGACGCGCACGCGCGGGATTTTCCTCTCGAAGGCTTCGTGGACGATGCCGATTTTGCCTGGTTGACCGACGAGGAGGGCCGTGTCGTCTGCTGCTTTCCGGTGGCTCAGGGGAGAACAACCTGAGCGTTTGTATCGTGCCAGGCCGAGGGTGGCGGTGGACACGGGGACATCCCGATGGCATGGGTCCAGTCGAAGCTTCGCCAGTGCCATGATCCAGGATCGGTGAGACTCGCCAACAACGCACGACCCGCATGAGCCTCCGGACCGCCATCGTCACGATCTGCTCGAATAACTACCTGCCTCAGGCAGATGTCTTGTTCGCGTCGGTTCAGACGTTCCATCCGGACGCGGACCTCATTCTGGGGCTGGCGGATGCCTGGACCGCCGACGACCATTATCCCGACGGCGTCGAAGTCATCCCGGCCGATAGGCTCGGCATTCCGGACTTCGAGAGTTTTGCCTTCGCTTACGACGTCATGGAGTTCAATACGGCCATCAAGCCATATCTCATGTTGCGTCTCTTCGAGCGCGGCTATGACAAGGTCATCTTCTTCGACCCCGATATAGAGATCTATCGACGCCTCGACGACGTGCTGGCGCTGCTGGATGGCGGTGCTTCCTTCGTGTTGACGCCGCATTTCTGCGTGCCCCCCCATCCCGATGCGCCGCGCACGGAGCAGCACGTCATGCAAACCGGCGTCTACAACCTCGGTTTCCTCGCGGCATCGCAACAACCCGAGACGGAGCCGACGCTGCGATGGTGGGCCAGGAAGCTCCGGTACGATTGCCGGAACGATCAGTCGCAAGGATTGTTCGTCGATCAAAAGTACATGGATCTGCTTCCGGGCCTGACGGAGAATACCTGCGTGATCCGCGACACGAGCCTCAATGTCGCCTATTGGAACATACCGCCGCGGGTTGTCTCAGGCGGCATAGACGGGTCGTGGCTTGTCGACGGTCGCCCGCTCGGCTTCTTCCATTTCAGCGGCTTCGAACCCGAACGTCCGGAGCGGTTGTCGAAATATGTTCCTTTGCCACTCGCAACTGGCGCGCTGGCCGGCTTGCTCGCGGCTTATGCGCAGCGACGCCTGGCCGCCGCCCGGGGTTCAGGGTCATCCCGACCCTATGCCTATGGCAGATTCACCAATGGCGTCGCGATCCCCGAACTTGTCCGCCGCATGTTCCGCGAGAAGCACCTCACGTGGTCGGGCGATCCGTTTCGGACTTACGACCGTTACGCCCGTCTGCCGAACCCCTGGGCCCGGACCGGTACCTTGGGGGAGCGGGTGACCAATCTGATGCAGCACGCCCATGCGCGCTCCGGAGAGCTGCGGTTTGCTTTCCGACTCGACAATCCGTTCGAGGTCTCGGCGTTCACGCGCTTCTTCGCGCGCGATGCCGTGGCGCGTGGGATCGACGAAAGCCTCTGGCGGGCCGCCGGATCACCGGATGCCGAACCGTGACGGACCGTGAAGGCGGCGATCGCGCGGACGCGACCCTCAGGATGCGCCGGCTGGAGCTGGACATCGACGACCTGCGATTCGAGAACGATCGCCTGAAGGCCTCGATGGCCGAAAAGCAGGATGAGATCATGACGTTGTCGGACCGGCTCGGCGTGCTGCAGGCGCGTCTCGATCGCCTGCACCGGGTCGCGGCTTGGGGCCGGCTCCGCCGCCTCAACCCGGTTCGCCTGTTCGCCCGCTGGATGGGGTAGGGC
>CAXUOD010000077.1:0-22726 GCA_964252585.1 uncultured Lichenihabitans sp. | reverse complement strand
CCTCCCCCACCACTCGCCCCCCTATACTGCTCTAGGGGTCAGATCCGAACGGATGCCCCGTTGGTCTGGGCCGGTCGACCAAGCTTACCAGCGCCTGCCACCGTTTCGACGTTCGCTCGCGTCTCGCTTAGAGATCGATACTCGCCTTTTCCGACGGGCCTAGTCGGTCGACATCGTCGAGGAGGTCGCGGATCTCGCCGAGGACGGCGCGGAACATGGCGGTCGTCAGCACGCCCGTGTTCGTGTTGTAGCGGGAGCAATGATAGCTGTCGAAAAGGATCAGATGGCGGTGCCGAGCCAGGAGAGAATGTCGGCGACCGTGTCCGAACGGCACTCCGGCCAGACGAAATCCAAGGGCCCGCACCACGCTCTCATGGGCGATACGGCCGAGCGCCAGAACGACTTCGAGATCAAGCGCGGCCGCGATGCGATCCGAAAGAAAGGCGCGGCACGTCGCGATCTCGGCCGGGGTCGGCTTATTGGCCGGAGGCACACAGCGCACGGCATTGGTGACCATGCAATCCGTGAGGATCAGACCATCGTCGGGCCGCTCGTCGTAGTCCCCCGAAGCGAAACCGTAGAGCTTCAGCGTTTCGTAGAGCAAGTCACCGGCCCAATCGCCGGTGAACGGACGGCCGGTGCGGTTGGCCCCGTCGCGGCCCGGCGCGAGGCCGACCACGAGCAACCGAGCCGAAACCGGACCGAACGAGCGAACCGGCGCATTGTAACCCGTCGGGTCGCGGCGCCGACAATCGGCGCGGAACGACACGAGGCGAGGGCAGGCCGGACAATCGAGAGGCGGCTCTGCCAGCCCCTCGGGGGCCAGTGTCATGGCGCCGCAGGGCCCTCGTCGTCATGGGTTTGTGCGTAGCTGGCAGCCAGGGGGCGACGCTCGCTGACGCGAACAGCGCGTTCCGGACGTTCCCCATCGCGACCGATCTTGCCAATCAGATGAACGAGATCGATGAATTCGTCTGCCTGGCGACGCAGTTCGTCTGCCACCATCGGGGGCTGGGTCGTGACCGTCGAAACCACGGAAACCCGCACACCGCGTCGCTGCACGGCTTCGACGAGCGAGCGGAAATCGCCGTCGCCCGAAAAAAGCACCATGTGATCGAGGCACCCTGCCATTTCCATGGCGTCCACCGCGAGTTCGATGTCCATGTTGCCTTTGACTTTCCGACGGCCCATCGAGTCGACGAACTCTTTCGTTGGCTTCGTCACCACCGCGTAACCGTTGTAGTCGAGCCAATCGACAAGCGGCCGTATCGAAGAATACTCCTGATCTTCGACCAGCGCCGTATAATAGAATGCCCGGATCAGCCGTCCTTTGCTCTGGAATTCGCGCAGAAGACGCTTGTAATCGATATCGAAGCCCAGGGTTTTAGCGGTCGCGTAGAGGTTCGCGCCGTCGATGAAGAGGGCTGTACGTTCTTGCTCGGCCATCAGATGTTGCTCTTGGGTCAATGGTAGCTTTTCAAAAATCGAATGCCGGTAAGTGACGCCCCGTCATCACATCCCGGTCGAAGCTCGAATGAGGCTGCCGGTCACTGAGGTTCGTTCCGGCCGTCGGCCGTCGCCGGTCGGCCATCGCATCGGGTCGTTCTACACCGCTCTGATAATGATCGTCACTCTCTGATATCGATCGTGACGGGTTTAACGGCACCAGCAGTTTGAATTTTTTCCGACCTTCTCGTGACACTGTCGCCTTGTTTACGGGAGGCCTGTTCTTCCAATGTCGGCTGCGAAGAAAAGTTGAGTGGCGTCAAGAGGAATCTTTTGCTCGCCCCTTGCGTCCCGGCGTATCGCGGGCTACCGCCCTAGCCAAATCCAGTTCCGAATAGGATCCACCTTATGGCGCGTGTAACCGTCGAAGATTGCATCGACAAGATCGAGAACAGGTTCGAATTGGTCCTGCTGGCCAGTCATCGGGCTCGTCTCATCTCGTCCGGCGCCCCGATCACCATCGACCGGGACAACGACAAGAACCCCGTCGTGGCTTTGCGCGAGATCGCCGACGAGCGGTTCTCGCCCGAGGACATGAAGGAAGACCTGATCCACTCGCTGCAGAAGCACGTCGAAGTCGACGAGCCGGAGCCCGAAGCCGTTCCCGCCATGGCACCGACGAGCAAGATGTCCGCCGACTCGGACGTCGGCACCGAAGTGCAGTTCGACCGCATGACGGAAGAGGACCTGCTGCGCGGTTTGGAAGGCTTGGTGCCTCCCGCCGAGACGGAAGACGAGGGCGAATAGCCGCGTCGCGCAACCGGGCCGCGAAGCAGAGGTCCGGATCGGTGGCGAGCGTAGTGTTTCCTTGAGCAGCCGACGTGTTCCGTCTTGCCGCGCAGGTCCCGGCTGCCGATAATCCGTTTATGACGCTCGCCACCACCGCTCCGCGCCGTACGGGGCCTGCGAAGATCCTTCGCCAGTACGAATTGGTCGACCGCGTCCGGAGCTACAATCCGAACGCGGACGAGGATCTCCTGAACCGTGCCTACGTCTATGCCATGAAGGCGCACGGCGCTCAAAAGCGCGCCTCCGGAGATCCGTATTTCACTCATCCGCTCGAAGTCGCGGCCATCCTCACAGATCTGAAACTCGATGACGCCACGATCGTCGCCGCCGTTCTGCACGACACGATCGAGGACACGGAGGCGACCCGCGAGGAAATCGATCAGCTTTTCGGCGACGAGATCGGCAGCCTCGTCGAGGGCCTGACCAAGATCAAGCGGCTCGACCTCGTGTCGAAACAGGCCGCCCAGGCCGAAAACCTGCGAAAGCTGCTCCTCGCCATCGCGGACGACATCAGAGTGCTGCTGGTCAAGCTCGCTGACCGGTTGCACAACATGCGGACCTTGCACTTCGTCCCGATCGCCAAGCGGGCCCGCATCGCGCAGGAGACACTCGACATCTACGCGCCCCTATGCGGCCGGATGGGCATGCAGAGCATGCGCAACGAACTCGAGGAGCTCGCCTTCCAGGCCCTGATGCCGGAGGCGCACGACACCATCGTCTCCCGGCTCGACGACATGACGGCCCGTTACGGCTCGCTCATCGCCAAGATCGAGACCGAACTGGCCGAGAAGCTCGCCGGCCGCGGCATCGCGGCCCATGTGAAGGGCCGACAGAAGCAGCCCTATTCGGTCTGGCACAAGATGGAGCAGAAGTCTCTGGCGTTGGAACAGCTGTCGGACATCTTCGGTTTCCGGGTTCTGGTCGACACGATCGAGGATTGCTACAGCGTCCTCGGAGCGATCCACACCCAGTGGCCGAGCGTTCCGGGCCGTTTCAAGGATTATATCTCGATCCCGAAGCAGAACGACTATCGTTCCATTCACACCACGGTCGTCGGGCCCGGACGGCAGCGGGTCGAGCTGCAGATCCGCACGCGGGCCATGCACGACCTCGCCGAGAACGGCATCGCGGCGCATGCGCTCTACAAGGACGGCGGCGCCCTGAATGTGGGGATCGCGGCCGGGGAAAGCCGTGCCTATGGCGGGCTCAGGCGCACCATTGCCATGCTGGCGGACGGCGACAATCCCGAAGAGTTCCTCGAGCACACCAAGCTCGAACTCTTCCACGACCAGGTCTTCTGCTTCACGCCGAAAGGCAAGCTGATCGCCTTGCCGAAAGGCGCGACCCCGATCGACTTCGCCTATGCGGTCCACACCTACATCGGCAACACGGCCGTGGGCGCCAAGGTGAACGGCCGGATGGTTCCGATCCTCTCCGAACTCGCCAATGGCGACGAGGTGGAGATCGCCTGCGCCGAAGGCCAGGTGCCGCCGCCGGCTTGGGAATCCCTGGTTGCCACCGGCAAGGCCCGTGCAGCGATCCGCCGGGCGACGAGAGCAGCCGTCAGGGCCCAGTATGCCGGGCTCGGGCGCCAGATCCTCACCCGTGCCTTCGAGCGCAACGGCAAGACCTTCTCCGAGGACAAGCTCAGGTCCGCGCTGCCGCGCCTCGCGCGGTCCTCGTCGGACGACGTGCTGGCCTCGGTCGGCCGCGGCGAGATGTTCTCGGGCGATGTGGTGCGGGCCGTTCACCCCGAGATCGTCGAGCCGCGAAAGTCAGGGGCCGGGCCGGAGAAGGGAGACGCCGGCTGGTTCGGTCTCGAGAAGGCGGAGAACTTCCGCTTCAAGGTGCCTTCCAGTTCCGCCGAGCCGAACCGGTCGATTCCCATCCGGGGTCAATCCGGCGACCTGCCCGTGCACTTCGCGCCTAATGGCGGCGCGGTTCCGGGAGACCGCATCGTCGGGATCCTCACGGCCGGCGAAGGCATCACCATCTATCCGATCCAGTCGCCGGCGCTGATCGCCTTCGACGATCAGCCGGAACGCTGGCTCGACGTCCGTTGGGATATCGACCCCGCCCGCAAGGAGCTGTTTCCGGCCCAGCTGTCGGTCACCGCCATCAACGAACCCGGCGCGCTTGCCGGCATCGCTAGCTCGATCAGCGATCACGGCGGCAACATCGACGACATCCGCGTCATGTCGCGGTCGAAGGATTTCCGCGAGGTCGTGGTGGATGTCGAGGTCTGGGACGTCAAGCAGCTCAACGCCATCATGGCGCAGCTCCGCCACCAGAAGACCGTCTCCAAGGTGGAGCGGGTCAATGGATGAGCCTCAGCAGGGCAGAACGCCATGATCGTCGGCATCGGCAACGACCTGTGCGATATCCGGCGCCTCCAGCAGGTGCTCGAACGGCACGGACCGCGCTTCGTGGCCCGCTGCTTCACCGAGGTCGAGCGGCGTAAGTCGGAACGACGCGCCAACCCGGCCGCGTCCTACGCCAAGCGGTTCGCGGCCAAGGAAGCTTGCGCCAAAGCGCTCGGGACCGGCATTCGCGGCGGCGTCTTCTGGCGCGACATGGGCGTCGTCAACCGGCCGAGCGGACAGCCCACCCTCGAGCTCACCGGTGGCGCGGCCGAGCGGTTGCGACGCATCGTGCCCGAGGGGTTCGAGCCGGTCATTCACCTCAGCCTGACCGACGAGCACCCTTATGCTCAGGCCTTCGTGGTGATCGAGGCGGTCGTGCCGGGGGTCGGCCGACAGTGAGGGCAGGGCGGCCCGCGAGGCTACTGGGCCGTCGGGGGCCGGACTTGGCGCAAACCGGACGGACCGCTATATGCCTGCGACGGACCGTGGCGCGGCGCTGTTGAGCCGCCCGCGAATCCGGGTCAGCTTCGCGGCAGATCCTCTGGCTGGCGGACCGAACAGGCGCATTCCGGCATTGCCGGGCAGGACGATCGGACAGTGAAGCGATGACGGAGCCCATGAGCCTTAAGGGCAAGCAGGCACAACGCCAGTTGAAGACCTCGAAAGAAGGCGGCATCGGCGAGACCGTCAAGGTCATCGTTCAAGCTTTGCTCATTGCCGTGGTGGTCCGGACCTTCCTGTTCCAGCCCTTCAATATCCCCTCGGGGTCGCTGATCCCCACCCTGCTGATCGGCGACTACCTGTTCGTGTCGAAATACTCGTACGGCTATTCGAAATACTCGTTCCCCCTCAGTCCCAATCTGTTTTCCGGCCGCATCCTCGGGACGCCGCCGAAGCGCGGCGACGTGGCGGTGTTCAAGCTGCCGCTCGACAATTCGACCGACTACATCAAGCGGGTCATCGGTTTGCCGGGCGACAAGATTCAGCTTCTGAACGCGCGCCTCTACATCAACGGCCAGATCGTTCCGCGCGAGCCGACCCAGAAAATCACCACTCCCGACCAGTTCGGCAACGAGGTCGAGGTTCCGACCTACAACGAGACTCTGCCGGGCGGCGTCACGCATCTCATCATCCAGCGCGATGGCGACAACGGCTATTACTCGAACACGGCCGTCTACGAGGTGCCGCAGGGCGACTACTTCATGATGGGCGACAATCGCGACAACTCCACGGATTCCCGCGTCTCGCCGGAGCAGGGCGGGGTCGGCTATGTGCCCTTCGAAAACTTCGTCGGCCGAGCCGAGGTGATCTTCTTCTCGATCAGGGAAGATGCGCCGCTCTGGCAGTTCTGGCGCTGGCCGACATCCGTGCGGTGGAACCGCCTGTTCAAACTCGTGCGATGAGCCGGAGCGCCAGGACAGATTTGTCCGGACTCGAAGACAGGATCGGCTATCGCTTCGCCCAGCCCGACCTCGCCGTCACGGCGTTGACCCACATTAGTGGAACTGTCGGCCACGGCAACGCCCGCCTCGCGAGCTACCAGCGTCTCGAGTTTCTCGGCGACCGTGTCCTGGGTCTCGCGGTCTCCGCGATGCTGTTCGCCAGGTTCCCGCAGGCCGCCGAAGGGGAACTGTCGCGACGCCTCGCCGATCTCGTGCGCTGGGAGAGCTGTGCCGAAGTCGCCGAGGCCTGGGAGGTCGCCTCCGTCCTGCGGCTCGGCGCCGGCGAGGTACAGTCTGGCAGCCGCGGCCGTCCGGCTATCCTGGCGGACGTGTGCGAAGCCATTATCGGCGCGGTCTTCCTCGACGGTGGCTTCGAGGCCGCAGCCACCCTTGTGGCCCGCGCCTGGGAGGCGCGCATGTTGTCGCCGCGACGCGCCCTGCAGGACCCGAAGACCGCACTGCAGGAATGGGCCCAGGGGCATGGCAAACCGGCGCCGCTCTATCGGGAGAAGGAGCGGAGTGGGCCTGATCACGCGCCGCGCTTCGTCGTTTCGGTGGCGATC
This sequence comes from uncultured Lichenihabitans sp., assembly GCA_964252585.1. Taxonomy (GTDB): domain Bacteria; phylum Pseudomonadota; class Alphaproteobacteria; order Rhizobiales; family Beijerinckiaceae; genus Lichenihabitans. The sequence continues at coordinate 16,063 of CAXUOD010000077.1, read as the reverse complement.
AACGGCTATGCCCTCGCCGAGGGGCTCGGCACATCGAAGCGAGGCGCCGAACAGGCGGCCGCCGAAGCTTTCATGGACCGCGAAGGCTTCCGGCCTCTCCCGCCCGCACCCGCCGCCGGAGGATCAGGACCATGACGACCGAGCGCCAGTCCGGTGATCCTCCTACGATACGCTGCGGCTTCGCGGCCCTCATCGGGGCCCCGAACGCCGGCAAGTCGACGCTCATCAACGCCTTGGTGGGCGCCAAGGTGTCGATCGTGTCGCGCAAGGTGCAGACCACGCGCGCACCGGTGCGGGGCATCGCGATCCTCGAGGCGTCCCAGGTGATCTTCGTCGACACGCCGGGGATCTTCGCGCCAAAGCGGCGGCTCGATCGTGCCATGGTGTCGGCCGCCTGGGGCGGGGCCGGGGACTCGGATGCGGTGGCGCTCCTCATCGATGCCCGCAAGGGGCTCGACCCCGAGAACCTGGCGATCCTGGAGCGGATGGCCGAGGTCAAGGGCGCCCGGTTTCTGGTGTTGAACAAGATCGACACGGTCGAGGTCGAAGCGCTTCTCGCGTTGGCCCAAGCCGCTAACGCGCGCCTCAAGTTCGACGACACCTTCATGCTGTCGGCCCTCCGGGGCCACGGGCTCGACAAGTTCCTGAAGGTGCTGGCGGACGCCATGCCGCCTGGACCGTGGCTCTACCCGGAGGACCAGGTCACCGACGCGCCGCTGCGCTCCTTCGCGGCCGAGATCACGCGCGAAAAGATGTTCGAGCGGCTGCACGAGGAACTGCCCTATCAGACCACCGTCGAGACCGACGACTGGAAGACGCTGCCCGATGGTTCGGCACGGATCGAGCAGACCATCTTCGTGACGCGAGCCGGACACAAGAAGATCGTCATCGGCGAAGACGGCCAGACCATCAAGGCGATCGGAAAGGCGGCCCGCAAGGACATCGGCGAGGCTGCCGAGTGCAACATCCACCTGTTCCTGCACGTCAAGGTCCGGGAGAATTGGCTCGACGACCCGGAGCGTTTCCGCGGCATGGGTCTGGAATTTCCCAAGGAACGCTGACGGGCAGGTCACCGGAGCGCGGTGCGGACGCTCGGAGGAAGCCCGCTTCGGCGCAGAGCACCGGTGAACTTCAAGCCTTCGGCTCGCGTCGAGGTGAAGGCCTTGCGATGCAAGGGCGGCGGTCGGACGGAGCAGCGTCGTGGAGTGGCAGGATCGCGGCGTGGTTCTCGGAGGCCGCGCCTACGGCGAAACGAGCGTCATCGTCGAACTGCTGACAGCTCACCATGGGCGCCACCTCGGGGTCGTGCGGGGGGGACGTTCACGACGGCTTCGGCCGGTCCTGCAGCCCGGAAACACCGTCGCCGCCATATGGCGGGCTCGCATCGACGACCACATGGGGACCTATGCGATCGAACCCCTGGCGCTCCGGGCGGGACGTTTCCTCGACAGCGTCGGCCCCCTCCAGGCCGTCAACCACCTGTGCGGGCTCGGACGGCTCCTGCCGGAGCGCGACCCTCATGCGATCCTGCACGACATGCTCGATGCGATGATGGACGGCATCGAGGACCGCACCAGGCTTCCGCTGCAGATGATCCAATTCGAACTCGCACTCCTGGCCGAACTCGGCTTCGGGCTCGATCTGACCCGATGCGCGGTCACTAACAGTCGCGAGGGCCTCCGTTACGTGTCGCCGAAGACGGGACGGGCGGTCTCCGAATCGGCCGGTGCACCCTATCGCGATCGTCTGCTGAATCTCCCGGCGTTCCTCCGCCCCGAATCAGGGGCCGATTCCATATCGGGGGAAGATCTCGCGGCGGGGTTCCGATTGACAGAGTACTTTCTCAACCGCGACGTCTTCGCGCCCAGAAACCTGTCTCCGCCGGATGCGAGACGAAGCTACCTGGCAACGGTGCTGTCGTCAGTGGCCTGATGCCACAGCGGTCGCACAAACCGGGCGGAGGGCCTTGCTGCTGACCCCGTAGCCTTGGTCGATCTGGACTTCGGCCAGGGGGCATTGGACAAGCGCGCCATGGATCACCGCGGCGTCGGCGGCCCGCGGCGGGTTCATCAAGGCCACGCCGATCAGCGTCGCGACCACGACGGTCACGCCCGACGTCAGGCTGAGGATGGCTTTCTTGTCCATGATGTTCCCGCTGAGCACGACGTTATCGCAAGGCTCACCGGCATGCGTCTTGGCCTCGCATGCCGGCAGTTACGACCCCGAACTGTTGCAGACCTGACTAGGCTCAAGGCTGAGCTTCGGCTAGTGCAGGGCCGCCACAGTCTGGCTACAGGTGGAATGCTCGAGCGCGACCATTGTTCCTCCCCGGATCGCGACGCCGAGGACATCGACTTCCCGAACGGCGGAATGACGTCGCGATGCGGGAACGAAAGAGGTACAGATCCCGCCAACGATCGACGGACGCCGGCATGAGCCGCGCACCAGGATGATGAACGATGGTCAAGACCGTCCCGAAGCCCCCGCTACCCCCTTCCGAACCTGTCGTGGTCAACCTTCGCGAGGCCCTGGAGGAGCGTTACCTCGCCTATGCGCTGTCGACCATCATGGGCCGTGCCCTGCCCGACGCGCGCGACGGCTTGAAGCCGGTTCACCGGCGCATCCTGTACGGCATGCAGGTGCTGCGCCTCGACCCCGCCACGGCTTTCAAGAAATGCGCCAAGATCGTCGGCGACGTCATGGGCGACTTCCACCCTCATGGCGACCAGGCGATCTACGACGCGCTGGTGCGGCTGGCGCAGGATTTCTCGTCCCGCTACCCGCTGGTCGATGGCCAGGGCAATTTCGGCAATATCGATGGCGATCCGGCAGCAGCCTACCGCTACACCGAAGCCCGGATGACGGATTTCGCCAAGCTCCTGCTCGACGGAATCGAGGACGACACCGTCGACCTCAGGGACAACTACTCCGGAGACAAACAGGAGCCGGTGGTTCTGCCGGCCGCCTTCCCGAACCTGCTCGCCAACGGCGCTCAAGGCATCGCGGTCGGCATGGCGACCTCGATCCCGCCGCATAACATCATCGAGCTCTGCGACGCGGCCCTTCATCTCATCGCCCATCCCGCAGCCGATCACGCCGAACTCTCGCGCATCGTCATCGGCCCGGACTTCCCCACCGGCGGGATCTGCGTCGACGAGATGGGCGCCATCGCCGAGAACTACCGCGCGGGACGGGGCAGTTTCCGCCTGCGCGCGCGCTGGGCCAAGGAGGAGGGCGAGCGCGGCACCTGGAGCGTGGTGGTGACCGAGATCCCCTACGGGGTTCAGAAGTCCCGGCTCATCGAAAGACTGGCCGAGGTCATCAACGAGAAGAAGAGCCCGCTCGTCGCCGATGTCCGTGACGAATCGGCCGAGGACATTCGCGTGGTCATCGAACCGCGGTCGCGGAGCGTCGATCCCAAGGTCATGATGGAGCACCTGTTCCGACTGACGGAACTCGAGACTCGCGTGCCGCTCAACATGAACGTGCTCGTCGACGGGGTCGTGCCGCGGGTCGTGGGCCTGGGCGAAGCCCTGAAGCAATGGCTCGACCATCGCCGGGTCGTGCTGGTCCGCCGGTCCCGACATCGCCTGGCCGAAATCGAGCGGCGGCTCGAGGTCCTGGCCGGCATGCTGATCGTCTTTCTCAACCTCGACGAGGTGATCCGCATCATTCGCGAGGAGGACGACCCGAAGGCATCGTTGAAATCCACCTTCGCACTCAGCGACGTCCAGGCCGATTACGTGCTCGACACGCGCCTGCGCAGCCTGCGCCGGCTGGAGGAGATGCAACTCCAGAAGGAGAACGAGAAGCTCACCCGCGAGAAGCAGGGGCTCGAGGCGCTGATCACCAGCGAGGCGGCACAGTGGAAGAGCGTCGCGGCCCAGATCCGAGACGTACGGAAGCGCTATGGCGCCGACACGCCGCTCGGCCGGCGGCGCACGACGTTCGAGGCGCTGCCGGAGCTCGACGCGTCCACGACCGCGCAGAGCTTCATCGAGCGCGAGCCCGTCACGGTCGTCGTGTCCGAGAAGGGATGGATCCGCACGCTCAAAGGCCATGTGGCCGAGACGGTGGGGCTGTCGTTCAAGGGAGACGACCGGTTGTCGCTCGCCTTCTTCACGGAAACCACGGCCCGGATCGTGGTGCTGGCCACGGATGGCAAGGTCTTCACGCTGGAGGTCGGGAAGCTGCCCGGCGGCCGGGGACTGGGTGAACCGATCCGGCTCATGGTCGACCTCGGCGAGGGGGAGAATGTCTCGGCCGTCCTGCCCTTCGAAGAGAGCGGCAAGGTCCTCGTGGCGTCGGGCGACGGCCGCGGCTTCCTGGCCGCCATGACGGATCTCGTCGTCGGCACGAGGAAGGGCAAGACGCTGATCTCGCCTGCTGCGGGCGTCAAGGCGAAGCTGATGCTGCGGGTCACCGGCGACCACGTCGCTGTCGTCAGCAACGATCGGCACATGCTGGTGTTCCCCCTCTCGCAGATCACCGAAATGGCGCGCGGCAAGGGCGTGACGCTGCAGCGGGCGGTCGCGGGTCTTTCGGACGTGCGCCTGTTCACGCTGAAGCAGGGGCTCGGCTGGCAGGACGCGTCCGGCAAGCCGAGAATGCTGTCCGAGAAGGACCTGCTGCCCTGGTTCGGCAAGCGGGCCGACCGTGGGCGGCAGCCGCCGAAAGGCTTCCGCCGCGACAACCGCTTCGGAGACTGATGCGACTTCGGGCGAGCCGGATGGGAGCACCGACGGAGCCGCGCCGCCGACCTCCGCCGATGCGCCTCAAGTGAATCGTTCCCAGCCGTTCATCCCGAGGCGTTGCTGGGGCGTGAAGCGCGCCTTGTAATCCATCTTGCGGGAACCCTCGACCCAGTAGCCGAGATAGACATGGGGCAGCCCCATGGCCCTGGCCCGCGCGATATGGTCGAGGATCATGTAGGTGCCGAGCGAGCGGTCCGCCTGGTCGGGGTCGTAGAATGAATAAACCATCGACAACCCGTCGGCCAGGACGTCGGTCAAGCACATGGCCACGAGAGGACCCTGACCACGCTTGGTGATGGCGGTGTCGGGACCATGGCGGCGGTACTCGATCAGTTTCGTTTGGACATGCGAGTCCTCGACCATCATGGCGAAGTCGAGGATGCTCATGTCGGCCATGCCGCCCTCGCCATGCCGTTCCGCGAGATAGGATCGGAACAATGCATACTGGTCGGCGGTCGGCTTGGCCGGGATCGGAAACGACACCAGGTCCTGGTTGCGCTGCAGGACGCGGCGGAAGCTCTTGCCGGGCTGGAACTCGTCAACACAGACGCGCACCGATACGCAGGCGCGGCACATCTCGCAGGCCGGCCGGTACGCGATCGTCTGCGATCGACGAAAGCCCGATTGCGTCAGGGCGTCGTTGATCGACGCGGCACGACGTCCGATCAGGTGCGTGAAGACCTTCCGCTCGAGCCGGTTCGGCAGGTAGGGGCAGGCGGACGGGGCCGTGAGGTAGAACTGCGGTGCATCGCGCGGCTCTCGCGTCAAACCGTCATCTCCCCGCCGGGTGGTAGCCGATCGGCCTCTTGGTCACGGTGCGCCACTTCCGATTGAAGAGCGATCTAGAGGCGCCGCACCACGATCACCCCCGACAGCATATCATGCAGGCATCGCTTGTCCTCCGTGAAGAGCGACAACACAAGGACGGGCGGGAACATCCAGCTGAAATAGAACAGCACGGCATGCAGTGCAGCGTTGAGAAACGGCACGCGATCACCTGTCGCGTCGAGGCGAAGTTCGACCCCGGCGAGCCGCATGCCCGGCGTGGCCATGGCACGGCCCGACACGCTGAGGCCGTTGTAGAAGAACGCCACGAAGGGGAACAGTGGCGGAAGAAGCGCCAGGAACAAACCGAAGGTCAGCACCAGCAGCGCCATCCAGAGCAGCGTGGCGACGATCGATACGACGACGAAATCGGCCGCGAGGGCAATCACCCGACGCCTGCGGACACCGTCGAGCGCATGCATGGGCAGCCCGGCCCGCCCGATCGTCGATGACAGATTGCGCGACGCGCTAGTGAAGGTCATGACACGGCTCCCGATACCGCCGATGAGATTGGGGTCGCGACATCGCCGTCTCAAGCCGGCCGACGCAATTTCTTGGGCCTGTTCGTCATGCGATCCGGGGAAGGAGTTCCCGGTAGCCGAAAAGACCGCCCGGCCTCAGAACCAGGATCGCGACGAGCAGGATGTCGATGACGATGTCGCGGTCCGCTATCGGAAAGTAGGCCGACCAGACCGCCTCGACCAAAGCGATCCCGATGCCGCCCAGGAAGGCGCCCGGAACCGAGCCGATGCCGCCTACGATCGCCGCGATGAGCGCCCGGAGCCCGAGCCCGGTGGTGTAGCCGAAGCCCAGTCCGCCGTAATACAGCGTGACGCCGGCTCCGGCCAGGCCGACGAGCGCAGAGGCGAGCGCATAGGTCTTGACCGACAGCCAACGCGGGTCGACCCCGAACAGGGCCGCGGCTCCCGGATCGTCGGCGGTGGCCCGCCAGTCCCGCCCGAAGCGGCTGAACCGGAACATGGCGAGAAGCGCCGCGGAGGCTCCGGCCGCGGTGCAGGCGAGCAGCACCGCCATCGGGGTCACGGTGACGACAAAGGCATCGGCTCGTGCGAGCCTGAAGGGATCGGCCAGAAGCGACGCGACCCAGTGGGGTTGCGACCCCGTCGCCAGCCGGAGGTACTCCTGCAGGAAAAGAGCGATGCCGATCGTCGCCACGAGACCCTGCTGACCCGTGGCGCGGCGGAGTCGCCAGAGCACCAGCCGCTCCATGACGACCCCGTGCTGGCCCGCCGCCCAGACGGCCAGGAGGGAAGCCACGCCCAAGATCTCCCCCGTGGGGGCCTGGGAGAAGGCTGCGGCCCCGACGACCGCCGCCAAGCCTCCCACGGCCGAGATCTCTCCGAATGCCAGATTGATGCGTCCATAGAGCCCGTAGACGACCGAATAGGCGGCTGCGAGAAGGCCGTAGATGGCCGCATTGGGAAGCGCGTCGAACAGGTTCTGCAGCATGAAGGCGGCTTCGAAGGGCAACACCGGAAGGGCCGCATCGCGGCCGTCGTCGAGACCGGGATCGCTGGCCTGCGCCTCGGCGTCGCCGAGCCAGAAGCGGTTCAGGAAATAGAGGTGCGTCCCGTCGACAGGGCCGGCGGGCGTCGCGAGCGAGACGAGGTCCGGCCGAACGCCGCTTCCCGTGAACCGGCACTCGAGCCAGGACAGGCGGAGGTCCGGATCTTCGGGCACGATCGTCAGGCGGACGCCGGACGGCTCGTCACGTGTGGCCGGGAGGGCCGCTTGCGTCGTGATCCGAAGCCGCACGGCGCCAGCCAGTCCCACCGCTGCCTCGCGGCAGATCGCGGCCTGGTCCCGGTCGGCGGTCCGGGAGCAGCCCGACAGCAGTCCGGCGAAGGCGGCGAGCGCCGCAACGGCCAATGTCGACGGATGGCTGCGCATCGGCCTCAGCACGACCACGTCGGCAGGAGGAGCCGCCGCCTCATGGCGCGATGTCGCCGTCCCGGCGGGGTCACCGCGCCTTGTTGAGGCGTTCGGCCACCCGCGGCGCGAAATAGGACATCACGCCGTCGGCGCCGGCCCGTTTGAACGCGATGAGGCTTTCCATCATGGCCCGGTCGCCGTCGATCCAGCCATTGGCGGCGGCCGCCATGATCATCGCGTACTCCCCCGAGACCTGGTAGGCGAAGGTCGGCACGGCGAAACGGGCCTTCACGCGGTGCAGGATATCGAGATAGGGCAGGCCCGGTTTGACCATGACCATGTCGGCCCCTTCGATGAGGTCGAGTTCGACCTCGCGCAGGGCTTCCGCGCCGTTCGACGGGTCCATCTGGTAGGTCTGCTTGTCGCCAATCAGGGCCGCCGAGGTGCCGATGGCGTCGCGGAAAGGACCATAGAACGCGGACGCGTATTTGGCCGCGTAGCTCATGATCTGGACGTCCTCGAAACCCTCGGCGTCGAGGCCCTTGCGAATGGCACCGACGCGTCCGTCCATCATGTCGGACGGGGCGATGATGTCGGCTCCGGCGCGTGCCTGATTGAGCGCCTGAGCCACCAGGACCCGCACGGTGGCGTCGTTGACGATCTGGTGGCCTTCGAGCAGCCCGTCGTGGCCGTGGCTGGTATAGGGGTCGAGCGCGACGTCGGTCAGGAGGCCGATCTCGGGGACCTCGGCCTTGATGGCCCGGCAGGCCCGGCACACGAGGTTGCCGTCCCGCAAGGCTTCGGAGCCGTGTGGATCGCGCAGGTCCGGATCCGTGAAGGGAAACAGGGCCAGGACCGGGATCCCGAGCCTCGCGGCCCGAACCGCGGCCCGAACGGCTTCGTCTACGCTCAGCCGTTCGACGCCCGGCATGGACGCCACGGCTTCCCGCCGGCTCTCGCCGGCGATCAGGAAGAGGGGCCAGATCAGATCGTCGAGCGTCACGACGGACTCGCGCACGAGGCGGCGTGCCCAGTCCGCCTTGCGATTGCGTCTCGGCCGGTGGATGAGACCGAGGCTGGACGATGGTGACGAGATCGGGTCGGAGGCCGTCTCGGCGTGGATGAAGCCCTGAAGGCGTGAAGCCATGGCTGATTAATGCTCGCTGTGTCGACGCGGCAACGCTATCACGGCGGAAGGCCGGCCGGAAGGTTGGCGGGTGGAAGCCTAGGTGCCTCGCGTGAGAGTGGCCGCGGGATGGAGGGGGAGCGTAGATGCAGAGGTCGACGGCCAAACGGAGGGTGGCCACCGCCGCGCCCATCCCAGCGATCGTCCTGAAGACCGGGAACGGCAACGACAGCCGGTCGCGGCTCGGGTTTGCCCTGGTGACCTTCATGCGGGTCACGGCCGCCATCTGGATCGTCCGGGGCCTGCTGCAATGGAGCACGGTCCTGATGTCGTCGGCCGACGGCGCAAGTCTCTTTTCGGATCTCGCGGCTCCCGGCATGGTGGCGGCCGTATTTTTCGCCGTGGTCGACTTCATCGCGTCGATCGGTCTATGGCTCGCAGCCCCGTGGGGCGGCGTGATCTGGCTCGTCGCGGTCGGAGCACAACTCCTGGTTCTCGTGGTGATGCCGGGGTTCTTCGATTACCCGCTCGTGACGGGGTTGACCGATATCGGGCTCATGGCGGGCTATCTCATGCTGGTTTGGCTTGCCGCGCAGGCCGGCGATACCCAGAGCTGATCATAGATCGTCGAACGAACAAGACTAGTCAGGCACCCCATCAGTCTTTCTGGCAATGTCCTCTGCAGTTCGACGATCCATACAAATTTAATCGAGTCGGAACGGCTGTGGTAAAGGCAATATTGCATTCACTTTCGATTTACTCCGACAAGTAAACCTTCCGTTCAGACTATTGCTTAAACCCGTCTTCATCGGCTGTGCCTAAGGTGTGTTACAGGGAAGCGGTCGGACCACCGGCCCACAGGCAGCAAACGGGGCGTCACATGAGCACTGTCGTGAAGATCGAAGCCGCACAGGACCGCAATGATCGGCTGAAGGAAGTTCGTCCGGCCTACCTCGAGTCCCTGACGCTGGTCGAGCGGCTGCACCGCCGGCTGCTCGACGTGATCAAGGACGAGTTCGATCGCCGTGGGCGCAGCGACGTCAACGGGGTCCAGGCTCTGCTGCTCTATAACATCGGCGACAAGGAACTCACGGCCGGCGAACTGCGCACGCGCGGCTACTATCTCGGCTCCAACGTCTCCTACAACGTCAAGAAGCTCGTGGAGACGGGTTACCTGCACCACGCCCGGTCACGCATCGACCGCCGTTCGGTGCGCATCAGCCTCACCGAAAAGGGCAAGGACGTGCACGAGATCGTGGCCGGCCTCTACGAGAAGCACGTGCTGACGGTTGAGCAGATCGGCGGCATTTCGAGCGACGAATTCGGCCGCGTCAATCAGGCCTTGGTCCGGCTGGAGCGCTTCTGGACCGATCAGATCAAATATCGCCTCTGAGGAGCGTCGGCTCATGCCGCTACGCCCAGGCGGTCGCGGCGCAGGGTTGCCGGCGGCGAACCGCGGGACGTCTTGTCTTTGGGGAGCCTCAAGCATAGGTTCCGAGCCAACGAGAGCGCGGGGTCGGCACGTCGGCCGCATCGTCGTGGAGGTTGGTTATGGGTAGCATGAGCATCTGGCACTGGATCATCGTCGGGGGCGTGCTGCTGCTCCTGTTCGGCGGCAAGGGCAAGGTCTCCGACCTGATGGGCGACTTCGCCAAGGGCATCAAGTCCTTCAAGAAGGGCATGGCGGACGACGACGTTGCCGAGACCCGGCCGACCGTCGTGGCCGAACCCGTCCGGCCCGTCGCTGAAACGGTCCGCACCATCGATCACCGCGCCAACGGAACGGTGGAGACGACGACGGAAACCCGTCGGGTCGGCTGAGACCCGTCGTCCGTCGAACGGCGTCGGTTCGACTGAGAGGCAGGGCGTCCCGAGCCGTCTGGTTCGGGCGCTTCGTCGTGCCGGATGCCGGGTTCATCCTTTGACTTTGAGTTTTCACGCAAGATTCTGATCTCATGCTGGATTTCGACGCGAGCAAGCTTCTGATCATCGGCGTGGTGGCGCTGGTGGTGATCGGACCCAAGGATCTGCCGCGGGTGTTGCGGCAGGTGGGTCAGATGGTCGGGAAGCTGCGCCGCATGGCCGGAGAGTTCCAGGGCCAGTTCATGGATGCGATGAAGGAAGCCGACCTTCAGGATCTCCGGGACGAAGTCGCGAAGCTCAAGAACACCGCATCGCTGGACGTCGATTTTCACCCGGTCCGCGATGCGACGGCGGAACTGAACAAGGCCATGGAGAGTGTGGCGGCGCCGGTGGGCGAGGTGAGCAGCCGAGGAAAAAAGGACTTCGGTTTCACACCCGTTCCGGATCCGTCGCCCAGCCTCGTCGGGGCCGGCATCGCGCCTGTGGCGGAACTGCCGCTGAACGAGCCATCGGCCGACTCCCTGGTGCTGACCAAGCCGGTCAACGATGGCGATCTTCCCGCGCCCGAGGCGGCAATGGCCGTCGGCGCGCCGGATAGCGAGCCAATCGCAGACCGCGACACGACCCTGTCGCGCCGCAGGATCAGAATACCGAAGCGGCGGCCACCCGGAGACCGCCTGACGCCGACCCTCCAGCGGTCCGCCGCAGCATGGCGCTCCAGATCCTATTGCCCCCCGCGGCGTGAAATCCCCACCTCATGAACCAGCATGTCGACGACATCGAAGCCTCGAAGGCGCCGCTGATCGAGCACTTGATCGAGCTGCGCGCGAGGCTCATCAAGTCGGTCGCGGCATTTCTCGTAGCGTTCCTCTTCTGCTTTTACTTCTCGCACGGCATCTACAACATCCTGGTCGAACCTTATGTGGGCGTCGTCGGGGCCGACAAAGCCACGCTCATCGCGACGCATTTCCTCGAACAGTTCTACACCAACCTCAAACTTTCGATGTTTGGCGCCGCCTTCCTGGCCTTCCCGATCATCGCGACGCAACTCTACATGTTCGTGGCGCCGGGGCTCTACAAGCAGGAACGAGCGGCCTTCCTGCCTTACCTCGTGGCGACGCCCGTCTTCTTCTTCTTCGGCGGGTTACTGGTCTATTTCGTCGTGATGCCGCTGCTGATCCAGTTCTCGGTGCATCAGCTGCAGGCGCCGGCTCCTGGACAAGCCACCATCGAACTGCTGCCCAAGGTGAGCGAGTACTTGTCGCTCATTACGACGCTGATCTTCGCATTCGGCATCGCGTTCCAATTGCCGGTTATCCTGACCTTGCTCGGGCAGGTGGGGATCATCGACTCCACGTTCCTGCGGTCCAAGCGCCGCTACGCGATCGTCGTGGTGGTCGTGGCGGCCGCCATCCTCACGCCGCCGGACGTCATTTCCATGTGCTCCCTTGCACTGCCCATGTTGCTTCTCTACGAAGGCGCCATCGTTGCCGTGCGGATGATGGAAAAAAAGCGGGCGGCGGCGTCCCCTCCTTCTTCCGTCTGAGACGACACTCGGATCCTCCTCCGCGCTGGTCCGAGCACGGAGTGGCGGAGCCTTCATGTACGACATCAAATGGATACGCGAAAACCCGGAAGCGTTTGACGAGGGTCGTCGGGTGCGTGGCCTCGACCCGCTGAGCGCCGTTCTGGCGGAACTGGACGATCGCCGGAAGAGTGCCATTGCCCGGTTGCAGGCCGTGCAAGAGAGACGCAACGCGGCCGCCAGGGAAATCGGCCAGGCGATGGCGCGCAAGGATCTGGTCGAGGCGGAGCGACTGAAGGCCGAAGTCGCTCATCTCAAGACCGAGACGCCGGCGCGGGAAGCCGAAGAGCGCGACTGCAGTGCAGCCCTGACGGTCGCTCTTTCCGAGATGCCCAACATCCCCTTCGGCGATGTTCCGATCGGCCGTGACGAACACGGCAACCACGAGGTCAAGCGATCCGGGCAACGCCCCGCCTTTCCGGACGGCAACGAGCCGAAAGAGCATTTCACGCTCGGCGAGGCCCTGGGCCAGATGGACTTCGAGACGGCCGCGAAGCTGTCGGGCGCACGCTTCGTCGTGCTTCGCGGCGGATTGGCGCGTCTGCATCGCGCGCTCGGCCAGTACATGCTCGATCTCCACGTCGACCAGCATGGCTACGAGGAGGTCGACCCCCCGGTCCTGGTACGCGACGCCGCGATGTTCGGCACTGCTCAGTTGCCGAAATTCCGGGACGACCAGTTCCGCGTCGGCGACGACTTCTGGCTCATCCCGACGGCCGAAGTGCCGCTCACCAACCTCGTGCGCGAGCGCGTGTTGGAGGAGCGCGAACTACCGCTCCGCTTCACGGCCCTGACCCAGAGCTTTCGGTCGGAAGCCGGATCCGCCGGGCGCGACACGCGCGGCATGATCCGGCAGCATCAGTTCACCAAGGTCGAACTCGTCTCGATCACGACGCCCGAGGCCTCGCTCGAGGAGCACGAGCGCATGACACGCGCCGCCGAAGCGGTGTTGGAAGGATTGGGGCTGCACTACCGCCGCATGCTGCTCTGCACGGGCGACATGGGTTTCGCGTCGCGCAAGACGTTCGACCTCGAGGTGTGGCTGCCGGGCCAGAACGCGTTCCGCGAAATATCGTCCTGCTCGGTCTGTGGGGACTTCCAGGCGCGCCGCATGGAAGCGCGCTATCGTCCGACCGGTGCGAAGAACACCCGATTCGTTCACACGCTCAATGGATCAGGCGTGGCGGTCGGTCGCGCCCTGGTCGCGGTTCTGGAGAACTACCAGAACCCGGACGGCTCGATCACCGTGCCCAAGGTCCTCGCGCCCTACATGGGAGGCCTCGCCCGGATCGAAGCCGCGAAGGACAGGGGCTGACATGCGGATCCTGATCACGAACGACGACGGCGTCCATGCCGAGGGCCTGGCCGTGCTGGAGCGGGTGGCCGCGAGCCTCAGCGACGACGTCACGATCGTCGCGCCCGAAACCGATCAATCGGGGGTCGCGCATTCGCTGTCGCTCAACGATCCGCTGCGCTTGCGCGAGATCTCGCAGCGTCACTTCGCGGTCCGGGGTACGCCGACCGACTGCGTCATCATGGCGGTGCGCTCGCTGCTCGCGGATCGACGGCCCGACCTGATCCTGTCGGGCGTCAACCGTGGTCAGAACGTGGCCGAGGACGTCACCTATTCCGGGACGATTGCGGCCGCCATGGAAGGCACGCTGCTCGGCGTTCCGTCTTTTGCGCTCAGCCAAGCCTATGGACCGACGACCGGCCGCAAGAACCCCCATTGGGCTTGCGCCGAACAGCATGCCGCTTCCGTGATCCGCAAGGTGCTCGACGCAGGCGTTCCGCGCGATGTCCTGGTCAACGTCAATTTCCCCGATTGCCTGCCCGAAGAGGTCACGGGGGTCGAGGTGGCCCGGCAGGGCAAGCGCGACACCGCGCTGATGCAGGTGCAGGAGCGGGAAGACGGACGCGGCAATCCCTATTATTGGATCGGGTTCGCGCGCGGCAAGTTCACGCCCGTCGACGGCTCGGATCTCGAAGCGCTGCGGCTCCGCAAGATCTCGGTCACGCCGCTGCGCCTCGACCTGACCGATGACGCCACCTGCGAGCGCTACGCTCGCGTTCTCCGCTGATCGGGGCTTCGTGACCGGACGGGCACCCTTGCCGGACGAGCCGCAGCCACGACCGAGCGGCTGGCTGGGCGCGCCGGACGCGGGTACGGGCCCGCCGGACGACGCTGTGCGCTCGCAGAGCGAGCCATGGGGCCGGGAGGCCGTTGCCGCATTCCTGCTCCGCTTGCGCGGACGCGGTGTTCGCGACCTTGCCGTGTTGAGGGCCATCGAAGGCGTGCCCCGCCAGAACTTCGTGCCGGAACGGTTCCGCGCGCTGGCCGGCAAGGACATCGCTTTGCCGCTTCCATGCGGCCAGACCATGTCCGAGCCTTTCGCGGTGGCCCGGGCCATCGAGGCGCTGCGTGTCTCCCCCGAGAGCCGCGTTCTCGAAATCGGTCCCGGCTCCGGCTACGCTACTGCCATCCTGGCCCGGCTCTGCCGCGAGGTCCTGGCCGTCGAGCGCTTCCGCGGCCTCGTCCTCGAGGCGCGGACGCGGCTTGCGGCGCTCGAAGCGGTCGGCACCACCGTAATCTGGGGTGACGGGCTCGCGATCCCCGTCGACCGCGGCCCCTTCGATCGCATCCTGGTCCATGCCGAGATGCCTTGCCTCCCGGCAAGTCTTGGGGCGGTCCTGGCGCCGGACGCTGTCGCGGTCTATGCCAGGGCGGGGCAGGGCAGCGAGGCGGCCCGCCAGTGGCTCGTCAGCGCCGAGCGCGATCCGAGTGGCGCCTGGTTGGAAACGCCCCTTGCACCGTCGAGACTTCGACCTTTACTGCCCGGCTCATCGCAGGAATTGTAAAACCAGAGTCAACACCACAATCGGCGATCCCTACCGCCATAGATCATCAGTGACGTTCGCCGATCTTGCACCGAGCATTGCTTCCAAGATTCCGGTGCAACGCGCGGACCCGGGCCTGCGGCTCGTTAAGATTGCCGCAAAATTGCGGAAGCGGGATTCATCTTAAACCGTCCCTTAACCGGCATGGTTCTACATGGGCTTTATTAGGCCCGCGTGAGTTGGATGGTCCGCTGATGAGTAAGCTGTTGTCGCCCAGCCAGTGCCGGTTCGCCATCCAGTTCTGCGCTGCAACCGCGGTGGCGGCCCTATTGAGCGGATGCTCCGCGGACTCGAACCGGTTCAACGATGCTTTCGGCAATCCGTTCGCGACGGGCTCGACCGAGAAGCCGCACAAGGTTTCGACGCTGAGCCACCCGGTCGGCACCGGACGAACGCCCCCTGTCGTGGCGACGGCACTGCCGCCGCGCGCTCCGTCGACCGCGAGTGCCGCGCCTGCCTCGGCCCCCGTCATGGTGTCGCGCGAAAGCACGGGTTCGATCGCTCCGGCGCATTCCGTGCCCAACGCCTCGTTCGGCGGTTGGACCGGGCAGGGCGGCGCCTCGGTCCAGGTTTCTCAAGGTGACACCGCCGAGATGCTGGCGAAGCGCTATGGCGTGCCGCAGAATATCCTGCTCCAGGTGAACGGGTTGAAGTCGCCCTCCGACGTGCAGCCTGGCATCACCATCGTCGTACCGGTGTACAATGCGGTCGCAACCTTGCCCCAGGCTCAAGCGCCTCGCGTCGCCGTCGCGTCGCCGGCTCCCCTGGTTCACCCCCGGTCCGCCCCGGTCCCGCGGGTCGCACAGGCCGAGCCGGAGGTGGATCGCGCCGCCCCGGCTGCGGCCAGGGCCGCCCCGGCGGCCCGCGTGATCGTGGCCAAGGCCGCTCCGGCGACCCGTGTGATCGTGGCCAAGGCCGAACCCGTCGCTACCCCGGTGCGCGAGGCCCCGGCCCGTAAGGTCAAGCTTGCACCACCCGCACCCGCCAAACTGGCCGCCGCTGCGCCGACCCGGACCACGAAGGCCCTGAAGGCGGCGACGGCCGATGTCCCGGTGGCCAAAAGCAAAGCCGCAGCTCGCGAGGCTGCAGCGCCGGTCGTCGTCAAGGTCGTCCCGGTCA